>QWHO01000024.1 GCA_021404945.1 bacterium CPR1
CTCGACGGCGGCCCGCCCCGCGCCTGCGAGGCAGGCAAGGCCTACCTTCTGTCGGAGGAAGCACCGGCCTGGTACGGTGTCTGCTACGTCAACCGGCCGGCCACCCGGCAGGCGCTCGCGGGGCTGGCCGGCATCGAGACCAGGATCGCCCGGGCCGACCGCGCCGCCGAGCAGCGCGACCGCCTCTGGGAAGCCGGGCTGCCGGCCACGCTGAGCGAGATCGCTCGCAAGGGAGGCAGTCACTGGCTGCCGCGCCTGGAGGCGATGGGAGAAGCGGGACAGGAAGCAGCCCGGGTGCTGCGCGGGCAGCGCCTGCCCGAGCTGCTGGTGCGGCAGATCGCCGACCCGGCCCTGCCCGAGCGCGAGCGAGGAGAAGCCTTTGACTTCTACTTCCTTCGCCAGGGACCGCTCACGGACGAAGTCACCACTCCGGTTCTGGAAAGCGGCTCGGCTACGCTGACCGGCCAGCTGGTCGAATATGCTTACCGGCAGCGCGGTGAGGACCCAGCCCTGGCCGAGCGGGCCGCCGTCACCCTGCTGGACCGTTTCCCGGTGCACCCGAATCAGCTCTTCTGGAGCCGGGCCCACCGCATCCAGGCGGCCAGGCTGCTGGAAGCGCTGGGGAAGACTGAGCATTTAGAGCGCCTGAGCGCCGAGGAGCCCGACCCGTTGGTGCGCCAGGCGGCCGCCGACCTCTGCCACAAGCTGCGCGGGGGCGAGCCCCGCGGGGTCGCCGCCCTGCCCTGGGGCGAGTATCCTCCGGAAACCTGGCCGAGCTGATCCTTCGGCAGCCGCCAGGCCTTCTGCTCGCCTACTGAGCGGTCAGCACGGTCAAGAGCTGCTCGCGCAAACCTCGAATGAGGTCCAGGCTGGACACCATGCCCACCACCTCATCGCCGCGCATGACCACCACACGGTGGATGTGCTTCTCCAGCATCAGACCCGAGAGCTCCAGCACGCTGGTATCCTCGCTGGCGTAGTAGACGAAGGGCGCCATGATGTCGCCCACGCGGGTTTCCGTGGCCAGCGACTCGAGAGCCTCGGGGGCCACCTGACCGAGCCAGAGGCCGTCATAGAAGCTCCCGCTCGGGCTGCGCCCGGTCTGCGGGGGGCGAGCCCAGCAGTGAGCCGCGTAGGTGGCCAGGTCGCTCTGCGACACCACGCCCACCGGCCTGCCGTCAGGCCCCATCACGGGGGCGCCGGATACGCGCGAGCGGCTCAAGAGCTGAGCCAGCTCGCGAACGGAAGCCTCGGCACCGATGGTGACCACCTCGTCGGTCATGACGTCGGACACTCGAGTCATAGGGAAAAACCTCCTGAAGGAGGCCGAGAGGCCTCCGTTTAGTCGTCCGCGAACACGGACAGGCCCAGCTTAGCACGCCGCTGAAGGAACCAAACTGACTTGGATCATAACCACCCCCCCCGCCCTGGCGCTACACTCGACACCAGATGAAGACAGCCCTGGTCCTTTCCGGTGGTGGTGCCCGTGGGGCTTACCAGGCAGGTGTGCTGGCAGGCCTGGTGGAGTGTGGCCTGATGGGGCGTGGCGAGCTTCCCTTCCCCATCCTGGTTGGAAACAGCGCCGGGGCCATCAACGCCGCCGCCCTGGCCGCTCATGCCGAGACGGTGCAGGATGGCATCGCCGAGCTCACGGCCGTGTGGGGCAATCTCCGCCCCCAACGCGTCTTCCGGACTGATCCCCTGACCCTGCTCAAGAACGCTCTGCGCTGGATGCGCGACCTGAGCCTGGGCGGATTGCTCGGTCACGTGGGCTCGCGCTCGCTGCTCGATACGGAGCCTCTCGGTCGACTGCTCGCCCGCATCCCCCTCGAGCGCATCCCCGGCCACGTGCTGTCCGGGCGCCTGCGGGCCCTGGCGGTGGGAGCCACCAACTATCAGACCGGGAACGGGGTGCTCTTCCTGGAGGGACAGCCCGACCTGCCCCTGTGGGAACGGCCCCGCCACCGGGTCGAGCGCACCAGTATGGGAGTCCACCACCTGCTGGCCTCCAGCTCCATCCCGCTCTTTTTTCCCCCCGTGGCCATCGAAGGCCGCTACTTCGGGGATGGTTGCGTGCGCAACAGCAATCCGCTCTCGCCCGCCATCCAGCTGGGTGCCGACCGGGTGCTGGCCATCGGGGTGCGCCAGCCTTACCCTCAACCGGAATTCTCTCAGCAGCTGCAGGCCCCCAGCGTCGCCCAGGTGGTGGGTATCCTGCTGGACGCGGTGATGCTCGACGCCCTGGAGACCGACACCGAGCACAGTGAGCGCATCAATCGCCAGGTGGCCGTTTCCGGAGGCAATCGCGAGCCCTTCCGCCAGGTGGATGTTCTCTGCCTCAACCCCTCCCAGAGCCTGAGCGCCCTGGCCGCCGGACTGATGAATCGCCTTCCACCCGTGGTTCGCTACCTCTTGCGCGGGCTGGGGGGGGACGAGAGCTCGGCCGAGCTGGCCAGCTACCTGCTCTTCGACGCCGCCTTCACCGACCGATTGCTGGAGCTGGGGCGCCGTGACGTGCGCTCTCAGCAAGACAAAATCGGCGCCTTCCTGGCCTGATGGGAGGAAACCATGTCCGAGTTGCGCTACAACACCGCCACCCGTGACTGGGTGATCGTCGCCCCCGAGCGCTCCAAACGACCCCAGGGGCCCCGGGTAGACTGCCCCTTCTGCCCCGGCGCGGAGGAGCACACCCCCGACGAATCGCTGCGCTTTTCTGACCCGGCCGGAAACTGGCTGGTACGCTCGTTTCCCAACGGCTTTCCGGTGATGACTCCCCAGGCAGGCGATCTCTGGACCCACGGCGACTTCCCGGAGCTGTGCCGACCCTCGGCCGGCCGCCACGAGGTGGTGGCCGAGAGCCCCCGTCACGACGACTCGCTGGCACGCATGGAGCCGGCTCACCTCGAGCTGGTGCTGCGGGCCTGGCGCGACCGCTCGAAGGCCCTGCTGGAAGTGAGCGGGGTCGACCACATCATCGTCTTCAAGAACCACGGCGAGAAGGCCGGCTCGTCGCTCTCGCACCCTCACTCGCAGATCGTCGGCCTGCCGGTGATGCCGGTGCAGGTCCAGGTTCGACTGGAGGAGGCGGTGCGCAGTTACAGCATCTGGGGCCGCTGCCTCTACTGCCAGATGATCGACTCCGAGCGCGCCGCCGGCAAGCGCATCGTGGCCGAAGTGGGGCAATTCACCGCCTTCGTTCCCTTTGCCGCCTTCTCTCCCTACAGCCTGTGGATCTTCCCACGCCGGCACGCCGGCTGCTTCTCGCTCTTAAGCGACGAGGAGTTGCCCGACCTGGCCGCCCTCCTGGGCAAGGTCCTGGGCAGCCTGGACCGGCTGCTGGGCGACCCCGCCTACAACCTGGTGGTGCGCTCCATCAGCTGCCATACCGCCGGCAGCCGCTACTTCCACTACTACCTGGCCATCGTGCCCCGGTTGGGCCGGGTGGCCGGCTTCGAGCTGGGGACCGGGATGTTCATCAACCCCCATCTGCCTGAAGAGGATGCCCGCCAGCTGCGCGAGGCCTGACCATGCTCAATCTCTGGTCCTTGCCCCCGGAGGAGGTCTACGAGCGGCTCGGGTCCGGTCCGGCCGGGCTGGAGATAGGCGAGGCGGCCCGTCGTCTGGAGCAGTACGGCCCCAACGAGCTCCCCGCTCCCGAGGCTCGCTCGCTGGCTTTGAGACTGCTCGACCAGGTGACCCACCTGATGGCCGTCCTGCTCTGGCTGGCCGGAGCCCTGGCTTTCCTGGCCGGCATGCCCGAGCTGGGATGGGCCATCTGGGCGGTCGTGGTGATCAACGCTGTCTTCAGCTTCTGGCAAAACTACCGGGCAGAACGGGCCCTCGATTCGCTGCGCCGTGTCCTGCCGCAGAAGGTGCGAGTTCTGCGCCAGGGTTTTCCTCGGGTGATTGCCGCCCGCGAGCTGGTGCCCGGCGATCTGATGGTGCTGGAGGAGGGCGACCGGGTCTGCGCTGATTCCCGGCTGGTCTGGGCCGAGAGCCTGCAACTGGACGTGTCCGTTCTCACCGGCGAGTCCATGCCGGTGGCTCGCGAGGCGCTGGCGGCCGAGCCCCGAGCGCTGGTGCCGGTGCGGGCCGGCCAGGCTCTGCAAGCAGGCGAAAGTCCGACCCGAGAGCGGGTGCACGCGGCCGAGATCCGCAACCTGGTTCTTTCAGGCAGCTCGGTGGTGGCCGGACGGGGCCAGGCGATCGCTTACGCCACCGGGGCCCGCACCGAGTTCGGCCAGGTTGCCCGTCTGACGACCTCGGTCGCGCGCGAGCGCAGCTCGCTCGAGCTGCAGATCGACGAGCTGGTGCGACGGCTCACCTTTCTCTCGCTGGGGATCGGCTTGCTGGTCTTCGCGCTGGCTTACCAGGTGGTAGGACTGGGCTTGCTGGAAAGCGCCCTGTTTGCCATCGGCATCATCGTGGCCAACGTACCGGAAGGCTTTCTGCCCACCGTCACCCTTTCGCTGGCGGTGGCCGTGCAGCGCATGGCCCGTCGCCAGGCCCTGGTGCGGCGGCTTTCGGCGGTAGAGACGCTGTCGGCCACGACGGTGATCTGCACCGACAAGACCGGGACCCTGACACAAGGATGCATGGCCCTCGAGTCCCTCTGGCTGCCTGCAGCGGGCGAGGTCGAGCGGGCCGACCCGCTCCTGACCGGAGCCGTGCTGGCCTCCAACGCGCGCCTGGTGGACCAGGTCGCCATCGGCGACCCGACCGAGGTGGCCCTGCTGGAGGCAGCTCAGCGGCTCGGCCTGGAAATCGCTGCCAGCCGTCTGCGCGAAGCTCCCTTCGACTCGCGCAGGCGGCTGATGAGCGTGGTGGTCGAAGGTCTGAGGCTCGGGTTGCCCCCTGCCCCCCAGCTGGCGCTGACCAAAGGAGCCCCGCTGGAGGTGTTGCGACGCTGCAACCGGGTGCTGCTCGAGGAGGGAGTGGTGGTCCTCCAGGCCGATGCGCGGGCGCGCATCGAGTCGGCCGCAGCAGAGCTATCCGAACGCGCGCTGCGGGTCCTGGCGCTGGCCGCCCGCCCGGGAGAGGGCCTGGATCAGCTCACTCCCCAGGCCCTGGAGCAAGAACTGGTCTTCATGGGCCTGCTCGGGCTGCACGACCCGCCCCGATCTGAGGTGCCCGGGGCCATCGAGCGGTGCCATCGGGCCGGCCTGCGGATCACCATGGTCACCGGCGACGCCGGACCCACGGCCCGGGCCATCGCGCGCCAGATCGGCCTGGAGCCCGGTCGCACGCTGACCGGAGATGAGCTCGAGCACCTCAGCCAGGCCCAGCTGCTGGCCCTGCTCCACAGCGTTCCCGAGCTGCTCTTCGCCCGGGTCCTGCCCGAGCAGAAACTGCGCCTGGTGCGCGCTTACCAGGAGCTGGGCGAGGTGGTGGCCGTCACGGGCGATGGGGTCAACGATGCGCCCGCCCTGAAGGCAGCCAACATCGGCATCGCCATGGGGCGCAAGGGCACCGACGTTGCCCGGGAGGCCTCTGACGTGGTGCTCACGGATGACAACTTCGCTACCCTGGTCAGTGCCATCGAGGAGGGAAGGACGGTTTACGCCAATATCCGCAAATTCCTCACTTACGTCCTCTCCAGCAACGTCCCCGAGATGCTGCCCTTCCTCTTCATGGTGGGGCTCAAGATTCCGCCTGCGCTGAACATCCTGCAAATTCTGGCCGTCGACCTGGGAACCGACATGGTGCCGGCCCTGGCCCTGGGCTCGGAGCCTCCCGAGCCCGACCAGATGGACCGCCCCCCGCGTCCCCGCGAGCAGGCCATGCTGGACGGCAAGCTGCTGCTGCGCACCTACGCCTTTCTGGGAATGCTCGAGGGGGCAGCCGCCATGCTGGCCTTCGCAGCCGTGTGGTGGAGCCACGGCTATGGCCTGAGCGAGCTGCAGGCGGTTACCTCCTCTCTGCTGCAGCACACCGCTCCCAGGGAGCTGGAGCTGGTCTTGCGCCAGTCCACCACCCTGGCCCTGGCCACCATCATCGCCTGCCAGCTGGGCAACGTGCTGGCCTGTCGCTCCGAGAGCCGCATCGGGGGGGCCTGGTGGCGTAACCGGCTCCTTCTCGCGGGGATGGCCCTGGAGGGGTTGGCATTGCTGGCCCTGACCCACCTTCCCGGCTGGCAGCGGGTCTTCCAGACCGCGCCCCTGAGCGGCTGGCAGTGGCTCAGCCTGCTCATCTGGCCGCCCGTGATGGTGCTGGCCGACGCCGCGGCCAAGCGGCTGCGGTTGATCTGACCTGCTTGTTGACCTGTTATCGAACCGTGATAGAGGTCAACGTCCACGAGATCAAAGCGCGCTTCTCCAAGTATCTCGACCTGCTCGAGCAAGGGGAGACCATCATCGTCTGTCGCCGGAGCAAGCCCATTGCCGAGCTTCGACCCCTGGTCACGGTTGGCAAACCGCGACCCATCGGCCTGGTCAAAGGCCTGGCCAAGGTTGGAGAAGCCTTCTTCGAGCCCCTGCCCGAGGAATGGCTGGAGCCACTGGAGCTTCCCCTCTGGCTGGCAGAAGGGGACCATCGTTTGTCGGACCGCTGCAGGACGTCCTTTCAGGACCCTGCCAGCCGCGTCTTCCTGAGCGCAGCGTCGGGCTGGGAAATCCGTCTCAAGGTCACACTCAAGAAACTGGCTTTGCGCCTTACCCCGCTAGAATATGTACCCCGGATGAGCCTGGCGGTCACGGAGGAGGACGCCATTTTTTCAGGCAAGCTACCCTTGCTACATCGCGATCCGTTGGGCAGACTGCTGGTGGCACAGGCGCTCGGCCAGGGCCTTGTGCTGGTCACTCCAGATTCTCTCATTGTGCAGTATCCAGTCCGCACGCTCTGGTAGGCTGACCCAGATCATATTCATCCACCCCCGCCTGACCTAGCTTTGTGGACATGAGAAGCATTCAGCAAGTTGCCTCCGAGCTGGGTCTGGGCCCCAGGGACCTCTTCACTTACGGCGATCAAATGGCCAAGTTGCGTCTCCCTGCCTGGGGGGACGAGCCGGGATCCGCTCGACTTGTCCTGGTGACGGCCATGTCCCCCTCTCCCGCCGGCGAAGGCAAGACCACCGTGGCCATCGGCCTGACCGACGCCCTGCGACGCATGGGCGCGCGAGCCGTGGTGGCGCTGCGCGAGCCCTCCATGGGCCCGGTCTTCGGGAAAAAGGGTGGGGGGACCGGAGGCGGACGCGCTCAGCTCTGGCCGGCCGAGCGCATCAACCTGCACTTCACGGGCGACCTGCACGCGGTCACCTCGGCCCACAACCTGCTGGCGGCCGCCCTGGACAACCACCTTCACTTCGGCAACGCGCTCGACCTGGATGTGCGCCGCCTCACCTTCCGCCGGGTCATGGACCAGAACGACCGGGCTCTGCGCCAGATCGTCGTGGGTCTGGGGGGGCGCCACCAGGGCATCCCCCGCGAGGACCGCTTCGACATCACCGCCGCCAGCGAGGTCATGGCCGTGCTGGCGCTCTCGCGCGACTACGCGGACCTGAAGAAGCGATTGGGGCGCATCATCGTGGGACTGGATCGTAGCGGTCGCCCGGTCACGGCCAGCTCACTGGAGGTGGAGGGGGCCATGGCCGCCCTGCTGAGCGACGCCCTCATGCCCAATCTGGCCCAGACCATTGAAGGGACCCCGGCCCTGGTGCACTGCGGGCCCTTCGCCAACATCGCCCACGGGACCAGCTCCGTGGTAGCCACCCGGCTGGCCCTGCAGCAGGCCGAGGTGGTTGTGCAGGAGGCGGGCTTCGGGGCCGAGCTGGGGGCCGAGAAGTTCCTGGACATTTTCTGCCGCGAGCTGGGACGATTCCCCAATCTGGCCGTGGTCGTGGCCACGCGCCGGGCCCTGACCCTGCACGGGCTGGACAATCTCAAAGCCCACCTCGAGCTGCTCGAGCGCTTCGGCCTGCCCACCCTGGTGGCCCTCAACGAGATGGAGGGTGACCCGCCCGATGAGCTGGATCTCCCCCACGTGCCGGTGCGCGTCTATCAGGAAGGCGGCGAGGGTGCTCTGGCGCTGGCCCGCCAGGTGCTCGAATCGGGCCCGCCCGCGGCCGTCCGGCCGGCCTACGAGCTGAATGCCAGCCTGGTGGACAAGATCTCCAGCCTGGCCACCGGGGTCTACGGGGCCGATGGGGTGGAGTACACTCCGCGCGCCCGCACTCAGCTCGAGGAGTGCGCCTCCTTCGGCTACGGAGGCGCTTACGTCTGCGTGGCCAAGACCCAGTCCTCCCTCAGCGACGACCCCCGCCGTCCCGGACGTCCGCGTGGCTTCAAGCTGGGGGTGCGCAGCGTCTACCTGCTCGGTGGAGCCGGCTTCGTGGTGCCCCTGTGCGGAGAGATCATGACCATGCCCGGATTGGGAAAGCATCCCAACTACGAGGAGATCGATCTCTCGCCGGACGGGGTCGTCACCGGCATCTGACCTGGATCATCGTCCGTTTGGAGGCATCGGCTTAGCATGAAGGCGTGAGACGAAGAATGTTCGTGGAGGTGGCGCTGCTGCTGGTGCTGGCTCTCCAGCTTGTGAGGGCACCCGGGCGCACCAATCCGCCGGTCGAGGCCGAGCCGACCTGGAGCCCGCAGGTGGGGGCCATCGTGCGGCGGGCCTGCTACGATTGCCACTCGAACGAGACCCGTTGGCCCTGGTACAGCAAGGTCGCCCCCCTGTCCTGGTGGCTGATCGAGGAGGTCAATCTGGGCCGCGAACGGCTGAACTTCAGCACCTGGAACCGCATGCGGCCTTCCGTCCGCAAGCTGGTGCTGGAACGGTCCATCGCCCGGGCACTGGCCGAGGACATGGCTCCGGCCAGCTACCGGATGGCCCACCCCGAGGCCAGTCTGACCGAGGAAGACCGTATGGTTCTGCAGGAATGGCTGGCTGGCTACCGCGAGGAGCTGAAGCAGGAGACCCTCCTGTGGGAGCTGTTCCACCTCCCGGCCGGGGTCTGGGATCAGAAGGGCAGCCTCCCTCCCGGCTCCTGGAAGGTGACCGAGCTGAAACAGCGCGAGGCCCTGGAGATGGCGGGCGGGTTGTTGATGGTGGAAGGTAAAATCCGTCTACCCGGAGGGGTGCGGGGCTACGGAGTGCTGCTGTTGTGCGGCCAGGTCGAGCAGATCGGGCCGGTCGAGCCAGGAGTTACAGTGCTGGGGCCGGGACAGGCCGCCCCCGAGCGGCCCGTTCGCCTGTTCCTACCGGACCTGAGCGAGCGGGTGCTGGTCTTTTGCCGCGACGACGGAGAACTGGGTGAGCTTTACGAACGCACGATTCACGTGCTCTACGGCCACGGCAGCTACCTGTTGCTCGAGCCAGAGTTGGAGCGAGGCATCCCGGCCCACAGTGTGGAGCAGGCCCTGCGGGCGGCCGAGCATCTACTGGCCCAGGACCCCAGCACCAGTCTTGCTGTCTGGCGGCGGCGCTTTCGGCGGGACTGGCAGCGCGAGCTCCAGGCCATGGCCCTGGAGAGTCCGCGTGGCGCCCACTTCGAGCTGCATCCCGGGGAGCGGTTGCCTCGCTGAGCAAGATCTCCCATCCTCCGTCCTCCTTTCGGAGGAGGCCGTCAACCCCCTCGGGGGGGAGCCAGGAACACCACCAGGGTCGGTCTTCAAGCCGGTGTGATCGGGCTATGCTGAAACCAGAACAAGACCGGAGGCGACCATGAGACTCACCGACCTGACCGAGCTGTGCGAGTGGACCCAGAAGCGGACGTTCCAAGCGGGACAGAGCGTCTTCCTGGAGGGTGACAGTCCCAAGATGGTCTACCAGGTCGTGCGCGGGGTCGTCAAGCTGACCTGCGGCTCGAGCGCGGGACGCGAGATGATCGTAGGCCTGGCCTGCCCGGGCGACTTTCTGGACGTGGTGGCCATCCTGGACGGACGACCCTACGGTGTCAGCGCCACCGCCGTGCTCGGCAACGAGGTGGAGGTGGTGGTCGTGCCCCGCGAGCTGGCCCTGCGCCACGTCGCCCTGGTGCAAGAGCTGGAGCGCACCTCGCTCAAGGAGCTGCGCCACCAGCGCGACTGGACCGTGGCCATGGCCCTGGAGCGCGTGGAGACCCGGGCTCTGAGCGCCCTCAACATGCTGGCTCGCCGCCTGGGCGAGGGCAACAAGATGCAGCTTCTGCTCAACCGCCAGGAGCTCGCCGAGCTGATCGGCTCCACCACCGAGACCGCCATCCGCGTGCTCAGTCAGCTTCGGCGCCAGGGGCTGATCAAGGAGGATCACGGCTGGATGACCCTGAGCGAGGCGGCGCTGATGGCAGCCTGAGCCTTCACCCGAGGGGGATTCGTGCTCGGCCGGAAACAGCCCTCAGGCCTGTCCCCCGATGCAACGAGCTGGCGAGCAGGCTTCGCTCGAGGCTCGCCGGCCGCACTGGGGGTCCAGCATCAGGCCGTGGGAGCTCCCCCGATGCAACGAGCTGGCGAGCAGGCTTCGCTCGAGTCTCGCCGGCCGCACTGGGGGGCAGCATCAGGCCGTGGGAGCTCCCCCGAGGCAACGAGCTGGGGAGCAGGCTTCGCTCGAGGCTCGCCGGCCACACTGGGGGGCCAGGATCAGGCCGTGGGAGCGCAGCCAGCGCGAGGCCTCACATTGGGCCTGATAGCAGCTGGAGCCAGCGAAGAGGCGCGGCTTGCCGGAAGTCTCTTCGAGCGGGACGCCCCCCTGCTCGATCCAGGCCAGCCAGCCGCCATCGAGTTGCTCACGGGTTCTCAAGGTCAACCCCGGGGCGACCTCGAGTCCGGCATGAACCTGGCATGGATGGACGATCACTCCTGAAGCATACCCTCGACCCCTCGGCGGCGCTATGATCCAGATCAACTGATCCAGGTCAGGGCGCCAGGGACCGGGGGGTCCTATCCTGAAGGCAAGGTGAGGAGGCTACGCTGATGCAGAGAATTCTTGTGCCGCTGGACGGATCGGTTCTGTCCGAGCTGGCTTTGAAGGCGGCCCGCCCGCTGGCCCGCCACTGGGGAGCCGAGCTGATCCTGGTGCGGGTCGGTGACCCCTTCGTGGGCAGTCTGGCCGGACCCATTCCCACCCAGGCGGTGCGCTGGGTGGATGCCGAGCAGGCCGGTGCGCGCAAGTATCTCGACGAGCAGGCTGATCTCCTGACCAGGGAGGGCTTTCAGGTCAAGGCTCATTTCTTGACCGGCCTGGCCCAGGATCAGATCCTGCGCACCGCCAGAAGCAAGAAGGCCGACCTGATCGTGATCTGCTCCCATGGCCGCAGCGGTATCCTGCGCTGGCTGCTCGGCAGCGTGGCGGAGAACGTGCTGCGCAAGGCTCCCTGCCCCGTACTGCTGGTGCGACCGGGCAGCCCCCCCGTCACTGAGGCCGGCTTTCGCCGGGTGCTCGTCCCCCTGGACGGCTCTCCGCTGGCCTCGGCGGTGGTGGATCAGGTGGCTCCCTTCGTGGCCCCGGACGGCGCGGTGGCGGTGCTGACGGCCACCAATCTGCTGCCTCTGGATCTTTATCGCGAAGCGCGCGAGGAGTGCGTTCGCGATCTGGAGGCCGAACTGGCCCGCGCCTTCCCCAACAAGGAGCGCCACGTCTTCGACGGGGATGCAGCCGACGTGATTCTGGGCTTTGCCAGCCAGTCCGACAGCGACCTGGTGGCCATGTCTACCCACGGTCGCTCGGGCTTCAAGCGGACCATGCTCGGCAGCGTGACCGAGCGGGTGGCGCGCCACGCGGCCTGCTCGGTGCTGGCCTTCCCGCCCGCCTCCAAGACGGTAAAATCATGAGGCTCGTCATCATCGGAGGCGTGGCCCGCCACGCGGCCGGCTCGGTTCTGGCCCCCCTGCCCGCGACCAGGGAGGCGAAATCGTGAAGATCGTCATCATCGGAGGCGTGGCCGGCGGAGCCTCCTGCGCCGCCCGAGCGCGCCGGCTGAACGAGCAGGCGGAGATCCTCCTGATCGAGCGCGGGCCCTTTGTTTCCTTCGCCAACTGCGGACTGCCCTACTACGTGGGTGATGTCATCCGTGAGGAGTCCAAGCTGCTGGTGGCCAGCCCCGAGCTCTTTCGGCAGCGCTTCAACATCGAGGTGCGCACCGGGCACGAAGCGATAGCCATCCTGCCCGCCGAGCGCAAGATCGAGGTGCGCGAGCTGAGCTCGGGCCAGAGCTATCAGGTGGAGTATGACGCCCTGGTGCTGGCCCCGGGCGCCAGTCCTCTGCGCCCGCCCCTGCCCGGCCTGGACCGGGAAGGGGTCTTTGCCCTGCGCACCATGCCCGATGCGCGCGCCATTCGCGACTTCATCACCAGCCGCCAGGCGAAGCGGGCGGTGGTCGTGGGCGGCGGGTTCATCGGACTAGAGATGGCCGAGAACCTGGTGCAACGGGGCCTGGAGGTCAGCCTGGTGGAGATGCTCCCCCAGGTGATGCCCCCCTTCGACCCCGAGATGGCCAGCCTGATTGCCGAACGGATGCGCAGCAAAGGAGTGCGATTGCTGCTGGGCCAGGCCCTGGCCTCAGTGGAAGCGGACCTCACCGTGCGAACCCGCGAAGGCCTCGAGCTGCCCACCGACCTGGTCATCGTGGCCCTCGGTGTTCGGCCCGAGACGGCTCTGGCGCGCAGCGCCGGTCTTGAGCTGGGTGAACGAGGCGGCATTCGGGTGAATGACCAGATGCGCACGAGCGATCCTCACATCTGGGCGGTGGGCGATGCGGTCGAGGTTCAGGACATCGTGACCGGCCGCTGGGGTCTGCTGGCCCTGGCCGGTCCGGCCCAACGCCAGGGGCGGGTGGCGGCCGCCACTATCTGCGGACGCGAAGCCCGCTTTCGCGGTGTGCAGGGCACCGCCATCGTAGGCCTGTTCGGCCTGGCAGCCGGCTGCACCGGGACCAGCGAGCGTACACTGCGCCAGGCGGGCCGAGATGATTTCTCGGTGGTCGCCCTGCACCCGGGCCACCACGCCGGCTACTATCCGGGGGCCCGGCCCATCTCCATCAAGCTGATCTTCCGCAGCGAAGACGGCCTGATACTGGGTGCCCAGGCGGTGGGGGAAGAAGCGGTGGATAAGCGCATCGACGTGATCTCCATGGCCATCCAGAAGAAAGCCACCGTCTTTGATCTGGAGGAGTGCGAGCTGTGCTACGCTCCCCAGTTCGGCTCCGCCAAGGACCCTGTCAACATGGCCGGCATGATCGCCGCCAACGTAGTGCGCGGCGACCTCTCGCTGGCCCGCTGGGAGGAGATCGGCGAAGAGGCCGGCCTGGTGCTGGACGTGCGCGAGCCGAGTGAGTTCGAGCGCGGCCACCTTCCCGGGGCGCTCAATCTGCCTCTGGGCCAGTTGCGCTCACGGCTGGGGGAGTTGCCTGGCGACCGCAAGCTGCTGGTCTACTGTCAGGTTGGCCAGCGAGCCTACTACGCCGCCCGGCTCCTGGTCCAGCACGGCTTTTCTCCGGCTCTGCTGTCCGGAGGCTACCGCACCTGGCTCGATCGGACCGCCGCCAACGAAGACTCGCTGGTGGTCAAGTAGGTCAGCTCAGGGGATCAGGACCCGCTTGCGGTCCCGGTTGCGCAACAACAGGAAGTAAGCCGCCCCGGCCAGCTCGGTGGGCTCGAGCAGATAGGGATCGTGGCTATCGACGTGGCCCACGGGACGATTCTGGTAGGGATGGGCGTGGATAATCCCGTCGCGCTCGATGCGCCCGATGGGGTGATATTGGAAGGGCATGTCATGCACCATGCCATTGGGCTCGACATGACCGACGGGATGGAACCCGGTCACAGTATCGTGCACCAACCCATCGGAGTCGCAGCGCCCTACCGGATGGTAAGCCGAGGGGTTGTCGTTGAACGTGCCGTCATCCTCCACCCTGGCCACCGGGTGAAACGTCCGCGGAGTATCGTGAATGAGCGCCATGACCTTCACCTCCATGCTCAACCGTAGAGCGGCTTCGAGCCGGGGGCAATGATCCAGGTCATCTGGGGTCAAGGGGGAACCCACCCCCCGAGCACGCGGGGTCAGTCTGGCTCCCAGCCAGTCTCGAGCGTCGTCCCGCGGCGGTCGCAGTCGTCGTCACTGGCTCTTGCCCACGGTGAGCTTGACAGCCCGGGCCGCTGCTCGTGTAGCCGGACGACCTGGTCACGATCAGTCCTCGCTCCCACTCTTTGTCATCACCCCAGTCTTCAGGGTTGCTCGCTGAGCAGGTAGGCGAACAGATTCTCTACTCCACCGCCCCAAAAGAACGGCCCCTCAAAGCACAGTCGGTGGTCACCTCGATGCGGGGGGCTCCGTTGGCCACCCCGGCGGCTACCGCGTGGGCCAGCCAGCGATGCGGGTCGAGCAGTTGCCTGGGACGGAATCGATTCTGGGAGAGTGCCCGGACTTGCTCGCACATCAGGTCAGAGGACCGGCTCAGCCCCCCCTCAGGAGGAACCAGGTTGATATGGCTGGCCAACTCGCGAGTGGTCCAGGAGATCGGGATCAGATGGATAGCCTGGCTGATCCGTGATTGAGCCGGTCATCCGAGATGACCAGCGCAGGGCGTTCACCCGACTGCTCAATTCCATGAGCAAAATCCGGATCCACCATCCAAACTTCGCCGCGCGAGGGTTTCTGGCTGACTCCTCTGGCCAGTTCTCCGACAAGGTGCCGTTCCAGGCCTCCACGTCGGCCTGGTAGCTCTGCTCTCCTCTGGATCGGAATGCAACCTTGCGAAATCGGCATTAAGCTTCTCAAGGAAGACAGCATCCTCATAGTGCTTGAGCGCCCGCTCCAGGGCGGTTGAAGCTGACCCTCTCTGACCGGGCGATTCGCTTGAGGCGCTCGTGGGATTCGGGGTCGATGCGCACTGTGCTCACTTCCTCAGTGCAGCTCGGAAGCTACAATTTTGCCTGCACGCGAGGTATACAAAGACCAATACCCGCTGCCAAGCACGCCCGTCCGTCTCGAGCGACGGGCCAGCTCAGGAGTCACGATGCGGCCAGATCATTCCGTTTGCCCTGGCACCGGAGCCATCTCTCCGAGAAAGACCTCGCCAGCTGGCTCTCGCGCATCGTGCGCAGCAGCTCGAAGCCTTCTTGCTGCAGTTTCCAGGCCGAGCGCGGTAGCTCGCCCTCCAGCAGCTCGATCGAGCGCAGCCCCGTGCGCGCGCGCTGACCCCGAAGCGGTCGTTACAGAAGGCGCTGAGGCTGGAGAAGCCCGTCTCCTTCAGGGGCGTGCCTTCCAGCCCCGGCCTGAAAGAGCGCCCTATTCCGAGCGGGAAGCCACCAGGGCTCGATAGCGCTGATAACGCTCCTTGACCTGCTGCTGGGCTTCCTCGGCCAGCCGGGCGGCCGACTCGGGGTGGGTCTGGCGCAGGATCTGGAAGCGTCCTTCGCTCTCGAGGTACTCGCGCAGGGGCCTGGTGGGCTCTTTGCTGTCGAGCTCGAGCCCCGTGCGCGGATCGAAGCGATAGAGCAGCCAGTGGCCCGTCTCCACGGCCAGCTTCTGCTGGCGCAGTCCCTTGCCCATGTCGATGCCGTGGGCGATGCAGTGGCTGTAGGCGATGATCAGCGAAGGCCCGGGGAAGGCTTCCGCCTCGCGGAAGGCGCGCACGGTCTGGGTATCATTGGCGCCCATGGCGACCTGGGCGACGTAGACCCGACCCGTCAGGATGGCCAGCATCCCCAGGTCTTTCTTGGGCATGGAGCGCCCGGCGGCGGCGAATTTGGCCACCGCCGCCAGAGGGGTGGCCTTGGACGCCTGACCGCCCGTGTTCGAGTAAACCTCGGTATCCAGCACCAGCACGTTGACCTTGGCTCCGCTGGCGAAGAGATGATCCAGTCCGCTGCAGCCGATGTCGTAGGCCCAGCCGTCGCCGCCCACAGCCCAGATGCTGCGAGGGTTGAGGCTGTCTAGCAGGGCCATCAGATCGCGGCTCTCAGGGTCATCCCGGCCCTGCAGAGCGGCGCGCAGGTCGCCCTGCAGGCCCAGTTTCTCGACCAGCCGGCGGGCCCGGGCCGCCTGGGCATCCGCAGCCAACCGCAGGCCAAGCGCGAACTCGGCATTATCCTCGAAGAGCGAGTTGCTCCAGGCCGGGCCCCGCCCGCTGGAGAGCTTGCTCCAGGGCGTGGTAGGGAGGTTGCCTCCGTAGATGCTCGAGCAGCCGGTGGCATTGGCCACGATGGCCCGCTCGCCGAAGAGCTGGGTGAGCAGTTTGACGTAGGGCGTCTCTCCGCAGCCCACGCAGGCGCTGGAGAACTCGAAAGCCGGCTCGAGCAGCTGAATCTCTTTGACCTGGCTGGCTTTGGACGGTGGCTCCTGAGGCAGCTTGAGAAAGAACTCCCAGTGTTCTCTGCCCTTCTGGCGCAAAGGCCGCTGCTCGGCCATTCCCAGCGCCTTGCGGGCGACGTGGCTCTTGTCGCGGGCCGGACAGACATCCACGCACAGCGTGCAGCCGGTGCAATCCTCCACTGCTACCTGGAGGGTGTACAGTTGATCCGGATGCTCGCGGAACATGGACTTCTGGCTCAGGAAGCCATCGGGCGCATCGGCCAGCAGCCAGGGGGGCACCAGTTTAGCGCGGATGGCCGCGTGAGGACAGACCAGCACGCACTTGCCGCACTGGATGCACAGCTCGTTGTCCCAGACGGGAACCTCTCGGGCCAGGTTGCGCCGCTCCCAGCGAGCCGTCCCAACGGGGAAGGTTCCGTCGGCCGGAAGCGCGCTGACCGGCAGTCGGTCGCCCTGCTCGGCCATCAAGACAGCTGTGACCTCGCGCACGAAGGCGGGCGCCTCCTCGGGGACCAGCGGCTCCAGAGCTTCACCCTCGGCGACCCGACCCGCCAGAGTCACCTGGGCCGTGTGCTCCAGGGCCATGGCGACCGCGGCCAGGTTCTGCTCGCGACGAGCGGGGTATTTCTCCTCGATGTGCTTCTTGATCCCCTCCATGCCATCGAGCCCCGACAGGGCGAAGAAGCAGGTCTGCATCACGGTGTTGATGCGGCCACCCAGGCCGGCGGTGCGGGCCACTCCGGTGGCGTCCACCACGAACAGGCGCAACTTCTTCTCGAGCAACTCCCGCTGGATCTCGACCGGCAGGTGCTCCCAAACCTGGTCCGCGGTGTAAGGGCTGTTGAGCAGCACGGTGGCTCCCGGCTCAGCACGCTCGAGCACCGGGTAGCGCTCCAGAAAGTCGAACTGGTGAATGCCCACGAAAGTGGCCCGTTCGATCAGGTAAGGACGAGCCATCGGGCGCTTTCCAAAACGCAGGTGCGAGACGGTTCGCGCTCCGGCTTTCTTGGAATCGTAGACGAAGTAGCCCTGCGCGCAGATTCCGGGCTGCTCGCCGATGATCTTGATGCTGCTCTTGTTGGCCCCCACCGTGCCGTCCGAGCCCAGGCCCCAGAAGACAGCCCGCACCGAATCGGGCTCCTCCAGAGTGAAGGAGGGGTCATAGTCCAGCGAGAGCCCGCTCACGTCGTCGGAGATCCCCACCGTGAAACGCGCACGAGGATGCTCGGCGCTCAGATTGTCAAAGACGGCCCGGGCCATGGCCGGGGTGAGCTCCTTGGAGGAGAGCCCGTAGCGTCCCCCGCAAATCTGCAGGGAACGTCGGTGCATGAGGGCGCAGGCCACGTCCTGAAAGAGCGGCTCGCCGCAGGCGCCCGGCTCGCGGGTGCGGTCGAGCACGGCCAGGGCGCGACAAGAATGAGGCAGACAGTGCTCCAGATGAGCGGATGAGAAAGGCCGGAAGAGACGCACCTTGATGGCTCCCACTTTCTCGCCGGCGTGCACGAGCGCGTCCGCCGTCTCGAACAGCGTCTCGCAGGCCGAGCCCATGGCCATCACCACCCGATCGGGCTCGGGGTGGCCGCGGTATTCGAACAACCGGTAGGAGCGGCCGGTGCGCTCTCCCAGGCGGTCCATCAAAGCCTGCATCAGGTCAGGGAAACGCTCGTAGTAGGGATTGGCCGCCTCGCGGGCCTGGAAGAAGACATCCGGGTTCTGGGCCGTGCCGCGCACGACCGGGTGCTCGGGACTCAGGGCCCGCTGGCGGTGAGCCAGGATCAACTCGGAGGGCAGCAGCGCCTGCAGGTCATCGTCACTGAGCAACTCCACCGGCGCGATCTCGTGTGAGGTACGAAAGCCATCGAAGACGTGCAGCACGGGCAGTCGGCCCTCCAGGCCGGCGGCCAGAGCCAGCAGAGCCTGGTCGTGCACCTCCTGCACCGTGCTCGAAAAGAGCATCGCGCAGCCGGTCGAGCGCACCGCCATGGCGTCCGAGTGATCGCCAAAGATGGACAGGGCGTGGGTGGCCAGGCTACGGGCGGCGATGTGGAGCACCATGCTGGTGAGCTCGCCAGCCAGCTTGAAAAGGTTGGGGAGCATGAGCAGCAGCCCCTGGCTGGAGGTGAAGGTCGTGGCCAGGCTGCCGCCCTGCAGAGCCCCGTGGAGAGCCCCGGCGGCTCCTCCCTCGGACTGCATTTCGATCAGTCGGGGCACGTCCCCCCACAAATTGGTCCGCCCCGTTGAAGCCCACTGGTCGCTGAGCTCCCCCATCGGGGAAGCGGGCGTGATCGGGTAGATCGCGATCACCTCGCTTGTGCGATAAGCGACCCGCGCCGCCGCTTCGTTGCCATCCATCATCCTCGCCATCGTTCGCCTCCATATTGCAGCGTGCGCAGATAGTTGGCCCGCAAGTAGACGGCGGGCTCGGCCACACGCTGCTGGCTCATGCTTCCCTTGAGCTGCTCCACCGACAGGTACTCCCGCTCGCGCATCCAGTGGCCCAGCTCGAGCACCAGCTGGCTGAGCCGCTCGGGGCCGTGAAGCAGAAGCTCCGAGGCCATCTGCACCGCGCTGGCGCCAGCCATCAGCGCCTTGAGCACGTCCTCGACCGTGTGGGCTCCCCCGGTCACGGCCAGATCCAGGCCCACCCGAGCAAACATCACCGCCGTCCAGGTAAGCGCCGAGAGCATTTCGTAGGAGCGGCTCAGCTCCAGGTGGGGCACTACCTCCAGTTGCTCGAGATCGAGGTTGCACTGGTAGAAGCGGTTCCAGATCACCACCGCGCTCGCACCTGCCTTCTCGAGCTGGCGCACGAAGTGCACCGGGGAGCTGAGCTGCGGTCCGAGCTTGACGGCCAGCGGGATGTGGATCTGCTGGCGCACTCCCTGCACGATCTCGAGGTAACGCTGCTCCACCTCGGCCCCCGAGCGCTCGGGATCGGCCGCCAGGTGGTAGAGGTTGAGCTCCAGGGCGTGGGCCCCGGCCCGCTCCAGGCGCGAGGCGTAGCCCACCCAGCCACCCGAGGTGCAGCCGTTGAGACTGGCGATCACGGGAATCCCCAGCCGGCGCCGGGCCCCCTCCACCAGCTCGAGGTACTCGTCGGCCTGCACCCGGTACTCGCGCAGAGGTGGGAAATAGCTCACCGCCTCGGCGTAGGCCTCGGCTCCCTGGTGGCGGATGCTCTCGGCCAACTCGTGCTGCAGATCGACTTGCTCTTCAAAGAGCGAAGCCAGCACAACGGCCGGCGCACCCGCGTCCTCCAGCCGTTTGAGGCCGTCAAGGCTGGAGGTGAGCGGAGAGGCCGATGGGATCAGCGGATGCTCCAGGGTCATGCCCAGGTAGCGGGTTCTCAGGTCGGGTCTCATGGGGCTCCTTTCGGGAAACGCAGCAGGTCGAGACCAGCTCGTCCTCCCAGGGGATGTTCAGGGTGCCTCCTGGAGCCAGCAGGCTCAGGTAGGCGGCCAGGTTGCGAGCGAGCATCTGGCTGCAGGAATAGGGAAGCTGGGAGGGCAGATCGCGCAGGCCCAGCAAGTGCACGCCGCGGTGCAGGTAGACCTCGCCGGCCCGGGTGAGCTCGCAATTGCCCAGGGCCAGGTCAACCACGACCGCGCCGGGCTGCATGCCCTCCACCATCGCCCGGGTCACCAGCACCGGCGCCGGCCGCCCGGGCACCGCGGCAGTCCCGATGACCACGTGAGAGGCTGCCACGGCCCGGGCCAGGTCTTGCTGCTGGCGAGAGAGCACCTCCTCGGGCTGCTCGCAGGCGTGCATCTGGTCGCACTCGGGCCGCTCCACCTCGGGGGGAGTCAGCACCAGCGCGCCCACGCTGCGGATCTCGTCCTGCGCAGCGGGGCGAATGTCGTAGCCGGTGACCACCGCGCCCAGTCGCCGGGCGGTGGCCATGGCCATCAGACCGGCCACCCCTGCGCCCAGCACCAGCACCCGGGCCGGCGGCACGGTGCCGGCCGCCGTCGTCAGCATCGGGAAGAAGCGGGGACAGCGCTCCGTGGCCAGGAGGGCGGCCCGGTAGCCGGCCGCCGTGCCCAGGGTGGACAGGACGTCCATGCTCTGGGCACGACTGATGCGGGGGAGGCGCTCGAGCGCGAAGGCATCCACTGCGGCGGGCCGGCTCTCCCCCAGCAAGCCCACCAGCACCGTGCCGGGGCGAGGAGCGGGCCAGGTGGCAGGGTCGAGCGTCAGGACGATGTCGGCCTGCTCCCAGAGCTCCTGGCGAGAGACCGTGGACGGATAGTCGAAACCTGCTCTCTCACCGGCACGCTCCTCCACCAGACACGTAAAACCGCGCGCCGTGAGCCGATCCACCCCTTCAGGGGTGAGGGCCACCAGGGCTCGTGTGCACTCGCGGGGGATGCCAACGATACTCACAGCGCCTTCATCCTGGCCACCAGCCGACCCAGGGTCTCGCGGGCGTCTCCGAACAAGAGCGCGCAGTTGGGAAGCGCGAACAGGGGGTTCTCCACGCCCGCAAAGCCGGGCTTCATGCTGCGTTTGAGCACGATCACCGAGCGGGCCCGATCGGCATCCAGGATCGGCATGCCATAGAGCGGCGAGCTCTTGTCCTCGCGGGCGGCCGGGTTGACCACGTCGTTGGCTCCCACCACCAGGGCCACGTCGGTGGAGGGGAACTCGGGGTTGACCTGCTCCATCTCCTTGAGCTGGTCGTAAGGGATGTTGGCCTCGGCCAGGAGCACGTTCATGTGCCCCGGCATGCGGCCGGCCACGGGGTGGATGGCAAACTCCACCTCGCCCCCGTGCGCGGCCACCTGCTCGGCCAGCTCGCGCACCGTCTGCTGGGCCTGCGAGACGGCCATGCCGTAGCCGGGCACGACCACCACCTTGCGGGCGTAAGCCAGCTGCACAGCGGCGTCCTCCAGGGTCACCGAGCGGATGGTCTGGTCGGCGTGGCTCGTGGTGGCCGTGGGGGTGCCAAAGGCACCGAACAGGACGTTGGTGAAGGAGCGGTTCATGGCCCGGCACATCAGGATCGACAGGATGAAGCCCGAGGCTCCGTCCAGCGCCCCGGCGATGATCAGCACCTGGTTGCCCAGGGCAAAGCCCGTGGCCGAGGCCGCCAGCCCGGCGTAGGAGTTGAGCAGCGAGACCACCACCGGCATGTCGGCTCCCCCGATGGGCAAGACCATGAGGATGCCCACCACCAGGCCCAGGGCAGCCATGCCCAGGAGCAGCGGGGTGGAGGTGGGGGTGGTCATGAGGGCCCAGTAAAGCAGTACCGTGGCTCCGAAGAGGCCGAGGTTGGTGGCGTTCTGGAAGGGGTAGACGATGGGAGCGGTGGGCAGCAGCTCTTGCAGCTTGGCGAAGGCCATCAAGCTGCCGGTCACGGTCAGCGACCCGAACAGCACCTCGAAGCCCAGCGCGGCGTGCTGCAGGGTGCTCAGCTCGGCGGCCCGGTGCAGGTGCTCGGCCACCCCCACCAGCACCGCCGCCAGCGCTCCGAAAGCGTGCGAGAGGGCGATGCGCTGAGGCATGGCGGTCATCGGCATGTAGATGGCCATGGCTGCCCCGATGGCGCCCCCTGTGAAGATGCCCAGAGCGATCCAGAGGTAGGTGCGGAGCTCGGGGCTGAGCAGGGTGCCCCCGACCGCGGCCAGCATGCCAAGCGCCGCCAGCTGGATGCCCCGCCGCGCCCCACGCGGGTCGGTCAGGCCCTGCAGGCCGAGAATCAGGAGCACGGAGGCCAGCAGGTAAAGCCAGGACATCATGGCTTGCGGAACATCTTCAGCATGCGGTCCGTGATCAAAAAGCCACCGATCACGTTGATACTGGCGGCGGCCACGGCCACGGTTCCCAGGATGGTGGGCACCGTGCCGTGGTCACCGCCAGCGAGCAGGATCGAGCCCACCAGCGAAATCCCGCTGATGGCGTTGGTCGCGGCCATCAGCGGGGTGTGCAAGAGGGCCGGCACCCGCCCGATCACCAACCAGCCGACGAAGGCCGACAGAATGAAGATGTAGAGCGTGTCCATCTCTTCACGCTTTCCTGAGTATCGTCAGGCTTTCCTGTGAGTCTTCAGGCTCTCTTGTGCATCTGCTGCATCACGGCCAGCAGCAAGCCGATCTCTTCCTGATGCAGCTCGAAGAGCGCTCGCAAAGCCTGTCGGGTGCCCTCGGACTCGACCGCCGTAAGGTACTCCACCAGGTCGTTCCGGGCCGTATCCCGCCGATGGACCAGCTCCGCCAGGGGGGCCGGGATCTCCCCGCCCAGAAGCTCTTTGAGGGCCTCGTGGTGGCCCTGGGTGGCGATGTTTTGCATGTTGGTCACCTCCTCCGTCGAGTCTAGGAGGCGGGGGGTGGGGCAGCTATGACCTGGATCAGGATGAAGCCGTCCAGTTGACCCGCTACTGCCGGCTGCCAACTGCCGAGGGCTTGGGAGCCCCACCGCCCGACGTGGGGATCCCCACCTTCCGAGGTGGGGCCGACGGGCGAGCTCGAGCCAGGGCCATACTGGGCGGACCTGGGAGCGGGTGGAGCGTTCGAGCGAGCACCTGGAATCGCGTCACTCGAGCCAGGGCCCCAAACTGGTCGGACCTGGGAGCCCCGGGACCCGCTTCAGGCGGGAAACAGGCTGTCGAGGAGCACCTGAAAGACCCCCCGGGCCTCCAGAGGCGGACCGCCCTCGGGGGTAATCAGGACCGGGGCGTAAGCGGGCGCCGGTGGTCGTCCATGCGAGCCGCGCACCAGGCTCTCATCCAGCGCGACCACATCCAGCAGGTTGCGCAAACCCAGCTTCCGGGCCAGCATCTTCCTGGCCAGGGTCAGCCGTGGGAAGCGCAGCGCAGGCTCGAAGTGCAGCTCCAGGGGGTCGAAACCCGGCTTGCGGTGAATCTCCACCGTGCGGGCGAAGTCGGGCGCCCGGCGCTCCTCCTCCCAGTAACGGTAGCTGAACCAGTAGCCGGGCGCGGCCACGACCACCAGCTCTCCTGAGCGAGGATTCGAGCCGCCCGACTGCACGCGCTCCACCCCCTCAGTCTGCTCGAGCCTGGCCCTCACCTCGTTCACGCCGTCCCGAACATACACCTGGGCCACCTGGTGGTCGCACACCGCGAAGGCGCGCGAGGCTCCCGCATCGAGCAGCTCATGCCCCAGCTCGTTTCGCACCGTCAGCCAGCCGGACCGGCGGAGCAACAGATTGAGGGGAACCGAACGCTGGACCGGCTCGATGCCATACTCGCTGACCAGCAGCACCCGCACTCCCTGGCTGGCGTAGAAAGCGCTCAGCTCCCCCACCACCGTGTCGATCTCGCTCAGGGCCGGCTGCAGGTCGCCGGTGCGCTGGAGAGCGTAATCGAGATGAGGCAGGTAGACCAGGCTCAAAGTGGGTCGGTAGCGCTCGTAGACCCGCCGGGCAGCTCGGGCAATCCAGCGGCTGGAGGCCAGGCCAGCCAGCGGGCCCCAGAAGGCGTGCAGGGGGAACTGCCCCAACTCGCGCTGCAACTCGTCGCGCAAACCGGGCGGGTAAGTGTAGATGTCGGGACGTTTGGTGCCATCGGCCTTATAGATGGGGCGAGGTGTGACCGAGACGTCCACGCTGGAATACATGTTGAACCACCAGAACAGGTTGGCGCAGGTCACCGCGGGATCACGACGGCGAGCGACCTCCCAGACCTTCTCGCCCTGCACCAGGCGGTTGGACTGCTTCCAGAACAAGATCTCGCAAAGCTCGCGGTCATACCAGCCGTTGGCCACGATGCCATGGTCCTCGGGGGACAGTCCGGTCAGCATGGTGGCCTGCACCGGGCAGGTCACGGCCGGCAGGCAGGGAGTGACCCGGCGCGCCTTTCCCAGAGCGCTCATGCGAGGCGCGGCGGCTAGCAGCGGCTCGGTCAACCCGACCACCAGCAGCAGAGCAGTGGGTCGGGCCATCAGGCCGGCACCCCGCGCGGAGCGTTCATGCGGGGAGGCGCGGCCAGCAGCAGAGCAGTGGGTCGGGCCATCAAGCCGACACCCCGCGCGGAGCTCTTATGCATCAGGTCTGCACCCCGCGCGGAGCGCTCACGCGGGGAGGCGCGGCCCCCAGCATCAGCAGCGCGGAGGGTCGGGCCATCAGCCCCAGTCCCAGAGCGCTCATGCGGGGAGCGGCGGCCAGCAGCAGAGCAGTGGCTCGGGCCATCAAGTACCGGAAACCCGGCGATGCCAGAGCCTGGTGAGCACGAAGCCCACCAGGCCGGGCCAGCCGGAATGACCGAAAGCGGCCAGCAAGCAGGCATCCAGCAGGCTGATAGCGGCGATCAGGGTCAGCACCATGGCCTTGACGTTGCCCCGATTGGCGAAATGGCGCGCCCGAAACAGTGCCAGCAGCAACACCAGGGCATAGAAGGCCAACTGGTAGAGGGCCAACACCATTCCCATCACGGTCAGAATCGTCACGGCTACCTGCAGGGTGGTGAGCCAGCCCTTACGGACCTGCTGAAAAGCCTCGCGCCGGGCCAGCAGAGTCAGCAGGGTGACGTAGCCGCTCAGCAACAGGGCCGAAACCAGTAGAGTCGGCCTCAGCTCATGGGTGACGCAGAGAAGGATCAGCCCCCGGCAGCCACCCATCAACAGGGCAGCCAGCCCGGTCCGCTTGTGAACCAGGTTGTAGGCCACCACCAGAGCCACCAGCGGGGTGGCCCAGCGCCCCCCGGCCATCAGCAAGAAAGTTGCGCCTCCGGCCAGGAGAAAAGCCGCTACCAGGGCCGCCTGCCAGAGGCGGACCCTCCCTGACGGGATGGGCTTGTCGGGCCGATAGCGCCGGTCCCAGGACAGGTCGCAGCAGTCGTTGAGGGCCATTCCGCCCAGGTAGATAAAACTCAGCGCCAGGAAGAACAGCGGGTTGCGCTGGCCCGACAGAGCCATGGCCACCAGCACGTTGGTCCACACGGTAGGGAGGTTGGAGGCGCGCAGAAGCTCCAGCATGGGAGAGCCTTTCCTCTCAGGCCCCGCCCGGGTCCTGCACGGTTCCAGGCCAGGGTCCAAGCCGCAGACGATGCCGGCTTCAACGGGTCTTGCCCGGTTTCCAGGTCAGGATCCGAGCCGTAGTCGATGCCAGCTGCAACGGGTCCTGCCCGGTTTCCAGGCCGGGACCCGAGCCGTTCCAGATTCCAGACACAATGACGGCTTCAACGGGTCCTGCCCGGTTCCAGGCCAGGGTCCGAGCCGTTCCAGATTCCAGACACAATGACGGCTTCAACGGGTCCTGCCCGGTTCCAGGCCAGGGTCCGAGCCGCAGACGATGCCGGCTGCAACGGGTCTTGCCCGGTTCCCAAATCAGGGGTCTGAGCCTGTGGGGCGAGCAGGTCGACCTCGGGAACTCGGGGCGCTACGCTTCTGGGCACTGATACGCTGCCGCCGAGCGCGCGCACGCTCCCAGGAGCCGCCAGATTGAAAGTCGCTGGCGTGCTCTCTTCCGTGACAAGCGGAGCAGAGGAGGCGAAGGTTCTCCAGCGCGTTGCTACCACCTCTGGAAAGGGCGCGAATGTGGTGCACGTGGAGGATACCGTGCTGTCCACAGGACTCACAGCAGCCGCCAGCTCGAGCCACCACCGACCGCACCACATCGGCCGGCAACTTCTTGCGGCGTCTTCCTCCGAGCAACAGCACCGAAGTGGTTGCCGGCTGCGAGCCCTGCACCACTACCGAGGTGGCCCGGGCAAGATAATCTTCCGAGCTCTGTCGAGAGACAGCCAGGGGTCCGCGGTCGGTCTGCACGAAGCCCGCCCCGTCTGGCTCGAGGCGGACCACGACCGGATTCCGTTGGAGCGAATTACCGCCGGTGCTAGCCACATGGCGACGCGCCAACTCAAGGATCACTTCCCTGGAGCTAACCTTGCGCCCGAACTGGCTGGATAGCCGACCTACGATGGCTCCCCACTCGGCGTATTCCTCAGCGCTAAGCTCAACGACCAGGCGCACGCGCTGGGGAGCAGGGAGCCCGTCCTCCTCAAGCAGGGAACCAGCGAGCAGGCAACCCGGCACCGGCTGTCCGAACGGTTCGCCTGACCGCAGCTCAGCACATCGGGTCACGCCCGGGCAGTCATCAGGATGGCCAGGGACATCAGCCCCAGAGGCGGCGGAGCCGTCCCCCGGGCCAACCTGGTCCAAGCGTTTCCGGGTGTGCCGGGGACCACCTGCTGCCAACTCATCCCCAGGCCCTTTCAGCCCACCCGGGCCATCCGATTCAGAGTGGATCCGGGTCTGCCCAGAGCCATCGGCAGGCAACTCAGCCCCAGACCCGGACAGCCCACCCGGGCCATCCGATTCAGAGTGGATCCGAGTCTGCCCAGAGCCATTGGCAGGCAACTCAGCCCCAGACCCGGACAGCCCACCCGGGCCATCCGACTCAGAGTGGATCCGAGTCTGCCCAGAGCCATCGGCAGGCAGCTCCACCCCGGGCCCTGACAGCCCGGGCAATCCAGTTCTCGGGCAGAAGCTGGGGCCGAAGAGTCCGGGCTGAGGCTCTGATCGGCCGAGCGATTGAACCGCAGGTATGGCGGCATCCTCGACCACACCTCTCAATCCTCCGGGAAGTTCGGGAGCATCGACAGCGACAAGGCCAACGCCGAGTTCGCGCAGCCAGGCAGACAGGCCCGGCCGATGCCAGGAATGGTGGCGAAACTCGAAGGTGAGTCCCAGAGGAGCGAGTTCCGCGGCGAGGGTGGTGATCCAGTCGCAGGTGCGGCGCGTGCAGTGGGTGGCCTGGGGGAACTGGCAGAGGAGGCCGGAGAGCTGGCCGCGCCGTGCCAGCCCTTC
>QWHO01000450.1 GCA_021404945.1 bacterium CPR1
CGTAGGAATGGCGGCAGATGGCTGCCCGGTCGATGGCCCGGCAGGCCTCCTCGAACAACCGCATGTCGTTCTTGACCGACTCGCCCCCGGGCACGGGCAGCACCTCGACCAGCCCGGGAAGCTCCATTCGGGCCAGCTCGGGGTGGGCGCTCAGCAAGCCCTGATCGACAAAGGCCAGGCAGCGCGCCTCGCCCACCAGCTCGCGCACACACGCCTCGGCCTGGCGAGTAAAGCGAAGGCGATGGGTGTAGTCCACCGAAAAACCGCACTCTGCCTGCATGGCGGGGCTTTCGCGCTGCCCGCCCGGCACCCTGCCGCCAGGACTCCACCAGGCGAGGGGGAACCCGGCGGCCGTGGGGTCCTTCCACAACGTTTTCGCCTTCTCCGAGGAGCCCGATTGGGAGGGCCTGCGCCGCCTCGAGGTGCGGGCCTGTCTGCGCGGCTACGAGCGTGGCGGAATGTGGTTTCTGGACGTCTGTCCGGCCCACCGCCTGCATGGGCACGTCCCCTTCACCGAAGTCTTTCCAAGCCTCCCCCATCGCGTTCCGGAGGCCATCGCCCCGCTGGTCGAGAGCCTGAGAGCCGACAACCGGGGGCACGACCTGACTGGAGTGGATTGGCTCGGACTCGCTCTCGCGGTCGAGGCGGCTGCCCGCGTAGCCTTGCTGGCCCTGGGGTGGGACGACGAGGGGCTCGACTTTGCCTTCCAGATCTCCCAGGGCCAGCTCGAGCGCTTCCTGTCCCGGCCCGAGGGGGAGAGGCTCATCAGCTACCGGTCTTCTTCCTGGCAGACAACTGCGAGCGAAGAGAGCGAGGCCGCCGTCCTCGAGCTCTGGCCCCGGCAACACCTGGCCCTGGCGCAAGAGCTGGGGGTCGGCACGCTGGACTTCCACTTCCGCGCCCCGCTGATCTTCGAACGGGGGCCGATCCCCGGCGAGCTGCAGCAGCCCCCGCCCGAGGAGCGCCTGCCCCGCCTGGTGGCGGAAAAAGATCTGGCCGGGGCGCTGGCGCTCTTGCGCGCCACTCCCGACCTTCCCTCGCGCGGCCGCAAGTTGCAGGCCCTGCGCGACGCGGTGTGCTCGGAGGTGGCAGGCCAGTGCCGCCAGGCCATGGAGCGAGGCGACCTCGGGCTGCTGCAAGAGGCTCTGGCGCTGGTCGGGGGGCATCCGGCCGAGCCCGAGCTCCTGCCCCTGTGGAACCGGCTTCAGCTGAGCCTGGGCGAAGCGCATCATTGGACGTAACCCCCTTTACCAGGAAGAGGGCTGTCATCCTATTCGCAGGCGTAACCGGCAGCAGCCGCTTTCCATGTCGCCCTCGGGGCGTGCGACCCAAGCAAGACTGGCCTGGCTACCCTGGCGGGAAGAATGCTGCGCTACGCGCAGAAGCCCGTCCGATGAGGTCCATCCTGCTCCTCCTCTGCCTGGCGACGCTGGGCCGGCCGGCTCTGAGCGACCCCAAGGTGGTGCTCCTGCCCCTCGACGACCGCCCTTGCAACCTCCTGTTCGTCGAGCAGCTCGGGCGGATCGCCGGGGCGCGGGTGGTCTCGCCCCCGCGGGCCTGGCTGAGCCCGGCTCAACCTGAGCGCCTGGCGAGCTGGCTGCGCAGCCAGAGCGCTGAACTCAAGCTGGTCTCCCTGGAGATGCTCTGCTACGGGGGGCTGGTTGGCTCGCGCCGGGCCGACACCCCGCTCGCACTGGCCCGCGAGCGGCTCGTGTCTCTACGGGCTCTGACCGGTCGGGTCGACCTGGTGGCCACCCTCCCCCGGCTCAGCCTGCTCACCTCCGAGGCTCAGGCGCCCTACGAGCGGCGCCTGGCCGCCTGGGCCGCCAGCGGCTCGACCGACCCTCCCGCGGATGTGCCCGCCGAGATCCTGGCCGAGTACCGGTTCGTGCGCCAGCGCAACCTCGAGCTGCTCGGCTTCGCCCTCGACCTGCTCGAGGACCGCACCGTCCACAGGCTGGTGGTGGGACTGGACGACTCGGCCCCGCGCGGGCCCCACCTGGCCGAGGCCGCCTGGCTGGAGGGCGAGGTGCGCAGGCGCCGCCTCCAGGAGCGATTCACCCTGCTGTCGGGAGCTGACGAGCTGAGCATGGGCATGCTGACCGGCTGGCTGGCCGACCGGGTGGGCTTGCACCCGTCCGTCCAGGTGATTAATTCCGACCCGGAAGCAGCGGATCGGATCCCACCCCTGGAGACGATGCCCCTGGCCCGCATGGTGGATGACCACCTGAAGCTGGCCGGGGCCTGCCTGGCAAGCCCGGGGGACGTGGTGCTGCTGGTGCTGGTCCCGGGCGAGGAGGGAGTTTTGGCGCAGGTGGAGCGCCTCGCGGGCCTGCTTGCAGCCGGCCGCCGGGTGGCGGTGGCCGACCTTTCCAGGGTCAACTAGATGGACCCGGGCCTGGCCACTGCCCTGATCGACCGCGTCCCCGTGCACCGCCTGGAGGGCCTGGCCGGTTGGAACACCGCCGCCAACGCCTTCGGCACCGCCGTCGCTCAGCTGGTGGCCCACCGCCTGGCCGCACGTCAGCAGGGCTGGAGCCTGGAGCGGACCCTGGAGAGCGAGAAGACCCCATCAGCAACGATTTGCTCATGGTGCCCTCGGTCGCGCTGGAGCCTGGAGCGGACCCTGGAGAGCGAGAAGACCCACCAGGCCTTCCTGATGGCCAGGTTGGTGGACGATTTTGCCTACCAGGCCGTGGTGCGCCCTCACCACGAAGCCGGTGAGACCACAGCTCTCTTGATCCGCCTGCACCTGCTTGAATGGGCGCGAGAGCTCTTTGATCGGCGCTGGCGCGGTCGCGTGGTCGAGCTGCAGGCGCTGGGAAGGCAGGCCCGCATCGACTCGGCCCAGTTCGAGGTGGCGCTCCCCTGGCGACGGGTTTTCGAGGTGGAGCTGCGAGTGGACCTGCGACTGACCCCGGTCCCCCGGTAACGCGCGGGAGGGGTGAGGGCGGCAGTCCGCCAGTCTATGTCGCTTTCCGGTCCCCCGGTAACGCACGAGTGCAGCGAGAGGTCGAGGAGGACCAGCGGGCACGGACTGGAATATCACTTTGTGGTGCAAAGCTGAATTCGCTGCCGGGTGGCTCTGGGGCTCGTCAGCGTGCTTGCTGCTCTCCGGAGTGACCGCTTTCCCGTTGCCCAGGAGGTCGGTCTGCTGGCCGGCTGGCTGGACCCCTCCACCCCCCTCGGAGCGTGGATTCACCGGGTCAGGGACGCCCTGGTCTACAACCAGGAACATTACCTTTCATGGCCTGCGGAACCGACTGCTGCATCATGCAGTGATGCTGGCCGTGCTCTTCCTCGGCCGGCACACGTCCAGCTCGGCCCGAGGGCAATACCCTGGTGGTGGGAAAGCCGGGCGTGCCGGGTCCTTCCCGTCCATCGACTCGACCAGACGCTGAAAGGCCTCGACCCGAGCACCATACGCGACCCGGCACGAAATCTCCGGGTGATCGAGTTTCGGTCTGCTGGCCTGTGCCGGGGTGCTGGCTCTGGCACTGATCTGCGGGCCGCTGAGGGGGATCCCGTTCTTCTGGCAGCTGGTGGACTGCTCGTTTGGCGCCATCCCGCTCTGGATCGCGCGTCGGGAGGCGCTTTCAGCGTCCGCCGGTTAGCCCCAGCACGGTGCCGGTGGCATAAGAAGCCTGCTCGGACATGAGCCAGGCCACGCCCTCGGCGATCTCCTCGGGCCGGGCCGCTCGCCCCAGCGGGATGGAGCCAGCCAGCCGCTCGTCCCGGTCGCTCTGACCTCCCCGAGCGTGAATCTCGGTATCCACCAGCCCGGGTGCGACGCAGTTCACCCGGATGCCTCGCTGGCCCACTTCGCGGGCCAGGCCCAGCGTGAAGGCTTCCACCGCCGCTTTGGTGGCGGCGTAGTGGGCATACTCGAAGGGGCTGCCTGTGCGGGCGGCAACCGAGGAGAGGTTGACGATGCTGCCGCCCGCCTGCATCCGCCGCACGGCCTCGCGGCAGCACAGCATGGTGCCCAGCAGGTTGACCTCCAGCACCCGCCGGGCCACCTCCTCGGTGAGGTCCTCCACACGCGTGAAGCCCCCCGTGATGCCAGCGTTGTTGACCAGCCCGTCCAGCGAGTCGAGCCCTTTGAAGAGAGCCAGCACGCCGGACTCTTGACCCACGTCGCCCGGCACGGCCCGGGCCGATCCGCCGGCCGCCTCGATCGAGCCCACCACCTCCAGGGCCGACTCGCGGTCGACCAGGTAGTTCACCACCACGTGCCAACCCGTCGTTCCCAGGCGGCGGGCCACCGCGGCTCCGATCCCGCGGCTGGCGCCGGTCACGATCACGGTCCTCATGCTGGACGTTTCCCGCCCTGGCCCTTCGGTCCTACCCGAAGGTGGTGGTCGTCAGGCAGAGCCGGGCCCATTCGGGAGCTCTGGTGCCGCGGGCGCGAAGGGCGCTCAGCGACTGGCCGGCCACCTCGTTCTGAGGATCGAGCTGCAGGGCTCGCTCGGTGAGAACCAGAGCATACTCGGGGCGACCGGCCTGGAAGCAGTAGAAGGCCGCCTCGCTGAGGCGTCGAGCGGCGCCTTCCCGGTCGTCCCCGGCCAGGGTGATCCGAAACCAGGCCTGGTGGGGAACCATCACCAGAGCGTCCAGCTCCACGCTCGCGGGCGTGAACCGGGCCAGACCGTAAAGGCCGCGCTCGGAGCTCTCGAAGGCATAGACCCCCCGGGGACAATCCCAGGCGGTTTCCTCGCTGCTCAGCGCCTCGGTCAACGTCTCCAGCGAGGTTTGCGTGTCGGACAACAAGGCCCGGACGGTGGGGGAGGCCTGCACGCCAAGCTGTGAGCAGGCCTGCCGGGCGGCCACAGGGCGCAACTCGCGGGCGTGCGCCATGACCTGGTGCTCCTCAGTCACCATGCCGGTGAGGCGGATGACTCCACGCAGGGGCTCCAAGGCGAGGGAAGCCTGACCGGCGGCCAGGTAGGCTTCGCCCAGGCTCAGCTGAAGCCGGTTCCACAGGGTTGGTTACGCTCGGTCTGGTCGCAGTTCTCCAGACCTCCAGCTCGGCCCAACCCT
>QWHO01000451.1 GCA_021404945.1 bacterium CPR1
CTGGGGAGCCTTGAGGACTTCCAGGATCCACTCCGCGATCTGTTCCATTTGAGGTTCCTTCAATCCTCGTGTGGTCAGGGCCGGAGTTCCAAGTCGAATCCCGCTGGCCACAGCGGGAGGGTTTTTGTCAAAGGGAATGGCGTTCTTGTTGGCCGTGATGCCGGCGGTCTCAAGGGCGTGCTCGGCGGTCTGCCCGGTCAACCCGAGCGGCGTCACATCGACGAGCATCAGGTGGGTATCAGTGCCACCCGACACGATGCGCGCTCCACCCTCGGCCAGGGCCTTTGCCAGAGCCCTCGCATTGGCGACGATCTGGCGCTGGTAGACCTTGAACTCCTCACTCATGGCCTCTTTGAAAGCCACCGCCTTGGCCGCGATGACATGTTCGAGCGGCCCACCCTGGTAGCCGGGGAACATGCGCTTGTCGACCTCTTTGGCCAGTTTCTCCCGGCAAAGGATCATGCCCCCACGCGGGCCTCGCAGGGTCTTATGGGTGGTCGTTGTGACCACGTCGGCGTACTCGACGGGGTTGCCGTGCAGGCCGGCCACCACCAGCCCGGCAAAGTGAGCCATGTCGACCATGAAGAAGGCGCCGGTCTCGTCTGCGATCTCACGGAAGATTTTGAAGTCGATCTGGCGCGAGTAAGCGCTCCAGCCAGCCAGCAGAACTTTGGGTTTGTGCTCGCGCGCCAGCGACCGGACCTGGTCGTAGTCGATCAACTCGGTTTCGGGATGTACCTCGTACTGGACGATCTTAAAGTGCGTACCCGAGAAGTTGACCTTGTGCCCGTGGGTGAGGTGGCCGCCGTGGGCCAGCGACATGCCCATCAAAGTGTCGCCGTGCTGCATCATGGCATAGTAGGCAGCGATGTTCGCGCTGGAGCCGGAGTGAGGCTGCACATTGGCATGGTCGGCCTTGAACAACTCGCAAGCCCTCTTGCGGGCCAGGTCCTCGCAGACGTCCACGAACTCACAGCCCCCGTAGTAGCGCTTGCCGGGATACCCCTCGGCATACTTGTTCGTGAGCACGCTGCCGGAGGCTTCGAGCACGGCCTCGCTGACGAAGTTCTCCGAGGCGATCATCTCCAGGGTGGTGGCCTGGCGCTCGGTCTCGGCGAGGATGGCCCGAGCCACCTCGGGGTCGGTTTTCCAAACGTGCTCTAACATGGGCTCAGGCCACCTTTCTTGATTGCGTTACCAACGACTCCAGAGGGCCGCGGCCAGTTCTCGGCAGCGGGCCGCCAGCTCAACCTCGTCAACCCCGCTCACCTGTCCGTTGCGGACCACTACCCGCCCCCCGATGATGGTCGTGTCCACCGGGGCGCTCCCCAGCCCGAAAAGCAGGTGTCCCATGAAATTGGCGTCGTGGAACGGGGTGGGTGGATCATACTTCAAGGCGATCAAATCGGCCGGTCCGCCCTCCTCGATCCGACCCAGCTTCAGCCCGAAGAAACGCTCGGCCAGGGCAGGATTGTTCTCGTAGGCCACCCGATAGATCTCGTCGTAGCTGAACGACTGAGGGTGCTGGGCCTTCTGGCGATGGCTCAGGGGCAATACTTTGATCTCCTGGAACATGTCCTGGGTCATCCCGTCGGTGCCCAGGCACAATCGCCCTCCGCCAGCCAGAATGCGGCGCACCTGGGCCACCCCCACGGCGTTGTTCATATTCGACTCCGGGTTGTGGAGCACGGTCACGTCGTGGCTTTCGAGAAAGCGATACTCGGGCTCTTCCAGGTGGATGCAGTGGGCGGCCAACACGGGGTAATCTTTCAAGCCCTCCTCAAGAAGCCGCTGAAGGGGGGGCTTCTTGTAGTTCTCGTGGCTGTGCACGACGTCGGCGTAGTCTTCGGCCACATGCACGTGAAAGAAGGTGCCCCCGGGAGAGTGCTCGAGGCTGCGCTGCAGGGCCAGCGGATTGACCGTGAAGGAGGCATGCAGCCCGAAGGCGCCACGCAGGTAAGGGTCTTGCTCGGCCCTGCAGCGCTCGAGAAAGCGGAGGTTCTCTTGAATGCCAAGCTCGGCGCCCTCTTCTCCATGCCGATCGGTGACCTCATAGCAGAAGCAGCCTCGCAGGCCGACCTGGCGGGCAGCCCTGGCCAGGGCGTCGAGACTGCCCTCGATAAACCCGGGACTGGCATGGTGGTCGATGATGGTGGTGGTGCCGCGCTTGACCGCCTCCACGAATCCGAGCAAAGCGCTGTAGTAAACGTCTTGCTCGCTGAGAGCGGCATCCAGGCGCCACCAGAGTCGCTCGAGGATCTGCAGGAAGTTCTGGGGCGGATCGCCCGTCATGGCGATGCCCCGAGCCAGGGCGCTGTAGAGGTGGTCGTGGGCGTTGATGTTGCCCGGCATGACCACCATTCCCCGCATGTCGACGTGGGGAATGTCCCGATGGGCGGCCTCGAGCTCCTGGCTGGGAGCCAGCCGAGCCACCGCGGCGCCGTCCACCAGCACCCCGTGGCCCTGCAGGACCCGATTGCCGGCGCCCAGGGTTACCACGGTGGCATTGGTGAGGAGGTAACGTTCGATTTCCTGGCTCATGGGCCGGGCGTACTTGGACGGAAGAAAATGGGTTCCTCCTGCAGCACCACCTGGTACAACCGAAAGGCCCCTTTCGGGGCCCTTTTGGGGTCGTCTCTCAGGTTCTGGGGCTGCTAAGCCACAAGCTCTAAAGGCTCATAATCCGCCGGAGTCGGGGGCGGAGGCGCGAAAATCTGCTGCACACGGTTGGCATCACCCATTTTTCGGCCAAGCGAGGCGGCGGTGTTGGGCTCGCCGGAGCGAGAGCCGTCGTTGGTGCTGCGGGTGGTCTTGGTGGTGCTGGCCCCCAGCGAGGAGAGCGCCCCCAGAATCTGGCGGTACTGAGCCCGACTGTAGGCCTCGTCGGCCTTACCGCCAGTGTGCTGCTGGTAGTTGTCGTTGACCAGCTGGGTCAGGTAGAAGGCCTGCATGCGGCGCTGGCCCAGGTCGGACAGGCGAGGCTGAGAGGCCTGGCTGCTGTCGAACTTGGTCTGCGTCATCCAGCGGGTATCCTGCGACCAGGCCCGCGCAAACTTCTGCTCTTTGGCAAACTTGGCCGTACCTTCCGGCTGGGTGCTTTCTTCGGCGGTGCGGGTCGCACGGGCCTGAGCATCCTGGCTCGCAGCGGTTTCAGAACGAGGGGTCTGGATCCGCTGCTCGCGCAGCTTCTGCTGCCGCTGCTCCGGACGTTCGCCGACGGGCTTGTTGGTATCGTTGAAAAGAGCCCCGAAGCTACTATCGGCCTCCTCACCCTCTTTGGCGTCACCCCCGCGCTTGGTTTCGTTATCGCGGTTCGTGGTGGGAGTCGTCTGGCGACTACTTGGAGGGGTGATTCCCGATGCCTTGAGTTGCTGGAGTACCGCGCCGCCGAGAGCCATGCAAATCCTCCTGTCGTTGGACCGTTCTTGGCTATATTATCCTCTAGGAAGCCCGCCCTGACTAGGGCCTGGATGTAAACCGCTTGTTAAAAGACTGTTGTCGTTTTGTTAACGAAATGAACCAGGACCTGGAACTGGTGTTTGCGGAATATACCGGCCGATGAACGACCTTCCAGGAAATTCGGCGGAGAGAACCGCGACCCCTGCTCCCAGGGGTCGCTCGCTGGCCCTGACCCTGGTGCTTTTGTGCATGGTGGCCCTGAGCCTGTATCAAGTGCTCCCTCGCTATTATGAGCTGAACCTGTCCCCTTTGCAGCGGCCAGATGACCGACCAGGCACGCGGGAGGCGCGAGCCGCCCTGCAGGCCCCATTGGACATGGTCCGGCGCTTGCTCGGGGAAGCCCCCGAAGAACGCCGCCGGCGACTGGTCGCCATGACCTTCGACGATGGGCCCTACCCGATGTACACCCCTGTGCTTCTGGACGTGCTGCGCCACTATCAGGTGAGGGCCACCTTCTTCGTCAACGGCGTGCGGGTGCGCGAGTTCCCCGAGCTGGCCCGGGCCATCGCGGCCGATGGCCATGAGCTGGCCAACCACACCGACGAGCACAAGCGGGGGCGCGAGCTGGGACCCGAGCGCTTCCCGGCCGACGTGCTGCGCTGCGAGGACTCGCTGGCGGCCGCCCTGGGCATCCGTCCCCACCTGTTTCGCCCCGCCGGGGGCAGCCTGGAGCCCGAGCTGATGAGCCAGGTCCTCGGTCTTGGCTATACCGTGGTAGGCGACACGGTCAATCCGGGCGACTGGTACGTGCAAGACTCGGAGAAGCTGCTCGAGGGCAGCTTCCGCGGGCGCAACCGTGAGGGCGTGATGCTGTTTCACAACGGCTCGATGCACACCGTGTCGATGCTGCCCAGCGTGATCACCGAGCTGCGCTCCAAAGGCTTTCGCTTTGTCACCGTCAGCCAGCTGGCCGAGGCCACCGGTCAGCCGCTGCCGCTTGACCCCCGACTCAAGGACGTGGAGCGCGCTCGAACGCTGGAGTCGAGCGGGATCAGCCGCTAGCGCCAGTCGGAAACCCCATTGACACAGTCTTCCGGCTGCGCGACGCCCAACTGTTGAGCTAATGTGCTCGCACTTTGGTTTTGCACATTAGCACAATCTGACGAACGCGCCGGAACTGCGTTCCAGCGCGTTGTAAAGTGCAAGACCAAAGGCCTTGCACTTTAGAAGTCCGGCCGCCTACAATGTTTTGTGGTAGCGGAGGCGGGGGTAGAGGCCCCCAAGAGCGTAGCTCCTCCGACACCACATGGGGGTTTGCGGCCGGAATTCTAGCGCCAGTCGCCCAGGAACACAAAACCGGCCCAGAAGAACGGGTGGGCGGTTTCAGGCTGCTTCAGAAGGGCCAGTTGGGCCTGGCGCGAGATCGTCCGACTCGGGTCGGGCCGGGAGTGCGACCGATGAGAGCAGGACAAAGGCCAGCAGCAGGCTGGCCAGAGGTTTGTTACGACTCAAGTCGCCCCCCAAACCGCGCCTCCCCTACACCTCCTGAGCGACCGGTGGCTCACTTTCGGTTCCAGCCTCGCTGAACAGCGCCTCCAGGAAAACCTCAGGCACGAACGGCTGCAGGTCTTCGA
>QWHO01000452.1 GCA_021404945.1 bacterium CPR1
ACGCCCCCGAGAGTGAGCATTCCGTTGCCACCTTTGAGCCCGAGGCCTTCGTGGAGCGAGTCGATGCTCCCGAGTCCGAGGCCGGCGAGAGTGACATCGAGGACTTCTTCGAGAGTCTGGCCCTTGGCGGCGAGCCCGAGCCCGATTCCGAGCTGTTGGGCGAGCCAGAGATGGTGGGCGAGCCCGAGATGGTGGGTGAGCCAGAGATGGTGGGCGAGCCAGAGATGGTGGACGAGCCAGGGCCAGAGTCTGATTCGATGGCTGAGATCGGGCTGGTGAGCGAGCCCGAGCCGGTGGCCGAGCCCGAGCCCGAGCCCGCCACCCCCGAGCCGGCGGCCATCTCGGCCGAGCGCTTGAGTTACTATGACTCCATCGCTCCGGCCATGCGCGAGGCCGTGGAGGATCTCTTGCGCACGCGCGGTCTGACCTCCATCTTCGTGGTCTCCTCCGATGGTCATGTGGTGGCTCATCACTCCCGGGACAGCGTGACGTCCGAGCAGATGGGCGAGCTGGTGGTGCAGGTCCAGAGCTGCCTGAGCGAGTTCAGCCCCGGTCTGGCTTACTGGGCCCTCGAGTGCGAGGGCGGTATCGTGCTCTTGCAGCAGCTTGACGAGCGCCATGGCCTGGTGGCCGTGGGCCAGCCCGGAGCCAGCTTTGCCATGATCCGCCTCAACCTCGACAGGGCCCGCCCCAGGCTGGCCGAGCCGCTGGCCGCTGCACCCGACTGAGCTGAGCACTCTGGAAGCGCGCCTGAGCGCGCTCTACCTCGGGGCGCTCCGGCTGGCGGTGCTGGGGGCCCTGGTGCTCGTGGTGCTCTTCCCGGCCATTCCGGCCATCGACCTGTGGTTCTGGAACCCTGCCGCTCCGGGTGCCCAGGCTGTCCGGCTCAACCCGCTCGGCATCCTGCTCGACATCCTGCACAACACCGACTCCGGCGGTCAGCAGGCTTCAGGTACCGGGCTCTTGCGGGGCGTGGTGCTGGTGGCTGGCGGCCTCTGGCTGATGCGGCTTCGTCGCCTCCCCCCCCGGCTGGGCCCCCTGCTGCTGTGCGGCTTCCTCTTCCTGGGCGTGGCCCTGCTGTCCAGCCTGCGCTCGAGCCACGTGCATGACGCCCTGGTGAGCTGGCTCGACTACCTGGTCGTCTGGTTGGCCTTTTTGATGGCCGCCGACCTCACCTCAGAGCTCCAGCATGCCGGGTGGAGCGTCTCCACCGTCCTGGCCCGCCTGCTCCTGGTCACGGCTGCCTTCGTCATGCCCGCTGCCATCGTGCGCTTCATGGTGGACGTGGGCAAGGACTACGGAGCCATGTCCGGCTCCTTCTATCAGCCCAACATGTTCTCGTCTTATCTTGAGTTCGCGCTGGGGGCAGGCCTGGCACTTTACCTGGCCCGCCCCACCGCGTCCCCCGAGCCGCGCTCCCTCTTCGGCGCAAACCTCTGGCCCTGGCTGGCCGGAGTGGTCCTGGTGAGCGTCCTGGTGGGCCTCTACCGATCTTACTCTCAGGGCGCCTGGATCGTGTCCTGGGCTACCATGCTGCTGGTACTGGCCTTACTCGCCCCCCAGCGCCCCTGGCTCCGCTATCTGCTGACCTGCGCCGCCATCCTCACGCTGGCCGCCCTGGCTGTTCTTGGCTTTCGTGCCTGGAGCCCCCTGCTGGGTCTGGCCGCACTGGCCCAACTGGCTCTCCTCGTCTGGCTCCTTCGCCCTCTGCCGCGCCCCACCGCCGTGTTTCTCTTCGTGCTGGCTCTGGCCGCCTTCCTGATGGCGAGGCAGGTTGTGCCGCTGGTGGCCAAGGTCGATCCCACCGAGCGCGCCCTGACCGTGGCTCGGGGCACCGATGTCAACGTCCACGCCCGTTTCGTCTTCTACCGGGGGGCCCTGAGGATCTTCGCCCAGCACCCGTTGCTGGGGGTCGGTCCCCAGGGCTTTCAACGCTACTACCCTCAGTATCAAGAGGACGTGATCTACTTTTCCAAGTTCACCCACTGCATCTGGCTCACCATCTTGTGCGAGACCGGCCTGGCTGGCTTTCTGCCCGTGCTGGTCGGCACCGGCTGGGTTTTCTGGATGGTCCTGCGCCGGCCCGGGGGATCCCCTGCCCGGGCCGGGCTGCTGGCCGGCGCCACCGGATTTCTGGTTCACTCGACCTTTGACGTGCAGTGGGAGTTTCTGGCCCTGCCTCTGACTCTGGCCGTGGTGGCCGGAGTGCTGGTGGGCGAGGTGGTCGAGGAGGCTCCACTTGGCGATTGAGCCTTCCTCCTGGAGCATCAGGCCCCGGCTGCTGGTGCAGTTCGTGCTGGCCACCCTCCTCTTCGGCCTGGCTTACGCCAACTTTCTGGCCATCTTCAGTGAGGTGGCCCAGCGCAATGGACTGGCCCATGCCAATGCACGCCGCTACGACAAAGCCGAGCAGGCCTATCGCCAGGCCCTGCTGCTCGACCCGCTCTGGGGAGAGAACTATCGCCACCTGGCCCTGCTGTTGCTCAGCCAGCTCACCCCCGAGTCCCCGGCCGAGCTGCGCCCGCAGGTGCTGCAGCTGGCCCAAGTCGCGGTGCGGCTCGACGGCCACCGCCCCGTCACCCAGAGCCTGCTGGGCCAGGTCAAAGCCGAGCTCGGCGATCTGCAGGGCGCCCGCCAGGCCTACCTCAAGGCCCTGGAGCTCGATCCGGTCAACTATCCCGCTTTCTACATGGAGCTGGCCAATCTGGAGGCTCGCAGCGGCCACTCCCAGCGCGCCGGTGAGCTGCTCGAGCTGGCCCGCCAGCGCTTTCCCCTCGACAGCCTGGACAAGATGCTCGACTTCCGCGCCGAGGCCATTCGCGAGCCGCTCAGCACGATCTACGCCGCTTCCGGAGCCCGCGAGAACCCGGCTCTAAATCCCGCAGCCGCCGAGCCCTACTTCAAGACCGCTTTGTTTCTCCATAAGAACAACGCCGACGCCCTCTTCGGCCTGGGGGTGGCCCAGCTCCGCCAGGGCCGGGTGAAAGAGGCCATCGCCAACCTCGAGAAGATGGACAAACTGGTCCCTGACTTCGCCCCTTGCCTGAGCTACCTGCAGCAAGCTTACCTGGCCGACGGCCAGCGCGACAGGGCGGCCGCCATCGGCGCGCGGCTCGAGAAGCTCCAGCCCTGACGATGCTCATGGGCGTCAGAGGATGGCGCGCAAGGAAGACCACGCAGGGCGCGGAGAGCTCAAGTGGGGGCCGAGTCCAGCACCATCCTCTTGATGACATTCTTGAGGCTGAAGTCTGTTCGAGCGGTCAGCTAATGTGCTCGCACTTTGGTTTTTGCACATTAGCACAATCTGACGAACGCGCCGGAACTTCGTTCCAGCGCGTTGTAAAGTGCAAGACCAAAGGCCTTGCACTCTAGAAATGCTTTCAGGGTTGATTTGGCGTGTTCGTTTTATGAACCGCCGGTTCATAAGGCGTGTTCATCTCAGGGGAGTCAGGTCTTCCGACATCGACGGCCAGCGCCCTCGCAATGTCTTCGCTCGCGGCATGAGACTCTAACTATTTGGCGGTTCACCCCCACGAGCGTGGGGACAGCGTCTTGACACAGATAAACCCGAGCGTGCCCTCCCCAAAGTGCGAGCTCGGCCCGGTGGGACGGGCCCAGGAAGCTCGAGCGACCCGGGCATAGTTCTTGTCCCTGAAAGCCTGCCCGGCCTCCTGAGCCAGTGGCCCTCGAAGGAGAGGCAAAACTTCGGCCCGGAACGCTCAATGCACGAGATGCCTCGCGAGAGTTTTGTCTATGTTTTGTCGATTTCCAGGAGGAGCGAGCAGTGGGTGCGGCAGGTTGATGGTCGAGTTGCTGAAGAGTCCACGGATAAGCCATCCTTTTGCTTTGGTATTTGGGGCTGCGCGATCGGGTTTCCGTGTTGTCTCTCAAAATTTAGACAAAATGCTTGACTTTTGTCTAGGTTTTGTTTATCTTTGGAGCATCAAGAAGTCGGAGGCAAAACTGATGAGTCGTCAAGCGATGCAGGCAACTTTGTTCCTGATTCTGTGGGCGGTTCTGGGCGCACTCGTGGCCGCCCTGGTGGGAGGAGATGTGATGCTCCGCGTTCCTCTCCTGGCCTTCGCGCCCGTCATGCTCTGCCTGTCTTTGCTGGCAGCAGCCCTGACCCTGAGCCCCCAGGGCGCCTGAGCAGACGGAGCCGGCCCTTTATGCTTCGTCGAAGCTCGCGGCCTCGGAGCGGTATCTACAAATTCTGGACATTGAGGAGCCGTCGATGGGTTTTGTAATCTTTGGAGCAGGTGGCGGGATCGGTTCTGAGGTCGTGCGGTTGCTCGCCGGGGCCGGATGGCCCGTGATGGCCGTCGGCAGAAAACTGCCCGGGCTCGAATCGGTGGCCAACTGTCGCAGCGTCGATGCAACCGATTTTGACGCCGTGGAGGGGACGCTGAGCGAGGCTTATTCGCTCTTCGGGGGGGTGAAGGGTGTGGTCAACTGCGCCGGCAGCCTCATCCTGAAACCTGCTCACCTGACCTCGCGCTCAGAGTTGGAGGCGACCCTGGCTGCGAATCTCGTCACTGCCTTCGCCGTGGTCCGCGCTGGGGCCAGGCGGATGCAGGAGCAGGGAGGCTCCATCGTGCTCATGAGCTCGGCCGCCGCCTCGCTCGGGCTGGCCAACCACGAAGCTATCGCTGCCGCCAAGGCGGGTGTCGAGGGGCTGGTTCGCTCGGCGGCTGCTACCTACGCCAGTTGGAACGTGCGCATTAACGCTGTCGCTCCGGGTCTGGTGGACACCCCCCTGGCGACCCCTGTCACCAGTCGTCCGGCCAGTTTCCAGGCGGCCAGCAAACTGCACCCCCTGGGACGAGTCGGGAGTGCGCTGGAGGTGGCCAGGGCCGTGGTCTTTCTGCTCGAGCAGAGCTGGCTCACCGGCCAGGTGCTGGGCGTCGACGGGGGCCTGGCGCGGGTGCGAAGCCGATGAAAATTCTCGTTACCGGAGCTTCCGGATACATCGGCGGCCGCCTGGTCCGCGTGCTCCTCGAGAGGGGTCACCAGGTGCGCGTGCTGGT
>QWHO01000453.1 GCA_021404945.1 bacterium CPR1
CAGCCGCTTCGACGCGGGTGTCGGGCTCAGCAAGAAGCCATTGCTGGCCGCCCTGCGCAGCCTGGGAGAGCGCCAGCTGCTTGTCGTTGAACGCCGCCGAGAGAGAGGCAAAGGACACCTCGCCAGCATCTATTCCGTGCAGCCAGTCAAGGAGAAAATGGCCCTCCTCTCGCGCGCGACAAGCCCGGAGAGTGCGCCGGAAAAGGGTCAAAAGTACACCAATGCCTTGGGGGAGAAACTCCCCCAAGTACAAGGCATAACCGTACAAGGAAAAACTGATCATCAAGGCAGCGTCGCTTCAACGAAGCCTCCTGTCGCCGTCTGTTGCCCGCCCGCCACCCCTGATGATGATGCTTCAAAAAATCTATTCCGTGGGGGGAAAAAACGGGAGCGACCGTGTCTTACGGACGAGCAGCTGCAGCTGCTCGAGCGCATGCAGGCCAACGGAGTCAGCTCGAGCCAGGCTCATCGCGTGCTCCAGCAGGCCAGGCCGGAGCGCATTCGCCAGTCGCTCGAGTACCTGCCATACCGCAACGCCAAGAACCCCGCCGGCTACTTTGTCCGCGAAGTCCTGAGCGAGGATTTTGCGGCGCCGAAAGTTTTGCGGCTCGACAAGCAACGCGAGGACGTAAAGCAGCGCCGCAAGCAAGAAGAGTTCGACCAGGCCGAGGCCAAACGGGCTGAAGAGGAAGCCTACCGGGCCCAGCGTCAGGCGGCTTACGAGGCCTTGCAGCCGGACCAGCTGCGCGAGCTGGTGGAGGAAGCGCGCCGGCGGGCGGTCTGGGCTCGCAACCGACCCGAGATGCTGGCCGAGGACAGCCCCGTTTTGCAGGGCCTGGTGCTCGACCTGGTGGACGAGGGCTGGCTCGAGAAGCGCCTGGGCCGCCGCGAGAGCAAGCTCAATTTACCGCCGCCCCGAGGCTGGGCGGAGTCGCGTCGGGGACGCAATCAGGCAAGGGAGGCAAGAGCGTGAGAATCCAGTTTCTCGGAGGCGCCAGCGAGGTGGGAGCGTCCTGCACGCTGGTGGAGGTGGCGGGTAAGCGCATCCTGGTGGATGCCGGCGTACGGATGGGGGAGGGCGATCCCCTGCCCGACCTGGCCGCGCTCCAGGAGGGTGGGCCCATCGACCTGGTGCTCCTCACCCACGCTCACACCGACCACATCGGGGCCTTGCCGCTCGTGCACCTGGCCTTCCCCAAGGTGCCGGTGCTGACGACCGCGCCCAGCCTGGCTCTGATGCGCATTCTGCTCCAGGACGCGCTCAAAATCATGGAGATGCGCTGGGGCCGCGAGCGCGAGCTCCCGCTCTACCCCGACCACGCCGTCGAGGGGCTGCTCAGTCGGGTGCAAACGGTGGCGCCCTGCGAGGCGGTTCCGCTCCTGGCCGGCCAGGTCAAGGCCACCTGGACTCCCTCGGGGCACGTGCTGGGGGCCTGCTCCATTCTGCTGGACACGCCCGACGGGCGGCTTTTTTTCACGGGGGACTACTCGATCGATCGCCAGCGCACGGTGGAAGGGATGCTGCTGCCGCAGGGCCCGATGCAAGCGGTCATCACCGAGGCCACCTACGGCAACCGCATCCACGTCCACCGGAGAACCGAGGAGGAGCGTTTGGCGCGCTCGGTGGCCGCGGTGGTGGGGCAGGGGGGTAAGGTGCTCATCCCGGCCTTCGCGCTCGGGCGCGCGCAGGAGGCGGTGCTCATTCTGCTCGAGGCTCAGCGCAGAGGGCAGATCCCGCGCTTTCCCATCTACGTGGACGGGATGGTCAAGAGCGTGTGCTCGGTCTACGCGAGCTTCCCCGAGTTCTTGTCCGAGAGCCTGCGCAAGCGGGTTCTCAAGGAGGGCAATCCGTTCTTTGGAGAGGGCCTGGCCCGGCCGGTGCTGGCCACCGAGCGCGAGCAGCTGGTGAAGGGGGAGCCCTGCGTCTTCATCGCCTCGTCGGGCATGCTGACCGGAGGGCCGAGCTGTTTCTACGCCCAGGCCCTGGCACCGGAGGAGAAAAACGCCATCTTCATCACGGGATACCAGGACGAGGAGAGCCCGGGTCGGCGCCTGCTCGACCTGGCCGAGCAGAAAGAGCGGGTGCTGCGCATGCAGGGCCAGGTCATCCCGGTCGCCTGCCGGGTGGAGAAGTACAACCTCTCGGCTCACGCCGACTGCGCCCAGATGCTGGCGGTGCTGGACCGGCTCCAGCCGCAGGACGTGTACCTGGTGCACGGAGACGAGGAAGCCCGGGCCGCGCTGGCGGCGGCCACCCCGGACTCCATGCGGGTGCACCGCCCTCTCAACGGCTCGGTGGTGGAGCTGGCTTACGGCGCCACCAGGAAGCGGGCGCTGGCGGTGCGGCCCGGGCTGGGGGAGGGCGAGCTGGAGCTGGAGCTTCTGCGCGGCAAGCTCATCGCCCGAAGGGAGGCCTGCGAGCGGTGGTGGACGGCGCAGGAGCTGGCCGAGCTCTGGTACGGCCTGCCCTGCACGCCCGACCAGGTGGCCACCGCCCGGGCGCGTTTGCAGTCGCCCGACAACTGTTGGTGGACGAGCGATCCCAAGCAGCCCTTCTTGTATCGGATGGTGCGGGCCGAGGAGGTCCGGACGGTGGGCAAGGCGGCCGCGCGACGTGAGCGCCAGGCGGCCGCCATGAACCAGACCGAGGTGATGGAGGAGGCTCAGCGGGTCTTCGGCGACTGCCCCGACTTCTACGCCAAGGGGGCGCGGCCGGGGCTGCTCGAGCTGCTCTTGTCCTTCCACTTCCCGGCCCTGGCGCGGGAGCGCCATGCCGCTCCTCTGGCCGAGCTGGCCCAGAGGAGCGGGTGGAAGCTGGTGCTCAACCAGCACCCTCACCAGGAGGCGACCTTGGCCGCGGCCCGAGCCGTGCTCCCGAACGGGTGGACGCTGCTGAAGACGCCGGCTCTCTACCCGGAAGGCCGGGTGCGGGTCGAGGTGCGGGCCCCCGAGGAGCAGCCGGATACCCTGGCGGTGCAGCGCGCCTTTCGCGAGAGGACCGGGCTCGAGCTCCAGGTCGAGCTCGAGGGAGCTCGAGCGCCAGCCAGGCTTTCGCTCGTGCCGAGCGCGGCTGGTGGGCAGAGGCTGGAGCAGAACCAGGCTTTTCAGACGATTCGGAGCGCCTTTGAGCGGGTGGGGGTGGAGGTGTTTCGAGCCAGCCGCAAGACCGACCCGAGCGGTGGGGAGTATCTCGAGCTGACGCTAGTCTCGCCGCGGGTCGGCGAGCGCCATGGCGACCTGGTGGAGGCCCTGGCTCGCGAGACGGGGTGGCCCGTGCGGATCAACCCCGAGCCGAACCAGGACGTGATCAAGCGGCGCACGCGCGAGCTGGTGCCCCCCGGCTGGGGGCTCAAGAAGGAGCCGGGCTTCTTCAAGGTGGAGGGCTACGTGCGCGTAAAAACCGAGGTGCGGCCGCAACCGGAGGAAGTGCGGCAGGTGTCCGAGCGGCTCGAGCGGGAGACCGGCTATCGCCTCGAGGTCGCCGGGTAGGTGAGCTCCCGTCCCGCCCGAGCCTCCTCGAGCCAGCGTGAAGCATGCGCGCGCAGAGCCTCCCGCTCGAAACGGAACCAGCGCTCGCGAACGGCGGGCTCGACCTGGAGCTCGTCCTTGAAACGGCGGAAGGGCTTGCGGCCGCGGAGGGCGTTCTCCAGCTGGCGGCGCATGCGACCCTCGGGGAGCTCGACCAGAAAACTCTCCATGATGGCGAAGCGCTCGTGGCTCTCGAGAGGGTCGATGGCGGTGAAGCGGCCGGTGGCATCTTCATGAATGCGCCGGGCCTCCTCGAGGTGCTCCTCCACCAGGTCGACGTCGGTGAAGAGCGAGGGCTCGTCCTCCTCGAGTTGGTCGAAACACTCGCCCGGCACGTTCAGGATCTCGCCCGTCTCGAGATCAAGATAGGACTGCCAGTCTTCGAAGTTCAGGCTCAGGGCCTCGGCCAGCTGGTCGAGGTCGACCTGGTCGGCCACGAGAGTCTCGGGCTCGAGCGCCACAGGCGCCGGCCGAACTCCGGCCCACGGGGTGGACTGCCAATTTTGAATGAGCATCTGCTCGGTGTTGCACACGGGGCAGAAGACGAGCAGGCGGTCATCTTCCTGGCGGGCGACCCAGAGCGGGCCTGGACAGCGCTTTCGCTGCGGCCGCTTGGTGCACAGGAGCAGGGTTTGGCGGGTGGTCTGGCGCGGGAGATCCCAGCCAGCCTGGATGGCCTCGGCCAGCTGCATGACCTTGGGCCAGAGCTGGGGCTGCTGGAGCGGCAGCGAGCCGTCGGGTTCGAGCAGGCACCAGGGATCGACGTAGAGCATGATTGTCCGCGCGTCTTCAGTCCGGCCGCTTGCTCTTGAGGGACTCGATCCACTCCTCGGAGCCCTTGAAGCGCCAGGCCAGGTGGCGCAGGAGACCGGCCGCCTCCTCCTCGTCGCGTTTCTGGAGGGCGTCGGCGATAGAGTAGGCGCGCTCTACCAACTGCTCGGTCGAGAGTTCGTTCCAGGTGGTCGTTGAAGGCATCACGGGTGGCCCCTTTCGGCAGGTTGTGGTTCAGGCAGAGCGCGGTATGCCGGCCAATCTCCAGCTTTGGACGGAGGGAAACCATGATTCCTTTGAGGTTGGAAGGGCTTGCAACGTTCCGAGCGGCCTCCTGTCATGGTTTGCGCTTTGGCCTGCGAGAAGGCCTCTTCCTGCCCCTCTCGGGGTCGGTGCGGGCCACGGGCACCCTCCCGACCGGAAGGCCCGAGGAGCCGGCTTCAGCCCCTCGAGCCGTGGCGGCCTACTCGATCGCCTGGACCGCGGCGGCCAGCTGGTCGGGCGCGGTGTGGGCGTAGACCTGCAGCGTGGTGACCCGGGCATGGCCTGCCAGGGCTTGCGTGGTAACCAGGGAAGCGCCGCAGGACACCACCCGGGAGACGAAGCTGTGTCGGTTATGCCGAGCTCGGCATAAGCGTCATTATGCCGCGTACAGGATTATGCCGAGTAGTAGCCCAGAGGCCGATCCGCATTGGCCCTGCGGAGGTCAGACT
>QWHO01000454.1 GCA_021404945.1 bacterium CPR1
CGGATGGGTTGGCACGAAATTCCGATGGGCTTGCCCTGAGCCCCGGGGCTGGAGACATTGCTGAGGACCACCTCGGCCTCGGGCGGGTAGGTCCAGAACACAACCGTGGTTTCGTAGTCGGGTTTCAATTCGACGTAAGGCCCTTCCGCAGGTGGCGGCCAGATGCCCTGGCGCAGGCTGTCGAACTGATATCGTGCTCTGTCCTGCAGATTTCCCTGGCTGAGGATAGGATCATACAAGATGACCCACTCCTCAAGATGGCCCTCGGACCGAAAGATCAGGGTATAACTCGGTTGCCCTTGCAGTTTGTCCAGGTCGAGCTCGATCGGCTCCCTGGTCGTTCCCAGGGGCTCAGGTGGCTTGTTGGGATCGACTCGTAGAAAAATTTGCGCGTTGAACTTGCCGTCCACGGAGGTCTTGAACTGGACTCTGACCTTCTCAGCCAGAGCCGAGCCGGTCAGCAGCAAAAGCAGGATCAGGACTCTCAACTGTCGTTCCGCACGGTCACCGCCCGACGAAGCTCGAGAGTCTCGAGCTTCTGGGAATGGGGCACCGTTTGCTGCAAAGTCAGCCTGATCTCGATCAGCGAGCGGCCCGGGTTGGTCACCGTGAATGCTTCCACATCGCCGGCCAGAGTCATCTCGGTGGCGTTGGACTGGTTGGCGATCTGGAGCAGATCGGCGGGAGAGATGCGCAGCGGACGGCTGGCGTTGAAGGGCAGTCCCAGGGCCGGCGGATCGGGAGGGTAGGTCTCTCGCGTCAACCTGCGCTGAGATGGATAGTAGAAATAGCAGACGGCGCCTGTCTCCCAGACTTGCGACGCATCCGAGCTCGAGAGCAGGCGCACGATCCCAATTCCTGTCGGGTCGGCCGCGTTGGGGGGCAAGAAGCCCACCGAGCCGATCGAGGCTTGCTCCAGGTCGTTCACCATGCGGTTGATGGCAATGGCTCCCCGCTGCTGCATCTCGGCCCGAATCGAGCCCTGGGCCGACATCGTCATGGCCGGGAAGAGGAAGTTGATGACCATGAGGCCGAGCAGGGCGACCACGATGCATGCCACCATCATCTCGACCACGGACATGCCGCGTCGGCTGTGGAGTTTCAGGGTTTGAGCTTGCTGACCCACACTTCCCTCTGCACCGCTCGGGTCACGCTTTGAAAGGTCCAACTGACCCGGACCCGCACCCCTTTGACGAGGTCAGCCCGGGTCCCTGGCACGTCGAAGATGGTCAACTCGGGCCGATAGACCACGGCGTTGACCGTGCGCGTGGCCAGGTTGGTGGGCCCACCCACGGGCAGCGTGTCGAAGGGCTCAGCTCGATAGATCTCCACCCAGGTCTGGGCCTCTTGCTCGGCGACGATCTGGCATTCGCCGCGCTTGAGCGCATACATCGACGAAGGGAAGAGGTTGAAGACGGCCAGCATGACCAGGCAGAGCACGAAGCAGGAGGCGATCGTCTCCATCAAGGTCATGCCCCGCCGGGGGAGAGTTACCACTGGTCGCCCCAGTAAAGCACCTTCATCTTGTCGCGCAGGTTGGCAAATAGGCCGTCATTGAGGCTGATCGTAAACTCCTCTCCAATTTGGGGAGTCGAGCCGGACCCCCAGTCGGAAGCCGGGGAGTTGTCGGCAAGATAGTCATTCATCTCAATCAGGGGTAAGCTGGCCTCGTAGTCGCTCACCAGCGAGTTCTGGACGTAGGTCTCAATGTATTTCGGCCCGGGAGGTGCCGGGGCCGGATAGCCAGTGAAGAACGTCCGATCGATGTTGGTGTCGTCACCGGCAGAATATTCAGCACCTAACTCGGAGCTCATTTGATTCCGGAGCGTACTCAGAAGGTCAGTGTAACTTACTGTGGTGGCCGGTTGACTGCCCACCTGAACTTGCCATTGAACCTGCCCGGCCAGCGTCGCCGCGTCCGGCACCGCGTAGCTTGGGGGCGGACCCGGCTGGTAAAAGAAAGAAGGAGGGGGAGCCGTGCTCAGCACCGGCTTGAAGGAAAATGGGACCAGGTCTGGACAACTTGGCGATAGATGATTCGTCGGTCGATAGGTATTCGATATCGCTGAGGCCGGCCCGTTCCAGGGGCCAGGGCTAGGTGGGAACGCGCTCACTGAACCTCCGCCAACGGTGATGGAGAAGTCGGTGGCACTCTCGTTGTAGGCGATGTCGGTATTGTTCAAAGTAACCTGGCTACCAGCGCCTGACGCATTCGCCACGGTTGCTCCACCGAGGGTGACCCAGTCTGCACTCAGGTCTCCCTCGGTATAGATGAGGCCTTTGATCTGGGCCTGGTCGGCCTGGTTGGCCTGCAGCTTGAGGCCCTGGCCGGCCAGGATGGCCGCCACGTTATCGCTGGCCTGCACCCCTCCACCGAAAACCTCGATGCTGCCGGTGACGATCACCGCCCCTTTGCCTGAAATTCCTCCATTGACGGACAGATTCCCATCCACGTAGAGAACGCCTGAATCCAGCTTCAGCCCCCCTGACACGAAGAGATCTCCACTGCTGCGGGTCCAGTTGTCCACCTCCAGGTTGCTCTGGTTTCCGCTCACCGTAACCAATCCAGGCTTGCTGGCTGGATCGTAGTCGCTCAGGTTCAGCTTGGGAAGATAGGTTTTGTCGCTGTTTGGCAGGACCGAGCCATCCACCACGACGGTGCCCGTGTCGTAATCGATGCCTCCCACGGCCCGTGCATCTCCCGTAATGTGAATGCCTGTCCCCTGAAGGTTCATGGCCTGGGACGCGTCGTTGGAGTTGCTGGCGATGTCCCCGGGATTGAGCTGGTCAGGGGGGATGCTGGCCAGCCCTCCGCTAGCGAGAAGGGACAGATCGTCCAGGGAGACGACTTTCAGGCCGCCATTGCTGGTGATTCGGCCTGAGGAAGCGATGGAAAAGGGAAACTTGGGGATCAGGAGGACTGCTTCGACGCGCCGCTCCACCCCGTTGCAGCGACCCACTCCGATGACGTGAATTCCGTGGGCTGGAACCACCCGCCCCAGGGCGCCGATCTTGGAGACGTCAGCGGTGATGTTGTTGGTCGAGTGGGGAATTTGCTGGGCTTGGGCCTGAAGCTCGTCAAAGCAAGCAACACCAGAGCCAGGAGGCTCACTGGCGGGAACCGGTAGGGTCACTGTCCCGGCAAAATCTGGATTGGAGGCCTCACGGTCGGTGATGACCCGGTCGATGGCCATGGCCACCACCGACTCTGCTCGGTTTCGTGCGACCTCGGCATTACTCAACCGGTTGCTTACTGATAAGTGAGAGAAGCTGACGCTGGCCACGGTGAATGCCAGAGTGACCATAATGGTGATGACGACCAGTGTGTTGGCAAGTCCAACCCCTCGCAGCAAGAGGCGCAACCGTGCTTTCTTGAACATGACTCCTCCGTCCCGCACGTCAACTTTGTCCTCACCACCCATTGAGGAGTGTAGCAGAAGAATGGTCAGCCGGCTACGCTGGAACACTGATTAAGAGTGGTTAACAAAGCTTGCTGACAGCGCGCCCGGATGCTACACTCGAGCAAGACCACTGGAGGTGCGATTTAATGTTGAAAGCGACTTCGATTCTTTGCGGCGGGCTGTTTTTGATGCTAGCTTTGCCTTCCGTGGCGGCGGTCAGCGACGAGAATGCCGGGACGGACGCTACCACGACGCGCACGTTTCAGCGCAATACAGAGGCTCATTACGGAACCCAGACTGTGACAGGCGGCTATTCGGAGTCGAACGACTTTCTTTACATGACTGACCACATCAATGATGGTCTGAGGGCAGGAATTCTTGCCGACCCGACTGTGGATGCGCGTGTCAAGAACAACCTCGGAGCTTGGGTCGACCCTGCTCCGTCGAACATCGAGTGGGTGGTCGGCACCCCCGAGGGTCTTGATGCTGCGGGAAATCTGTATAATGATTTGACGAATATTTCCGGACGCACAATTGTGAGTTTGAGCGTCGGCCCTTCGGTCTTGCAGGGAACCAGGAACTACCTTCTCGATAGTTTTGTGAGCAACGAGGTTGGCCCCGTGGTCGTGGGCGACCCCGACAGCCCCGTGGTCTTCGGCTCAGATGGCCAGTCCGTCCAGGTGACCAACAACTTCGAAGCCAACGTCAGCTACTACGAGCGCAACTCCACCGTCTGCGTCAGCCCGCTGGTGCTCGACCTGGACGGCGACGGCAAGCTCGAGGCCTCCAACGGCCAGTGGCTGCCCCATCCGATGACCAAAGAGTCCACCGCTCGCCGAGCCGTGTTCGACTTCTACGGCAACGGCTTCCCGGTCGAGCTGGAGTGGGTCGGCGCCAACGACGGCCTGCTGGTGATGCCAAAAGCGGACGGAAGCATCGACGGCACCTGCCTGTTTGGCACCGCCACCGGCTTCGACAGCGGCTTCCATCAGCTGGCCACCCTGGATAAGAACGGCGACTTCAAGATTTCCGGCCAGGAGCTGGAGGGTCTGGCGGTGTGGCAGGACAAGAACGGTGACGCGGTCGCCGTGGCGTCCGAAGTCACCCCGGTGCAGACGATGGGTGTCAAGGAGATCGGTCTGAAGCACACCAAGATGGTCGGCTCGGTCACGATCAATGGCAAGCAGATGAAGATGTGGGACTGGTGGCCGAACGGGTTCGACCTGAGGAAGCGTCAGGTCAACCAGTCGCGCTGAGTCCGCGCGAGTCAAACTCGGTCCAGCCAGGGCCCGGCTTCACCGCCGGGCTTTTTGCCTTCTGTAAGGCAATGCTATAATGTTGCGGGTCGAGCGCGAGCGTCAAAGAGCGGAGTCTGCTGGTCGAGGAGCGCCGGCGTCGCGAGGCCGCCGAGCGCAAGTTGCGCGAGCTCGGCATCAATCCCGAGGAGCTGTAAAGCGCCCGGAAAGGGTGGCCCCTCGGGGGCAGAGAAGATCGCTCAGGGGAGAAGTGTGGTAGCAGACGCGGCAAACTGATGGGCAGACCCGACGAGTCGACCGTTCGAACGGAGACCAGGGGGCGCCAGGGCCGGGAATGGGTGCGTAC
>QWHO01000455.1 GCA_021404945.1 bacterium CPR1
ACCCGGAGACAGCCCCCACCTGAGGGAATGTGGTTCTGCTCCGTGAGAAGGTGGCCCGTTGCCTGCGTCGGCGGGATCTAATCTTGCACGTTGGAAATTACCATGGCGGCCCAGCTGATGTGGCCGGCGGCCGAGATGTACCGTCGCGAGCAGGCCTCGTCCGACTGCTACCAGTCGGCCCAGATGGTCATCACCCGTCTCGCCCGCGAGCTGCTCAACGCCAGTCTGGAGTCGGTCACCCTGCTGCACGACCCCGACAGCCCCATCCCGTCGGCGGTCTCGTTCGTGCCCTTGCAGGGATTCGGGCCCCGGGGCACGCCCCAATACAGCTCGGCTGTGGTCTGCTACTACTTCCTGCCGGCCCAGAGCCGGGTCATTCGAACCACCTGGACGCCCGGGCGGCCTCCCCTGGCTGGCGCCGACTACTCGCTGGCCCGCCCCGAGCCCCCCTGTCTGAGCCACGCCGACCTGGCCTCGATCTGCGCCTATGATGCCTCCCAACCATTGGGAGGACGGGTGGTAGGCTTCCACGTCAAAAGTTTCCGGGTCCACGACGCCGACGACGATCCCAATTCGACGGCCGACGACAACCTGGCCCAGCTCACCCCTCCCCTGGTGCTGGAGGTGACCACCGAGGCCCTGGTCCACCGGCGCTCGCGCCAGCCCCATACCACCTCGGTGGTGCTGCAGGACAGCCTGACCCCCCGGAGCACCCGCTGGTGAGGCGGCGCGGTGCCAGCCTGCACCTGGTGCTGGTTCTGGTCATGCTGCTCTCCATGCTGGCCCTCTCCATGACGGCCCTGTACGTTTCCAACCTGAACTTTGCCCACGCCGGCCTGAACCGGGGGCAGGCCCAGCAGGAGGCCGAGTCCGCCCTCAACGAGCTCGTGTCCCAGTTGACCCAGAACCCGGCTTACGGCCTGAACGGGGAGGTCTTGAGCGGCACCGCCAGCCCCGGGCTGAGCCCGAGTCAGGCCTATCACGTCATCTCCTTCCAGCGCGGTGGCAGCTGGCCTTACTCCACCAACAACCTCTCGGGTGGGACCCGGGGCTACCCGGACCAGGCCCTGCCGGCCGGCAGCGTGCACGTCATGGCGGTGGGCTTCTGCAAGGGCCAGACCTGCACGCTGGAGGTCCTGCTGCAGCATCCTCCTTTTCCCTACGGCCTGGCCGTGGACGGACCGGTGCGCTCCAACTCCTCGCTGGTGGTGCGGGGCACCACGGGGGTGGGACCGGGCGGCGAGCTGGAGTACGACCGCCCCGGCCACGTGGCATCCAACCGGGCCGGCAACGACACGGTGGACATCCCCGGCCAGCAGACCTTCATCACCGGGTTCATCCAGACCCCGGGCACCATTCGCCTGCATCCCCGGGCCGTCGTGCGAGGTGGGCTCAAGCCGCTCAGCCAGGAAGTGGAACTGCCCCGCATCGACTTCAGCCAGTTCCAAGCGCTGGAAACGGAGGGAGTGCGGGTCCAGGACCGGGAGTTCTTTGAGAGGCAGAACCTCAACACGCTCTATTATTCCCCCAACGACCTGATCTTCCAGAGCGGAATCCAGTTCCAGAAAGGCCTGGTGCGTTGTCTTGGCAACGTGACCGTGCGGGGCGGCCTGAGCGGCGAGGGAGCCCTGATCGTGGACGGCGACGTGACTATCGTGGAGGGCGCGACCCTCTCGGGAAGCAACCGGGTGGCCGTGGTCTCGCGCGGCAAGATCACCATCCAGGGCGGCGGCAGCTACTTCCAGGGCCTGGTCTACTCGGAGAAGGAGCTGGAGGCAGACAAGGTGACCATCGTGGGCAACACGGTGGTCAACCTGGCGCCCGGCAGCACCGCCAGCGGCTCGGCCAGCCTCAAGGAGAACGTGGTGATCGTGGGGGACGAGTCGGTAGCTCGGATGAAGTTACGGGTGGCCCGCCCCGGAACCGTGCAGTACCAGAACGAGCCCGGCCGCTTTCCGCTCAAGCCCCAGACGGGGGCGGCCCGAGACGGGGTCTTCTATTTCCCCGAGACCCCCGAAGGGCTGGGGGTGGCCTACTACCCGCCCGACGATGATACCGACTATCTGTCCAACTGGCTGAACGCCTCTCGCGATGCCCTCTGGAACACGGCCAAAGACCCCGGCGGCTCTCCCCTGCGGGTCCACACCGGTGTGGTGGTCACCGAGGCCCTGGAATCCAAAGTGCTCTACGAGCAACTGGGCTGGGTGGCGGTCGAAGCTCGCGACATCGCCGAACAGCTCGAGCAGGCTCAGCGAGCCGGCGATGACATCGCGGTCGCCAGGCTGCAGGGCGACCTGGACGCAAAGCAGGACGAGTTCATGGAGGTGGAGGCCCAGGCTCGCGCCGCCTTCATGCGCTTTTACGACCAGCACACCCGTCTCGATGGCTCGGTGGTCCACACCGACAATCCCGGAGAGCCGCCCCGCAACTTCGACTTTGAGCTCAACACCTTCATGCCGCCCAGCGAAAGCTTCCGCGTCACTTACTGGCAGCTTCACCCGGGTAAGCGATGAGCAACAAAGAGCGCAACTTTGTAACAATTCGTTAACGAGTTGGCAACATGGCCAAAGCTGGCGAAAGGCGGCCGGGTTACCTTCAGGTCGAGATCAGCGACCAGGAGGAAGCGCCCGATGAGAACCAGCAACCCGAAGAACCCGATCCCTCAGATGATTGCCGAGGGCCTGAGCAGCTTTTTCACAAACATGCTGGTTCCGCCCCAGGTCTCGGTGGAGATGGATCTCAGCGACCAGGTCTGCCTCTCCCCCTGGGCCGAGCAAGCGGCCGCCTCGCTGCCCCCCACCCTGGTGGAGGATACCGACCAGATGTACGCGGTGGGGGCGATGATGGGAAAATACCGCTACCAGCTGGCCGCCCTGCTGCGCTGAGGGGGGACTGAGCGAGTTTACCTGGCCCGACGAGCTGCGCGCTACTGGCGGGTCGCCTCCCAGACGCCGTCGTAGCCTTCCCCGGCTCGACGGACGTACCTTCCCTCCAGCCGGTTGGGGCCCACAAACCGGCCGCGATACACTTGCTTGTACTCGGGCCGACGAAAGGTGACCTGCCCGGTGGACGAATCATAGCTCACCTGGTCGATCGTCTCCCAGCGCCCCACCGCGTGGTAGAAAATCCGTCCGGAGGAACCGCGCAACTCGAGCTGAGCGGTGAACTGGTCAGCCTTGAGAGCCCAATCGCCGCTCAGGCTAACCTTGCTCACGGGCGGAGGGGCCGGGCCGGTCGAGGATACCAGCGTACCGTGCCGGTAGGGCTGACCATTCTTGGTGGCGATAAAGCTCTTCTGATCGGGATTGACCCGGACAATGAAGATATTCGAGACGCCCTGATGAACGATGCTGACCTGGATCCCATCCGTCCCGGGCGTCCAGGTCCCGGTCCACAGCCCCGGCGCTTCGACGGTGCCGTTCGGGTGAAAGACCCAGGGCACCGAGTGGGGCGGTAGTTTCCGTCCCCCATCCAGCACTCCAACCTTCCAACTCGTCCCGCCCAGGCTGGAGGAAGGGGCGGGCGCTCCACCGGGAGAGAGAAACAGCGTCACCGTGGCGGTGCGCCTGTCCGGGAGCAGATTCGGATAAACCCAGTAGGTCCCGGGTCCAATCGCGGTTCCCACGGCATCCTGAGGATCGTTGTAGCGACGAACGTCGCCCTGGCCGTCCGTGATCCAGAAGCCGGCCGGGCTGCACTCGACTCGAGTCACGCTGGCGGTGCCTTCAAGCTTGATGCCATTGCACCGCAAGGTGCCATCCTTGCCGCCCTCTCCTCGCTCCTGGTGGCCCTGAAGCTGCCACCGAGCCTGGGCAACCCCACCCTGTGCTAACAGGAAAAGCAAGACCAGCAAAAGACCCCACCGCGCAGTCTTCATGGCGTCCACCTCGAAACCATGGTCCACTCGCGAATGACGAACCGCTATGATCTGGATCAGATGATCCCCGTCATAGGCGCTCTGGCCTCCCCGACCCTACAGTGAGCCTGGAGGTGCTGCGGCATGCGGTGTCGTCGATGGCTCGGGTTGATTTTGCTCCTGGCGGTGTTCGCTGCCCCCCATCTGCAGGCCGCTGACCGCGCGATCCAGGTGCTGGTGATGGCCCCTGGTTACCAGAAGGACTGGTCTCTGGGCAAGGATCGCGATTCGATCGCGGCCAATTTCGACTTCATCCTCGAGCCCGCCAACTGGGACCAGACCCTGGCAGAGCTGGCCAAAGTGGGACGGGGTGGACGGATTCGCCGGGTGGTCTTTCTCGGCCACGGCTACCAGACCGGGGGCAAGGGAGGCATCATCGATTTCGGCCAGGATGTCAATGCCGCCACTCTCCAGACCTACCGCACGCGGGCTTACAACAAGGGCGACTCGTCCGTCCTGGATGCCTTCGAGGCCGACGCCGAGGTCATCTACTACAACTGTCACGCCGGTCAAGATCCGAGGTTCCTGCAAGAGTCAGCCAACCTGTTCCTGGCCTTTTCGGGCGGAACCGTCTACGGGAGCGACGACTACGTCACGTCCGATGTGTCGGCCGTCAACAAGGTGCTCTATTGTCTCTCCTGGCTGCCCTTCGTCGAGGTCAACTTTCAATCACCGAGCAAGGTCAACTATCGCGATTTCCCCAAGAGCGCCCTGCCCCGGTTCATCTGGCGCGAGACGGCCAAACTTCCCTGCTCGATCAAGGGTCCTACCCAGGTCAAGCCGTTGACCCGGGTCGTTCTCGAGGCGGGCCTTCCTGAGGAATACTCCCGTCCCGGACTGGACGGGCACATCCGCTGCTGGTGGTTCGAGGAGCGCGGTCCGGGCAAGCGTACTCGCATCGGCCAGGGCCCCCGGCTGACGGTCGAGATGGAGAAGACGGGCCAGCGCAATTTCACCCTCGAGGTGAGACTGGACAACGATCTGGGTGCTCGCCAACTGGCCTGCGTTCCTCACAGCATCCAGGTGGTTCCTCATGAGACCCCGACCCCCACCCCGACGCCGACCTCGACGCCTGAAGCCCCCG
>QWHO01000456.1 GCA_021404945.1 bacterium CPR1
GGTGATGGTGGAGGCGCCCTGCTTGTCGCCCCCCTTGTAGCTCGCGTAGGCGGCGCGTGCCACGCCGATGGGGTCCACCCCGTGATGATCGTAGAAGCGGCGGTCCTCGATGGCCAGCACGGCCTTGACCATGTTGGGGGAAATCTTCTCCAGCGGTGTCCAGGTGCGGTTCTCGCGGAACAAGGTGGCGATCAGGGTGCCGTCGGCCGCGTAGATGCGGGTGGTCTCGGAGGGCTCGTAGTAGCGCAGCTTGCCAACGTCCGGGAGGCCTCTGGAGTAGTGGTTCAGCACCGCCAGCAGAGCGGCCAGGGTCACCAGAAGCAAGCTCAGCAGGCCAAGCACCCCGAAGATCAGAATCTTCAGGCAGCCTTTCTTGACGCTTCCGCTCTTTTGCCCTTTGCCGCTCATGAGGAGGTCACCTCGCTGGACTTTACCGAGTCGAGCAAGCCATTGACGAAGGCGCCCGACTTCTCGTCGCCATAGACCTTGGCCAGCTCGACTGCCTCGTTGATCACCACCGCCGGTGGGGTCTCGGGACAGTGCAGCAGCTCATAGATGCCCAGGCGCAGCAGGCAGCGATCGACGCGGCTCAACCGATCCAGTTTCCAGTTTACTGCTTTCTGCTCGATCAGTCGATCGATCTGGGACTGGTATTCCAAGACGCCTCGACACATTGCCTGAACAAAATTCAACACAGCAGGGTCGTTCGCCTCCTGGGCGACGCGAACCATGGCATCCTCCATGCTGGCGCCCCCTACGTCCATCATGAACAGCGCATTCAGCGTCTCGATGCGAGCCTGACGCCGTTTCTTCACTCAGGCCTCGGCCATGACCTGGGACAACTGGGATTCCACAAAGGTGGTGTGCACCTCTCCTCGCCGGAAGGACTCATTTTGCAAGAAACGTCGATGGAAGTCCAGCGTGGTGAGCACTCCCTCCACGCGCATCTCGGCCAGGGCTCGCTGCATGCGAGCCAGGGCCTCCTTGCGATCAGCTCCGTGGGTGATCACCTTGGCCAGCAGGGAATCGTAATAGGGCAGCACGCTCGAGCCCCCGTAGAGATGGCTGTCCACCCGCACTCCCGGCCCTCCCGGCAGGTGCAGGTGGTCGATCAGGCCCAGGCTGGGCAGGAAACCCGAGGCCGGATCCTCTGCGTTGATGCGGCACTCGATCGAGTGGCCGGTCAGGCGCACCTGATCTTGAGTGAAGGGCAGCTCGTGTCCAGCGGCAACCAGGATCTGCTGCTTGACCAGGTCGATGCCGGTCACCATTTCGGTCACCGGATGCTCGACCTGGATGCGCGTGTTCATCTCCAGGAAGTAGAAATCGCCGTTGCGCGCATCAAACAAGAACTCCACCGTACCCGCCCCGGCATAGTTGCTGGCCCGGGCCGCCCGCACCGCGGCCGCGCCCATCTTCTCGCGCTGCTCGGGGGTGAGAGCCAGGGAGGGAGACTCCTCGATCAGCTTCTGGTTGCGACGCTGGACTGAGCAATCGCGCTCACCGAGGTGGACGAGGTGGCCGTGCTCGTCGCCGAGCACCTGAAACTCGATGTGGCGGGCGTTGGGCAGGAACTTCTCGAGGTAGATGCGCCCGTCCCCGAAAGCGGCTTCGGCCTCGCTGCGGGCGGTATCGAAGAACTTCTGCATCTGGCCGGGCTCAGTGACCACGCGCATCCCCTTGCCGCCGCCCCCGGCAGCGGCTTTGAGCATCATGGGATAGCCGTGCTCCTCGGCAAAGGCCAGGGCATCCTTGACGTCCTGCACCTCGTTGGTGCCGGGTAGCACCGGCACGCCCGCCGAGATGACGCTCTGGCGGGCCTGAGCCTTGTCCCCCATCAAGCGCATGGCCTGTACGCTGGGACCGATGAAGGTGAGATGGTGACTCTGGCAGATCTCCACGAAGCTCGGGTTCTCGGCCAGGAAGCCGTAACCGGGATGGATGGCCTCAGCTCCGGCGATGGTGGCCGCGGCGATGATGTTGGGAATGTTGAGATAGGAGCCCGTCGCCTGGGCCGGGCCCACGCAGAAGGCTTCGTCGGCCAGAGTGACGTGCAGGCTCTCCTTGTCCACGTCCGAGTGGATGGCCACCGTCTTGATGTCCAGCTCGCGGCAGGCGCGCAGCACGCGCAAAGCGATCTCCCCGCGATTAGCGATCAGGATCTTCTTAAACATCAGCGCGCACCACCATCAAGGCCTGTCCATACTGAACCGGCTCGCCTTCAGCCACCAGCAGCTCGGCCAGCTCGCCCTCCTCGGGCGAGCGCACCTCGTGCCTCAAGCTGACCGACTCGATCAGGCCCACAACTTGCTCCTTCTTGACCCGCTGGCCGGGACGGGCAGTCTCCACGACGCGGAAGATGCCCACCACCAGCGAGGTGACCGGCACCCCCGTGGCCAGCGCCACCTCCTCCTCGGACGGCTCTTCTTCCTCGAGCTCGGCCTCGCTCGAAACCGGCAGCCCCCAACCGGTAGCCGCTCGGCGCACCCGCAGAGAGCGCTTGCCCACCTCCACGGTCAGCTCACGCAGACCTTCTTCCTCGGCCAGCCGGGCCATCTCGCGGGCCACCTGCTCGAGGTCCATCTCAACGCGCTCCAAGGTCTTCACGTCCTGTCTCCTCCCAGTAACCCGCCACCACCCGGGGCAGCCCGGACAGGTCCGAGACCAGCCGGGTGCGGGTCAATCCTCTCTCGATCATCATGGCTTCTACCCCTTCGGACTGGTGGGGAGCCACCTCCAGGGCCAGCACCCCGCCCTCCTGCAAAAACTCGGGGGCCCGGCTCAGGATGCGCTCGATGACCTCCAGGCCGGTGCGCCCTCCGAAGAGGGCCGTAAAAGGCTCGTACTGGCGCACGTTGGGCTCGGGCTCAGGCCCGCAGTCGAGTCCCACGTAGGGGGGGTTGCTCACGATCAGGTCAAAGCGCCCGCTGACCGGAGCAAAGAGGTCGCCGATCTTGACCTCGACCTCGGTTCGATGCAGCCGGCAGTTGCGCAGAGCCACCTGAGCCGCGTCCGGCTCGATCTCCACGGCCGTCACCTCGGCCCCCGCATGCTCGAGAGCCAGGGTAACCGCCAGCACGCCGCTGCCGGTGCCCAGGTCGAGCACCCGCGGGCGAGTCAGGCCGCTCTTCTTCAGCGCCTCCAGGCCGACTTCCACCAGGGTCTCGGTCTCGGGACGGGGGATCAGCACCTCGGGAGTGACCTCGAAGCGCCGCGAATAGAACTCGCGCCAGCCGATCAGGTAGGCCACAGGAATGCCCTGCTCGCGGAAGGCCAGCAGGCTGCGATAACGCTCCAGCGCAGTTTCGCCCAGGGGAGCGTTGGAGCGAGCATAGAGCAGCGTTCGGTTGCTCTCGAGCACGTGGGCCAGCAGCACCTCGGCGTCCAGTCGCGGGGAGCGCGGTCGGCTCTGGCTCAGGCGGCGAGCGCCCTCGTCGAGGGCCTGGGCCACCGTCATCGCTGGGCCTGCGCGAGCAGCTCTTTCTGCTCTTCGTCCTGCAGGGCCTTGATGACCGGCTCGAGGTCGCCGTTGAGCACCGAGGGGAGGTTGTGCAGGGTGAGCCCGATTCGGTGGTCGGTCACGCGGCTTTCCTTGAAATTGTAGGTGCGGATTTTCTCAGAGCGGTCGCCGGTACCCACCTGACTGCGCCGCTCAGCGGTCAGCTCTTGCTCGGCCCTGAGCCGCTCGACCTCGAGCAGCTTGGTACGCAGCATGCGCATGGCTTTGTCGCGGTTTTGATGCTGGGAGCGCTCGTCCTGACAGGCCACCACGATGCCGCTCGGCAGGTGGGTGATTCGGATGGCCGACTCGGTCTTGTTGACGTGCTGCCCTCCCGCTCCCTGGGCTCGATAGGTGTCCACCTTCAGGTCCTCGGGTCGAATGGGGATCTCGTCCACCTCTTCCGCCTCGGGCAGCACCGCCACGGTCACCGTAGAGGTGTGGATCCGACCCGAGGACTCGGTGGCCGGCACCCGCTGCACGCGGTGCACGCCGCTCTCGAACTTGAGATGCGAGTAGGCCTCGTGGCCGGCGATTTCGAAGACCACCTCTTTGAAGCCCCCCAGCTCGGTGGCGTTGTCGCTCAGGATGCTGTACTTCCAGCCCGGCTGCCTGTCGGCATAAAGACAGTACATGCGAAAAAGCTCCCCGGCAAAGAGAGCAGCTTCCTCGCCCCCGGCGGCGGCCCGAATCTCGACGAGCACGTTGCGATCGGCATTCGGGTCGCGAGGGAGCAAGAGTCTCTTGAGCCGCTCCTCCAGGCCCTCTCGCTCGGCGTTCAGGCGGGGCATCTCCTCGCGGGCCAGAGCTCCCATCTCGGGATCGATCAGCATGGCCCCCACTTCCTCGAGCTGATCGAGCAACTCGCGGTAGCGGCGAGCCACCTGGGCCAGCTCCTCGAGGGACGCGCGCTCACGCGCCACCTTTGTGTAGGAGGCCACGTCCGACTGCAGCGAGGGGTCGCACAGCTTGCGGTCGAGCTCTTCGAACCGCCGCTCGATATCCAGCAGTCGTTCTTTTTCCAGCACGGCCGGGGCTCCGGTCTACTTCTTGCCTTCCTTGGCGTAGCGCTGGCGGAACTTCTCCACCTGGCCTTCTCGGGCGATGCTTCGCTGCTTGCCGGTGTAGAAGGGATGGCACTGGCTGCAAACTTCGACCTTGATCTCCTTCTGGGTCGAGTAGGTGTCGAATACTTCGGCTCCGCACGCACATTTGACGGGCGCGACAAAGAATTCGGGATGGATTCCTGGCTTCATGACTTACCTCGGTAACGTTTTCTGGCCCTCGAAAGAGCGCGGGGCATTATAGCATTCCTGGCGGAGTTTCGGCAAGCGGGGTGGCAATCCAAGGATTCTTTAAGTTCTCAGGCCTAGAGTGTTTCTATGGAGCCTGTCCGCGCCCGACCTGTCTTGCTGCCTTCGCTGCGCCTGACCGCGCCGGCCCAGGCTCCCCCTGCCCCGGAGGAGG
>QWHO01000025.1 GCA_021404945.1 bacterium CPR1
GCCCCTCGCGCAGGGCGCCGGCCTCTCAGCAGGTGGTGACACGTTCCGGCGTCAACCATCGCTATCTGATCGACTATGCGTGCGCGGTGCCGTCAAGAATGTCCACGTCGCGTTCCGGGCAAACGCTGGCGTTGGAAAATGACACGGTCATCGACGCCTTCTGGGGCGACGACTTCGAGAAGGGGCGGCGCAACCTGTACTGGTGCAGCTCGATGCTCCGGGGCCTGCTTCGCCCCGAGGGGTGGCCCGAAGAGCTGGACTACATCCTGCGCAGCGGCGGCTGCCTGCAGCTCAACCCGGCCCTGCCCCGCTGGCACGATCTCGAAGAGCTCGAGCGCGAGTTGGACGAGGGTGTCCGCCTGCGCGAGGCGGGCCAGAGCGCCCCGGCGGCCGAGAGCTTCCGGCGAGCCGTGGCGCTCTACCGGGCTCCCTTCCTGGAAGCCTCCTACCTGGACTGGACCGACCCCATTCGCACTCGGGTCTCCGAGCGCGTGCTCGAGGCCCTGACCCAGCTGTTACGCTGGGCGGGCGAAGAGGGTCGCTATCAGGAATGTCTGGCTCACTCGCAAAGAGCGCTGCAGCTCGACCCCTGCCGTCAGGAAGCCTGCCAGGGCTCTCTGGAGAGCCTGCTGGCGCTGGGCAGGCCCGAAGAAGCGTTGCGCCTCTTCGAGTCCTTCCGGCGAACGCTGCACGAGGAGCTCGGACTCGAGCCCTCGGCCAGAATCCTGGCGCTCTCCGAGCAAGCCCGCGCCAGATAGAGCGGGTCGCGCTTCTCGGGGAAGATCCAGCGCAGCGCCAGAACGATCAGGTCGAAGAGGATGAAGAGCACGAGGCAGGTGGTCAGCAGCATTGTGGTCATGGCCCCACCAGAATAAGCTCGCGGTGGTCAGACGGCGGTCAAGGACCGGCCCGAGGGGGTCAAGAAGGCGTCAAAGGATCAGTCGCACTCCGCCCAGCGCGCTCAGTCGATGCGTGAACCGGTCGCCGGGGGTGCTGATGAACATGTAGTTCTTGGGCACGCGCAGCTTGCGCGAAAGGCGTTCGATGAGCTCGGGGCAGAACGTCCCCTGGACGGCGATGAAGTCGATGCGAAGCTCGGAATGGATTCGATCGATGGTGTTGAGGTACTGGCCGAGCATCGGCGGGATCCTGGTCTCGTCGTCATAGACGTGGACAAAGATCAGATGCTTGGTCTGCTCGTTGCGCATCACGTACTCGGCCGCGTCGTTGAGCCGTTCGAGGGTGTCTTCCTTGGTGAAGTAGATGATGGGCTGCTCGTTGATGCGCTTGACCGAATCGACCACATACTGACGGAAGACCAGCACTCGCTCGAGGACGGCTCGAAGCAGCATCAAAATGACTTTGAAGATCTGGATGCGCACGAACATGATGGTGACCGCCAGCAGAGTCACGGCAAAGTAGGCGGCAAAGACTTGCACGGCCTGATCGTTCATCAGCACGTTCCCGACGATGCCTGCCAGTACCGCGGCGATGGCCAGAAACAGCGACCACCCCCCGGCCACATACTCGCGTGGCAGTCGGCCGCGCTTGGCCTTGAGCAAAATGTTGCCCACCGCAAACAGGCCCATCACGCTCAAGAACGAGAGAGTGTACACCCCGGCCAGGCGGCCTACGTCACCCTGCGTGATCAGCAGAATCGAGCTGCACAAGACAAAGAAGGCGAGGATGATCCAGTGATTGGTGCGGCGCCAGCGGTTCTCGTGCAACAGGATCTGGGGCAGGCAGCGATCCAGGGCCATGCGGCGCATCAGCCCGGTCACGCCCACATAGGAGGTCAGCACGGCGCCCGACAGCACCAGCACGGCATCCAGCGAGACCCACTGGGCCATGAACGGGCCCCAGCTGATGCCGCCCATGTCGGCCAGCAGGTCGTGCTCGTGGGCCCGCATCTCGGCCACCGGAATCAAGCCCAGGGCCAGGAAGCTCAAGAGCGGATTGAAGATGGCCACGGCCAGCCACATATTGCGCAGGGTCTTGGGAAAGACGCCGGGCTTTTGCTCCTCCACGAAGTTGGCCGAGCTCTCAAAGCCGCTGATCCCGAGCATGGCTGCGGCAAAGCCGAAGAACAGGGCTTTGGCGATCCCATCGGGCGGAGGCGCGTGCAGATTGCTCCACAGCAGGTGGGGATAGGAGATCACCGAGCCGGCGCAGACCAGGGCCAGAACGGTCATCGTGCTGATATGAAAGAAGAAGATGAAGACGGCCACCGCAGCCGATTCAGTCAGACCCATGATGTTGAGAAAGGCGAACAGGCCCAGCAGGCAGATGGTGGCCAGCAAGAGCACGGCCAGGGGCGGATGGTGAGGCAGAAAATTGGTGGCGTAATGGATCGCCTCGTAGGCGCTGATCACGGCTGTGGCCACGTAAGAGAGCAAGGTCAGGCAGGCGGCCATGGAGGCGCGGAATTTGCTGGTGGTGTTGAGCAAGACGTTGTAGGCTCCGCCGTTGAGAGGCAGGGCCGAGACCACCTCGTGGTAGATGCCCCGGAACAGGTAGAGCAGCCCGGCCACCAGAGCCAGCACCAGCGGGGCCAGCGGCCCGCCGTGAATTCCAGCCTGGGCCGAGACGTAGAGACAGCTGGAGGTGATGTCGTTGCCGCAGATGGCGGTGGCTTTGACTTCGCCCAGCTTTTCAGTCAGTCCACTGTCGAGGTGCTGCACCTCGATGGGCTCGCAGCCCAGATCGGTGATCTGGCGGGCGGTCCCGTAGCCGGCAAACTCGATTGACTTGTCGTCGAGCAGCGCCAGAACGCTGGCACTATCGCTTGTCTTCTTTGGGCTGACCACGTTAGGGCCGACTCTTCCCGATCGGTTCGTGGATTCCTATTGCATCCATCCGGTCCGCTCCTACCTCCCGAGTCAGACCCAGGAGATCGCGGAGATTGCGGCGAGCCTCGTCGTGACAGAATCTCTCTCCGCGGGCGGTGGGGACGAACCTTCAGGATCAACGCTGCCGAGGAGCAGTCACCAGCTCAAGGAGCATTTCCAGCATCTGCGACTGCTCGCGACTGAGTTTCAGCCCCCGGGCCGCATCGGCCGCACCTTCGGCCCGCTGGCGCAGGTTGTCGAGCAGTGGGCCGGCCTGGCTCAAGATCAGGTCCTGGGCCCGGCTCATCTGCTCGGGGGAGAGCTCCACCCCGGCCAGGGCTTCGAGCTGCTCGCGGCTAAGCACCTCGGTCAGCATGTCTTGATAGCCCTCGCGGCCGCCCTCCAGCCCCCGGTCGAGGGCCAGATCCAGGAGATCGAAGAGCTGATCGCGCGAGATGCGAAAGCTGCGCATCCGCTGCTCTTGCTCGGGGGTTAGCCGGACGAGCTCGAGAAACTCGCTGGCGAGTCCGTAGCCCTCCTGGTCAGGCCTGAGAAAGTCGGCCAGGCCGCGAAGCTGCTCGGGGTCGGGTGCCAGGCCTTCCAGGCGGCCTTCGCGGGCCTGCTGCAGGATCATCCGGACAATGTCCATCATCACCTGGGTTTGGGAGGAGTCCTCGGTGGGCTGGGCCGGAGCCGGAGCCATCAGCCAGAGCAAGAGCAAGAGACCCGTGAAAAATCGACGCAATGTCCTCACCTCCCGAGACAAGTTCGCCGACCGGGGACCGGTTCCTCGAGCCTCAGTCGCTGAGTGGTCGCAGCCGGCGCCGATCGCGATAAGGGCGAATGGTGGCCGTGTGACCGCTTTGAATCTGCTGTTGCACCTCGCGCCAGAAGGAGGGCCGGAAGAGAGCGTCGTGGTGAGCAACGAAGACCTCCCGGTAGAGCCCCTGCAGGCCCAGGTAGCGGCGCAGCTCCTCGGGAAAGGTGTCGTGCGGCCCCACGTAACTGGACTGGGTACCGTAGTCGTCGGTATCGGGCAACTCGCGGATGTGACAGTCGGTCACCAGGCAGATCTCGTCGTAATCATAGAACACCACCCGCCCGTTGCGGGTCACCCCGAAGTTCTTCAAGAGCAGATCTCCCGGGAAGATGTTGGCCCGAGCCAGGTCCTTGATGCAGGAGCCATAGTCTCGCACAGCGTCGATGACGCTCTCGACGCTCTCCTCCTTCACGAAGAGGTTCAGGGGGGTGACCTTGCGCTCGGCATAAAGGTGCTTTACGGTCACCCGTTCGCCCTCCACCACCACCGTCTGGGCTGCGACCGAGAGCAGCTCCTCAAGACACTCCTCGGTAAACCGGCTTTTTTCGAACTCCAAAAAGACGAACTCGTGAGCGTCCACCATGCGCCCCACCTTGTCGTGATGAAAGACCAGCTCGTAGCTCTGAAGCACCTGGGCCCGGGTGGTGGTCTTGGGGTAAGCGAAACGGTCCTTGATCAGCTTGAACACGACGTCGAACGTGGGCAGAGTGAAGACGGTCATGACCATCCCCTTCTCTCCCCGGGCCAGCTCGAAACGCTCGTCGCTGCTTTCAAGGTGCTGGAGGATGTCGCGGTAGAGAAGCGTCTTGCCGTGCTTGTTATAGCCAAGCGAGGTATAGAGCTCGCTTTTGCGCTTGAGGGGCATGACCGACTTGAGAAACAGCACCAGCCCCCCCGGCGTGCTGGTTTCAACCTGAAAGTGGGAGCGGGTGAAACTGAAAATGATGCTCACCTCGGAAGGCACCGTGATGAGCGCGTCCACAGCCAGCTCTCCTTCGCGGTTGGTCAGCACCAGCACCAGGGGCAAGAGCTGGGCGCCAGCCACGATGCGACCCACCAGGTAGGCCCCCTTATCTCGAAAAAACGGCGCGGGAAGCATCTCGACGGACTCCCACGAGCCAGGAATCTGCTTTCTCAACTGGGCGGCGGCCAGCCGGCAATCGTACTCAGGATGCCGGAAGCGCAAACCCAGCTGATAACCCTCCAGAATGGCCCGGATCAGCTCGACGTCGTCCATCTCCTTGTAGACTCTGACCCCGGGAATGTCATCATCGACGAAAGGCTCCTCCGAGGCCACGAACATGACCTCGGGGTCCACGCTGGCCTGATGGAAGAAGCGGCGAACGAGAGAGTTGTAGAAGGTTTCCTTCAGCTCGGGGTCACTCGAGCCTGCGCACTCCTGGCGGAAAATCTCTTTGAGCTCGGTCCAGAGGGCTTTGTAGCGCACAGCCGTCCCGGCTTCGGCTTCCAGATGGTCCTGCAGAGCGTCGATATGATGTGCATAAAGCTCGAGCCGCTCATTGGAGTCGGCCAGGGCTCCGGCCCAGTCACGCTCGGCGAAGCGCCCGCGAGCGCGGCGGGTGATCTCCTGAAAGCGCTGGTCATAGACTTGGAACTCGTGCAGGATGCGCTGAGCGCACTGGCGGGCCAGGACGACGGTGGTCACAGCTGCCGAGTTTGCTGGAGGCCTGGGAACATCCTGTCTCTGCCTCACGCTGCAGGCCGACTTTAAAGTCATCGATCATCAGGTCTGCCAGCCCATCCAGGGCTTTCCGGTAAACAATCCAATCCTGCGCTGAGACGAGGATTCCGCCTCTTACCCACGAACGGGCCCAGGAATCTGTCCAAGGAGGGCCGTCGTCCTGGGTACCCCCAACTTGCAACAACTGGTGACCGAAATGGTTCGCATGAAGGGCTCCGACCTGCACATTTCGGCTTTGCAGCTGCCCATCATTCGCCTCGAAGGGTTGCTGCACCGACTTCCCTACGAGGTCCTCGAGCCTGACGACACGGCCGCTATCATCACTCCCCACCTCAATGAGAACCAGTTGCGCGAGCTGGGCGCCAAGCAGTCGGTCGACCTGATCCTGGAGATGACCACGGAGTTCGGCGAGCATCGCTTGCGTGTCAACGTCTTCGTGCAATCCTACGGGCTGGACGCGGTGTTACGATTGATCCCGGATACCCCTCCCGACATCGAGACGCTGGGGTTGCCCAAGGGCATCGAGGAGCTGGTCTTCCACCGTCAGGGCATCGTGCTCGTGACCGGACCGAGTGGTTGCGGCAAGACTACCACCCTGGCCGCTATCATCAATCATCTCAACAAGAACCGTGCTCGCCACGTGGTGACGCTGGAAGATCCGATCGAGTATCTGCACCAGCCTGTCAAGTCCATCGTCAGCCAGCGTCAGGTGGGCACTCACACCGAGAGTTTCCAGTCCGGCCTGCGCTCGGCCCTGCGCGAAGCGCCCGACGTGATTCTGGTGGGTGAGCTTCGCGACCTGGAGACCTTCTCGATGGCCATGACCGCGGCCGAGACCGGCCACGTGGTGCTGGCCACGCTGCACACCTCCAACGCTTCCAGCACCATCGAGCGCGTCATCGGCAGCTTCCCGCCCGGGCAGCAGGGCCTGATCCGCGTGATGCTGGCCGACTCGCTCAAGGGCATCATCAGCCAGTATCTCCTGCCGCGAGCCCAGGGCAAGGGTCGAGTGGTGGCCGCCGAGGTGATGTACTGCACCCCGGCCATCTCCAACCTGATCCGTGAGGCGCGCACCTTCCAGATTCCGGGCACCATCGAAACCAGCAAGGCACTGGGCATGCAGCTGATGGACGCCTCTTTGCTCGAGTTGCTGCACGCCGGCGAGATCTCGGCCCGGACGGCCTATACCAAAGCCAATAACAAGTCCCGATTCGAGGACTTTTTGGAGTGGACAGCGTGAGCGATCAAAACAACCCCGACGTCTCCCCCGACCGGCCCAAGCCGAAGGCTCCCTCGCCGCACTTTGCCAATTTCCTGGACTCGCTCTCACCTGGTGCGGCAGGCAAAGCTCCTCCCTCGCCAGCCGCGGCCCCGGCCGCTCCGGCGGCGGCCCCGGCGGACCCCGCTCCTCAGACGCAAGCACCGCCGCCCCCAACTCCGGCGGCCGTCGCCCCTCCGGCGGCCCCTCCAGCAGCGGCCTCTCCAGCGGCCGTACCGGCTCGCCTGGAGATGGCTCCCCGCAGCGGGGCAGCGGCAGTCCCTCCTCCTCCGCCTCCCAAGCCGGCCTCGGCTCCGATGCCCACCGCCCCGTCCAAGTCGGGGCTGGTCAAGTCCAAGGTCCAGAAGTCCATGCCGGCGCTCTTGAGCCTGCTCGAAGAGATGCTGGAGCGAAAGTCCTCCGACATCTACCTCTGCTCGGGCCTGATTCCCCGTTTTCGCGTCTACGGCGACGTGGTGCCCGGCACCGGTCCGCCTACCGACATGCAGTTCATGCGCGAGCTGGTGTCGCACATGCTCAATGAAGAGAGCGAAGCCCGCTTCTATGCCGAGGGCGACTTCGACCTGGCCCATGCCGAGCCGGGCCTGGACGCTCGCTTCCGTGTCAACCTCTACAAACAGCGCTACGGGGTGGGAGCCGTCTTCCGTCACATCCCCACCCACATTCCGCGCCTGGATGACCTGTTGCTGCCTCCCGCCGTGCACGAGTTCCTGGACATCGGCCAGGGTCTGATCATCGTCACCGGGCCCACCGGAAACGGCAAGACCACCACGCTCGCCGCCCTGATGACAGCTCTGGCCAACGCCAAGCCACTTCACATCATGACCATCGAGAATCCGATCGAGTTCGTGCTCAAGTCGGACGTCTCCAAAATCGTGCAGCGCGAAGTGGGCACCCACACCCCCGAGTTCGACCAGGCCCTCAAGGACGCCATGCGCGAAGACATCGACGTCTTGATGGTGGGCGAGCTGCGTGACCTGGAAACCATCGCGCAAGCTCTGAAGGCGGCTGAAATGGGACTGCTCGTCTTCGCCACCCTGCACACTCCCAACGCTCCCAAGGCCATCAGCCGTATCATCGACGTCTTCCCGGGCGAAGAGCAAGATCAGGTGCGCACCCAGCTCTCCGACAACCTGCGGGCCGTGCTGGCCCAGCAGCTGGTCCTCAAGGCCGAGGGCCCCGGGCGACTGGCCTGCGGCGAGCTGATGCTGGCCTCTCCCAGTCTCTCCTACCTGATTCGCGAAGGCAAGACCAACCAGATCCACAGCTCGATCCAGACTGGCCGCGAGCAGGGAATGGTCACCATGGACCAGTCCCTCATCACCCACTACCTCGAGGGGCGTATCTCCCTGGACGAGTTGTTCGACAAATGCCACCGGCGCGACGAGGTGATCGCCCAGGGCATCCAGCCGCCTCCCGGCAAATAGTGTTCTTTCCCCGGGTTTTCCGGCCGTTCGGGACCAGCCTGCTCTGCCCGGGTGGTCGGTCTGTCATTTGACTGCTACCCTGTAAGGGCAGGGTATGCCAAAGTACAGTTACAAAGCGGTCGACTCACAAGGCAACGTGAAATTTGGAGTCCTCGAGGCCGCCGACCGGGCGCAAGCGGAGCGGGAGCTTGTTTCCTCCGAGCTCACGATCCAGCATGTCGAGATGATCCGCGACTCCAGGTCCGGCCAGTCGCCGGAGACCCGGCAGATGAGACGTCCCGAGGGGCCTGCCAGACCAAACCCCACCGCCAGAAGCAGGCCGTCTGACGCCCTGTCCGGGAGCGAGCCCTCTTCCGGTGCCACCCCCCGGCCTGAGCCGGCCGCTCCGGCCAGGAGTAAGAAGGAGACTCCCTCCGGCGTCACCCGGCGGCCTCGGACAGAGGCTCCCCCCCCTCGGGCGAGACCCCTCGCCCCGGGCGACAGGGCGGCAGCCTGTCCCCCACCGCGCCAGTCCGGCCGGTAGGCAGCCCTGCGAGCACCCTGGCCCCTGCGACGTCCCGCCTGGCGGAGCCGGCAGCGGGCTCGCTGGCTCCACCAACCGGTGCTCCCGTCCGGGTTTTCGAGCCCGCTCCTCCGCCAGAGCCTCCGCCGCCGCCCCGCGAGGTTCAGCTGGCTCGGCCCCTGCTGGCGCTGGCAACGTGCGCTCTCCTGCTGGTTTATTCCGGTTGGGCAGCCTTCATCGAGCCTCCACTCGTTCAGCAGGTGGCGACCCAGGTTCGACCGCATCCAGTGCTGATCAGCGGCAGTCTGCCCGAGCTCCCCCCCCAGGCCACGGTGATCTTCAGCTTCCCGGACGTTTCGGTGGCTATCGAAAAGCCGCTCTCCGAGCTCCATCCTTCCAGCGACGGGAGGTTCTCCATCAACCTGGAGGTGGCTTCGGCGCAATCGCCTCAAACCTTTGAGATCAGAACGCGCTGCCCGGGCCAGCCAGACATGCGATCGAGCAGCCTGAGCCTCAGTCTATCGGGAGAAGCTGAGCTGTCCGGTCGTCTGACCGGCGAGCTGAAACCCGAGAAAAAGCAGCTTTGAGCCTCTTCGCACGAACCATCGTGCCCTTCGAAACGTCCTCAAGGGAGTGGCACGGGCGATCTGTAGCCGGTTCAATCGTTTAACGACACAGAGCGGCGTAGACCCCGGCCAGGGCTCCCACCAGGGCCATCGCGCCCATGATCTCGATCCCGCTCAGCCATCCACCCACGTACGCCCCCCCCACCAGGCCCAGGAGTCCTCCCATGAGCGTGGCGCTGGTTCCGGCCAGGAAGAGTCCCCGCTCACTGGCGTGAACTGCCCGCTCGGCCACCTGGTCGCTGACCGAGAAACCCAGGAACGCCCCTCCGAGGAGCCCGATGAGACCTCCGGAGGCTCCCGCCAGAATGCCTGTGGTCCAACCCGAGAAGAGGCCTATCAACAGGCCCAAGAGCACCAGTCCGGCCGTTTGCAGAAAGAACTTTCGCATGGAGCCCGAGGATTCTGCTCCCGGGTTGATTCCCCTCCCCGGCCGGCTGCAATGGGAGGCCCGCCGTCCTGGCACCGGATGGCGACAAAAGTTTCGCCGGGGAAAGTTACCCGGGGCTTCGTCCCAAAATGGCGTCCATCACGCGCTCGGTGCGCAGCGCGCTGTGGCCCGTCGAGGGACATTCGCCCTCTCCGCGCAGAGCCGACAGAACGGTGGCCAGCAAAGGCTCCTGGACGCAGGTCACGGGCTCGGCCAGGAACTCCTCGCCGGTGGAAAGACGCACGGGCTCGGGTCGGAAACAGGAGAAGCTGAGCCGGGCGCGGCTACCGACGATCTCCACCCGGTCGCGCTGATCCTCCGGGCGAGCATTGAAGCACCACACTCCGATTCCAAGCGCTCCGTTGGAGAAGGCCAGCTCAGCGGTCACCAGGTCTTCGGCCCGGTACATTCCGGCCTGCCAGGCGGGGGTACCCCGTGCGCGGGTGATGGGTCCGAGCAGAAAATCGAGCAGGTCGAGCAAATGCGAACCAAGGTCGACGAAGTACCCACCTCCCGAAAGCTCTGGCTGCACGCGCCAGGCATTCGGTCCTTCAGGGTCAGGGCCCCGCACCAGCTCACACAACACGAATCTTACCTGGCCGATACGCGAGAGCCACTCGCGCACTTTCAGAAAGGCCGGCAAGCAGCGCCGATAGTAGGCCACAAAAAGGGGTTGACCGGTGAGGCGCGAGACCTCCAGCATGTGCTCGGCCTCGACCGCGTTGCGAGCCATGGGTTTCTCAACGTAGACGGGTTTGCCAGCCTGCATGGCTGCGATGGCATAGCGGGCGTGCGAATCCGGTGGCGTGGCCACGTAAACCGCAGTAACCTCAGGATCGGCCAGCAGCTCCTCGGCGCAGGAATGGCTGCGCAGGGCGCCGTGGCGGCGAGCAAAGTCAGCCGCAAGAGCCTGATCGCGACGAGTCACCGCCACCAGCCGGCTGCCAGGCAAGCGGGAGAAGGCCGGACCGCTCTTGGCTTCAGCCACCGCGCCACATCCAATCATGCCCCAGCCAATCGTCACCGCGGGCACTTCCGGGCGTGCCCGGCCACTCCTCCGAAAAAGAAGAGGGGCGCGATACTGCGCCCCCACCGAACCTTGAATACCGTCCTGAGATCAGGATAGCATCCGGAGTTTGGACGAATGTTTGGAAGACGCGGAGCCGAGGTTAAACTTCTTCGTTCTTCTCTGGCTCGCAGGACTTCTCACCGAGCTCGGGCGGCTCCGGAGGGCCTGGTCGATCGGCCTCGCGCCGATCCACGAGGAAGCCCGACTTGGGCTGGGCCTTGAGGTAGCTCAGAATCTCCTGGAAGATGGCTCCGATCTGCACCGGATGGATGAGGGGCCGTTTGAGATTGGTGGCCACGGCGACGTGCAGGCGCATCAGGGGAACCTGCTCGAAATCTCCGGCCCTGGTCTTGCCCGTGATCTGGCCTCGCTTGCGGTCTTCGGGCTTGTAGAAATCCTGAATCTCACGTTCAAAACGGTCGAGCAGCGTGTAGCAGAGAGGCTCGACTTTGTCGGGAGCGACGAGGAAAGCGAAGCGGTCTGCCTCGAGATGGACCAGCAGGTGCTCGCGATAGGTGTGCTCGCCCAGCGCATTCTGCAAGAGCACGGCCAGTTGTCGGATGACCATGTCGCCGCGCTCGATCCCGTAACGACGGGTGAAGGAGCCAAAGAAGCTGAGATCGACCAGACCGGCCGCAAATGGCGTGGCCGCATCGATTCGCTCGAACAACACCCGTTGCAGGGTGGGAGGGCCAGGCAGGCCGGTCAGAGGCTGCAGGTCAGCTGAAGGTTCGGACTCCACGCCTGTCCGCTCACAAAGCAGGTCGACGGCTTCGGTGATATCGAGCTGCTCTCGGAGCACCAGGTCGGGGAGCTCGAGCTTCTCACCGTCGGCCCGGCGACGAACGTAGTTGGCCAATTGCACCCAGGGCCGCGCCAGCCAGGGAGCCATCAGGGCCGAGACCAACAGGGCGGCCAGAGCCACTGCAAAACAGCCGGTCCAGAGCCCGAGCCGGGCCCGCAAGAGCAGCGGAGCCGATTCCTCCACAGGCAGCACGATGCCCAACAGCCAGGGCGTGTCCACGACCGGGGCAAAGGCGACATAGCGACGGGTCTGATCCTGGCCGAGCAATCCCAGAGACCCGGCCGGGTTGGCCGCCAGAAGACCCGGAATCTGAGCCTGGTCGGCCAGCACGAAAAGGCTCTTGTAGAGACGTTCGCGCTCGGTATGAAACAGGTCACGACCACCGGCCCGAGCCAGGATCGCATAGCCATCGCGACCCAGGCGGTAGTCGCGAAGCTCGCTCTTGAGCTGCTCTTCGTTGGCCCTGGCCGGAGTGCGCAGCAAAAGGTCGCGCAGCTCACGCGCAACTTGCTCGCGGTGAAAGCCGTCGAAGCTCTGCTGGAGCACCGTATCGGCGGTCATCCAGAGGCAACCTGACACAAGCAGGCTGGTTACGGCCAGGAGGAAGAACTGCTGGAAGCGCAAGTCAGGGCATCAAAAAGGGCTGGTCGAGCATTTTGGGTGAATCGAGCGAAGGCTGGGGCGCGACCGGGCCGGGGCCGGTCGGGGCGGGAGCCGCGCTGGCGGCCACTGGCTGACCCACGTCGCCCTTCTTCTCTCCGAGCCGCACCGTGAACGGGTATTCCATGACCAGTTCGTCGCCCAGGCTGACGCGAATCCAGTGGCTGCCCTGCTTCTCCACCACCAGTTGGAACTGAAAGACGGACAGGAAAGGTTTTGTGGTTGAGTCGAGTGTGAACTCGCGCTTCTGGGTGTCGAGCAGAACATTGCGCTCGGGATCGAGCACCTGCACCGACTGCTCGAAGCGCCCCTGGCCCATGCACCAGCCGTTGCAGACGCGGAACTCGAGCGGGGCGGGCAGCTCCCCGAAGGGCAGGTCATAGAAGAGATAGAGCAGACACGGAATGTCGTTGGGCTCTTCATAGCCCAGACAGGGTACCGAGAATTGTAACTTTGGCTTCTGCGACAAGGCTTTCTCCTCTATTCCTGCCCGAAAAGCCGTTCTTCAAGCTGACTCAGGCTCAAAGTGCCAACAGCCACGATTTTCAGGCGAGATTTCTCTCCCACCCGGATGCTCACCTGATGGGAGCGAAGACCCAGGCGCCTGGCCAGAAACTCTTTGAGGGCCTGATTGGCCTTCCCCTCAACCGGGGGTGCCGTCAGTCGAACAAGGAGAACTCCCTGGCTCACCCCCGCAATCTCCGAGGTCTTCGAGCGCGGGGTCACCTTCACCCGGAAGGAGAGCTCCGCTTCGCTGGCCTGAACCTGTAACTCCATCGGGCGGCTCCAGCTCCGTCTCGAGCAGCGACATGGCCACTCGGGCGGCTTCCTGAGCTGCTTCCCGCTTGGAAGGTCCGGTTCCTTCACCCACGATGCGACCCTCAAACTCAACCTGGACGCGGAACAGAGGGCGATGAGGAGGCCCCGAGGAATCAGCCAGGAGGTACTGAGGGGCGGCCCGACGATAGCGGGCAGTCAGCTCTTGAAGCAGGCTCTTGTAGTCACGCGAGAACGAGTCATCATCCTTGTCCTCGCCCAGAAAATGCAAGACCAGCTGCGAGGCAGCCTCCAATCCCCCGTCCAGAAAAACGGCTCCTACCAGGGCTTCGAGGAGATCTGCCTGCAGGTTCTGGCGCTCGCGCCCCCCCGAGCTCTCTTCCCCCCGGCCAAGCCGGACGTAGCTCCTCAGACCGAAGTGGGCGGCCCGATTGGCCAGATTGCGGGTGCTGACCAGGTGAGCCCGCAACTGGGTCAGCATCCCCTCGCTCAGGTGGGTGTGCCGGTTGAACAGATAGTTGCTCACCACCAGCTCGAGCACGGCATCTCCCAGAAACTCGAGCCGCTCGTTGGATTCGGGCAATCCCTGCTCGTTGGCGTGGGACTCATGCAACAAAGCCAGCTCAAGCAGACCAGGGTCGCGGAAGCGATACTGCAGGACCCCTTGCAGCGCTTCGAGAGAGTTATCCGTCAATGTTGTTGAATTTGTTCACCACGATCACGGCGTTGTGGCCGCCAAAGCCGAACGTGTTGTTGAGAGCCACCTGCACCGGGGCCTCGCGGGCCACGTTGGGAACGTAGTCGAGATCGCACTCGGGGTCGGGGTGAACGTAGTTGATGGTGGGGGGGATGCGGTCGGTGTGGACGGCCAGCACGCAAACCACGGTCTCTAGAGCCCCCGCGGCCCCCAACGTGTGTCCTATCATGGACTTGGAGGAACTGATAGCAACCTTGTAAGCATGGTCGCCAAAGAGTTTTTTGATGGCCCGGGTCTCGCACGGATCGCCGACCGGGGTAGAGGTGCCGTGAGCGTTGATGTAATCGACCTGCTCGGGGCGCAGGCCAGCATCTTCCAGGGCGCTCTTCATGGCCCGGGCAGCTCCGTCGCCGTTGGGGTCGGGATTGGTGATGTGATAGGCATCGGCGGTCGCTCCATAGCCTCCAATCTCGGCATAGATGCGGGCCCCACGGGCCCGGGCGTGCTCGTAGTCCTCCAGCACCAGGATGCCGGCCCCCTCCCCCATCACAAAGCCGTCTCGCTCGCGGTCGAAGGGGCGAGAGGCGTGCTGCGGGTCATCGTTGCGCGTGGAAAGGGCGCGCATGGAGCAAAAGCCTGCCACCGAAAGAGGCGTGACCGCGGCCTCCGTGCCACCGGCCAGCATGACCCTGGCGCGACCGGTGCGAATGACGTCAATGGCGCAAGCGATGCAATTGCCACCCGTGGCACAGGCCGACACCACCGCGAAGTTGGGGCCCTTGAGGCCGAACTGGATGCTGACCTGGCCGCTGACCATGTTGGGGATCATCATGGGAATGAAAAGCGGGGTGACCTTGTTGGGTCCTTGCTCGACCAGGGTGCGATGCCAGGTCTCGAAGGTATGCATCCCTCCGATGCCTGACCCGATAGAAGCCCCGACCTGATCGGCATTTTCCTCAGTGATGCTGAGCGCGGCGTCTTCCAGAGCCATCCTGGAGGCTGCCACGCTGAACTGGATCACCCGGTCCATCCGCTTGGCTTCCCTCTTGTTGATGAAGTCCTCCGGATTGAAATCGTTCACCTGGGCGGCAAACTTCGTGGTATACGCGGTGGTGTCAAAGAAAGTGATGGCTGAGACCCCGCTTCTTCCCTCCAGGAGTCCGCTCCAAAAGTCCTGGTGGCCGAGGCCCAGAGGCGTGACGCAACCGAGTCCGGTCACCACGACGCGAGTTTTCTGGTTGTGGGTGCTCATATCGCCGGCAAGCGTTCTACGCCCTGGAGGAGCTTCCTTCGCGGGAATGAAACCCGGAGAGCTATGAGATCGTGGCTCTTTTTGCTTCTTGCGCTCCCCCTCTGGGCCCAGCCCCTGCTCTCGGTCACCCCTGAGGATGGGGCTGTGATCACCGAGAGCCGGCCCCTGATCACCGTCAATCTGCCCCCTGACGTGGATCACGGCTCAGCCCGGCTGTGGGTCGACAAGCAAGAATTGACTTTCAACTGCCTGCGTACCCCGACGTTCGTGAGCGCTCGCCCCATGGACGAGCTCAAGAACGGCAAGGTAGAAGCGCGCTTCTGGGCCAGGGGAAGAGGCGGCGTCGCAGTGGAGCGGCGCTGGAGCTTTCAAGTCAAGAGCGATCAGGGGATCAGCAGCCTCACCCACGACGCAAGCGATTCCCTGGCCGAGTATGACACCTTGACGGTGGACCTCAAGGGTGCCTCGGGAGGCAAGGCCTGGTTCGAGGTCGAGGGGGTGAAGGGGAATCACCCCATGCAGGAGATCGCTGCCGGTCACTACCGGGGAAGCTATCTCGTGGAGCCCGGGCACACTCGCATGCAGATGTCCGTGGTCGGTTATCTCGAAGTCGGCAGGCGACTCGAGAAGATGACCGCCGACAGACCGGTGCGCTTCTTCGCCAACATCTTCCGAGTCAAGATCCTCTCACCCGAATCGGGCACGCAGTTGAACTCGGGCACCTTTACGGTCAAAGGTCGCACCCGGCCGAACTCGACCGTGGTGGCCGTGATGCGGGTGACATTCAATGAAAATACGCCCCCTCCATCCTCCACGGTCAACCAGGGCGAGGGAACCGAAAAAGGGGTGGCGGACGCCCAGGGCTTCTTCGAAGTGCACTATGACGTGCCGGTCACGCTGCCCAACATGTGGGTGGTCATGAACATCTTTGCCATCGATGAGGAGGGAAACCGCTCGGTTCCGGCCATCGTGCGATACCAACTCTAAGTTTTCTTCTTCCCTTTCACCATCAAGAGCAGCGTGTTGATGATGGTGCGTCGCACGTTCATCTTGGTGGCCCCGGCTTTGCGGTCGTAGCGCAACACGAAGGGAACCTCGGTGAAGCGGAGCTTGAGCTGCCGGAGCTTGAGCAGGGTATCCACCATGCACTCAAAGCCGTCCCGGTCCACCAGGCCCGGTCCGTAGCAGGCCAGGGCCTTCTGCAGGGCCTCGGCCCGATAGGCCCGGAAGCCGCAGGTGAAGTCGCGCACACCGGAGATAGGATAGAAGAGCTGGAACAACCATGAGGCTCCCCAACTGTAGAGCCGACGTGACCATGACACTCCTACAACCCGAGAGCCGAGCCGGAACCGCGAGGCGATGACCACGTCGTAGCCTTCCTCCAGTTTCCGTTGCATGGCCAGGATGCGCGAGGGGGGATGGGTATCGTCGGCATCCAGCACCACCACCGTATCTCCGGGAGCGGCCAGCGAGCCGGCATGCACCAGCCCATCGCGCACAGTGGCTCCCAATCCCATGTTCTGAGGATGCTGCAAGAGCTCGGCCCCCCGCGAGCGGGCCACTTCGGCGGTCGCGTCGCGGCTGCCGTCATCCACCACGACCACATGGTAGTCGATGTCAGCCAGGGCGATCTCGAGCTTGTCGAGCAGAGCCGCCAGGCCCTCCTCCTCGTTATAGGCCGGCAAAACGACGAAGGTGCGGGGCATCGGGCAGCATTCCCCTCAGTGCCTTTCAAACCTTTTTCAGTCTTCCCGCTTAGAGTAAAGCCGTGAGAGTCATGCCTGATATCGTCGGGGCGGGCCAGAGGGGCGGGTTGCGAGACCGAGTGTCGATCGTGACCATGGACGGCCTGCACGGCTGCCTGCTCGATCAGTATGACCCCAAGATGCCTGGCCTGGTCACCGGCGGGGCAGCCCTTCTCTCCAGCGAAATTCGCCGCAAGCGGCAGGAGGCAGGAGAGCTCTTGCTGCTTTCGGGAGGAGACTTCTTCCAGGGGCCGCCCATTTCCACCATGTTCGACGGCGAGCCGGTCATCCGGTTCATGAACCGGGACCGGTTCGACGCCATGACGCTCGGCAATCACGATTTTGACAAAGGTCAGCAGGTGCTCTCGCAGCGCATTCAGCAAGCAGAGTTCCCGGTGATCGCCGCCAATCTGCTCGATGACGCCACTGGCCGACACATCTCCCAGTCCTCCGGCCACTCCCTGGCCAAAGTGGGCGAGTACTTCATCAAGAAGATTGGCCTGTGCAAAGTGGCCGTCGTCGGCCTGATGAAAGAAGAGTCGGGCAAGACCACCCACCCGGACAATGTGAACGGCCTGCGCTTCGAGGATCCGGTCGAGACCCTCAGCCGCCTGGTTCCAAAGATCTGCGAGCAAGAGCATCCCGACGTGCTGGTGCTGCAATACCAGCTGCTGCGCGAAGGGGGCACCGATCTGGCGGCCCAGGCCGCTGAGCTGGCCGAGGAAGCCTCCGGCAGGCCCATTCCGGTGGTCTTAATGGGCGGGCATGGCTACAAGGACTTCCAAGAGCCCCGGGTGGCCGAGAACACCCTGGTGGTGCAGAGTGGCGACCGGGGCGAGGAGCTTTCCGAGCTCGACCTGCGAATGGCCCCGGGCACGGCCCAGGTGGTCGGCTTCGAGCATCGCCGCGTGCCAATCAATTCGGCCGAGCTCGTGCCGGACCCCGAGGTGGTGCAACTGCTGGAGGGCTACAGGTCCCGCCTGGGCGAGCGCATGGGCGAGGTGGTGGCTCACAACGAGGCTCCCCTCACCCGCGACAAAGTGAAGGATTCCCCCCTGGGCAACCTGGTGACCGACTTGCTCCGCGACGCCACCGGCTCGGACGTGGCCGTGATCCCTGGCGGCTCTCTCAAGGACGACATCAGTCCGGGCCCGGTGGACGTGGGAGAGGTCTACAGCGCCTTCCCCTTCGATAGCCACGTGGTCAAGGTGGACATGACCGGCCGCGACCTCAAGCGATTGATGGAAGAGAGCCTGTCGCTCAAAGCGGGCAAGGTGCTGCAGGTATCCGGGCTGGAGATCAGCTTCGACCCTGAAAAGCCACCCGGAGAGCGGATCATCGAGATCAACACCCCCGGCGGAAAGCCCCTGGGGGACGATCAGGTCTACCACGTGACCGCCGACGACTTCTTGCTGGCCGGCGGTGACAACTACACCGCCATGAAGGCCCGCCAAGCCGAGCACGGCCACCGGGTGCGCGACGTGCTGGTGGACCAGATGCGCCAGCGCGGCATGATCGCGTTGCACGTGGGCGGAGACCGCATCCGCGAGGCCTGCGCTCTCAACCGTTCAATCAGCGCCTGATCAGCTCACGCGGCCGGCATGCCCTGTCAAAGGTCAACAGGCAGGACGGATGCAGACGATGGGAGGGGCGCCTCTGGACAAGCCTGTCGGTCCTAAACGACCTCGGCCCCCAGATGCTCAAAGGCCAGCCGCGTGGCCTGACGGCCGCGGTGGGTCTTCTGCACCAGACCGGCCGCGAGCAGGTAGGGCTCGTAGACCTCCTCGAGGTTGGCCGGGTCTTCCTGGACCGCCGCCGCCAGCGTGTTCAGACCGACCGGCTGGCCACGGAATCGGGCCACCAGCACCTCGAGAATCTTCTGATCAAGACGATCCAGGCCCCGCCTGTCGATCTGCATGCGGTCCAGGGCTCGCGAGGCCACCACGCCGTCGATGGGGTCGGCCGCCTCCACCTGGGCGAAATCGCGCACCCTCCGAAGCAGGCGGTTGGCGATGCGAGGGGTGCCCCGACAGCGCGAGGCAATCTGGCGGCACCCTTCCGGCTCGATCGAGTAGCCCAGAATGCGAGCCGAGCGGCCGACGATCTCCATCAACTCGCTCTCTTTGTAGAATTCGAGCTGCAGCAAGATGCCGAAGCGACTGCGCAGGGGCGAGGAGATGGAGCCCGCCCGAGTGGTGGCGCCGATCAGAGTGAACGGAGGAATGCGATGCGTGCGCGCCCCCTTGTTGTGTCCTTTGCTGAGAATGCGGTCGAAGGACAGGTCCTCCATGACCGGGTACATGATCTCTTCCACCGTACGAGAGAGCCTGTGGATCTCGTCGATGAAGAGCACATCCCCTTCTTGCAGGGTGTTGAGCAGGACCAGCAGGTCGATGGGACGCTCCACGGCCGGCCCCGAGGTGGTGCGCAGCTTCACCCCCATCTCCTGGGCCACCAGCGAGGCTAGCGTGGTCTTGCCCAGGCCGGGGGGGCCCGAAATCAGCACGTGGTCGAGCGGCTCGGAGCGCTCTCGGGCGGCCTGCAGGAAGACCCGCAGGTTTGCCACCACGCTCTCTTGCCCGATGTATTCCTCGAGCTGGCGCGGGCGCAGCGAATTCTCGCGATCTTCTTCCTGGGCAGCGGGATTGAGCAGGCGGAGCATGGCTTGAGGAATATTCTATGCTCGGCCGGTCAGGCCCTCTTCAGGGGACGAAGCGAAACGAGTTGACGAACTGGAGATTCTCCTTCATATCGAAGCTGCGCCCGATGATGGCATAGCCGCGGGAGGGAGTGTGGACCAGGTGGATCAGCACCGGGGATCCGTCGTGGTCGACTCCGCTCAGCTCCAGGCCCGGACGCTCGTCCACTTCGCGCTCGTTGCGAGCCAGGTTGGCCCGGGCGTAGTCGGGACCGAGCTCAAGGAAGCTCTTCAAAAGCCCGTAGCGCGACTTGGACCACGCTTTGGGCAGCACGGCCACCGTGAAGGCACCGGCACGGAACATCTCCATGGGGCCGTCCTTGGCGAAGGTCACCTTGTCGGGGAAGCTGGCCCGAAAACCGGCCTGGGCGTTCTTATACTCCTTCCACTCGGCCAGCGCCGGCACCGCCAGCAACAACAAGATCAAAAACAGTTTCTTCATGACTTCTCTCCTAACACACGCATCGCTTCCATGACCAGTCGATCGGTCCCAACTTCGACCTCCCCCAATCGCTCCCGGGCGGCCTGAAGCGCAGCCAGCGCCTCGTCGCGATGACAGCCCAGCTGCATCAAGACGCCGACCGCCTCGAGCCTGGTGGCTTCGGGCTCGTCGGCCTCACCGGGGGAGAGAGCCGCGATCTTCTCGGAGAGCTCCACGATCAGCCGCCTGGCGGTCTTGGCGCCCACGCCGGGCACCCGGGTCAGGGCCCGCAGGTCTTCTTCGAGAATGGCCGCGGCCAGTTGCCCGGGGGAAAGGTGGCTGAGGAGCTTCAGGCCCAGCTTGGGACCGATCCCGCTGATGGTGAGCACCAGCTTGAACAGCTCGCGCTCACGGTTGGAATTGAAGCCGTAGAGCGAGAGATCGTCCTCGCGCACGACCAGGAAAGTGGCCAGGCGCACCTCGTCACCCGGATCGAGCCGCTGCGAGATGGGGTCGGGCACCCGGACGGCCAGGCCCACGCCGCCCACGTCCACCACCGCCAATCCTTGCGAGACTTCGGCCACGGGGCCCCGTACGAATGCGATCACGCGTCCATGTCTCGACGGAAGAGATAACACAGGGCGATGGCCAGCGCATCCGACACATCGTCGGGACGCGGGGGCTTCTCCAGCCCGAGCTGCATCATGACCATCTGGCGCACCTGGTCTTTGGAAGCCGAGCCGTAGCCGGTCAGGGCTTCTTTGACCTGAACCGCGTTGTACTCGGCCAGCCGGGCCCCCTGCTCGGCCACAGCCAGCAAGATCACGCCCCGAGCCTCCCCCACCGCCATGGCGGTGGTCACGTTGCGGTTGAAGAAGAGCTGCTCCACCACGACGTGCTGGGGCTGAGTGCGGCGCAGCACCTTCGAGAAGCTATCATAGAGGGTGCGCAGTCGGGCTTCGCGGGTCTGCTGGGGGGTGGTGGTGATGCAGCCAAAGTCCAGGGCTTGCACCCGACCCTCCTCCAAAGCCAGCACGCCATAGCCGGTTCGCGCGGTCCCGGGGTCGACCCCGATCACGATCTCCATCAGGCGGAGGCCAGCTCTTCCAACACCTCGTCGGGAATCAGGAAGTTGGCGTAGACCTGTTGCACGTCGTCTTGATCCTCGAGGAGATCGACGAGCTTCAAGACGGCGGGCGCATCCTCGCGAGAGACCTCCACCCCGTTCCGGGGCACCATCGAAAAACCGGCCGACTCCACCTTGAGCCCGGCCTTCTCGAGCGCCTCCTTGACCTGGTGAAGGTCGGTGGGCTCGGTCAGGATCTCGAAGCGCTCCTCGTCCGAGGACATATCCAGGGCCCCGCCCTCCATGGCGATCTCCAGCACCTGCTCCTCCTCGAGCTTGCCCCTGTGCACAGTGATCACGCCGCGTTTGTCGAACATCCAGCCCACGCAGCCCGTCTCGCCGAGGTTGCCACCGTTCTTGGAGAAGATCACACGCATGTCGGCGGCCGTGCGATTGCGGTTGTCGGTGGTCACTTCCACGATGAGAGCCACCCCGGCCGGGCCGTAGCCCTCGTAGATGAGCTCCTCCATGGAGCTGTCCCCGCCTCCCGTGGCCTTCTCGATGATGCGCTCGACATTGCTCATGGGCATGTTGACCTCGCGCGCTTTGGCGATAGCCATCTTGAGGCGGAAGTTAGCCTCCGGATCGGAGCTGCCGGAGCGCGCCGCCATCAGGATCTCGCGCGAGACCCTGGTGAAGGCCTTGCCCTTGACGGCATCCTGCTTCCCCTTGCGAATGCGGATGTTATGCCATTTTGAATGACCGGCCATATCTTCTCCTCATGGATAAAGGCGATAAAGCGTGCGCGGGAAGGCGATCGTCTCGCGCACGTGCTCGATGCCGCAGACCCAGGTGACGGTGCGCTCCACGCCCAGGCCAAAGCCCGAGTGGGGCACGCTGCCGTAGCGGCGCAGATCGACATACCAGGCATAGGCCTCGGTTGGCAGCTGGTGCTCGGCGATGCGCTGCTCGAGCAAAGCCAGGTCGTCGAGCCGCTGCCCGCCCCCGATCACCTCGCCATAGCCCTCGGGAGCGAGCAGGTCAGCTCCCAGCACGGTCTCGGGCCGATCGGGGTCGGGCTTCATGTAGAAGGCTTTGACCGCGGCCGGGAAGTGGTGCACGAACACGGGTCGGTCGAACTGCTCGCTGACCACGGTTTCGTCGGTTCCGCCGAAATCGCCGCCCCACTCGAATTCGACGCCCTTGTCGCGCAGGATCTGCACCGCCTCGTCATAGTGGATGCGCGGGAAGGGGGGCACAATCTTCTCGAGCTTGCTCAAGTCGCGCTCGAGCAGCTCGAGCTCGCGACGGCGGTGCTGCAGGCACTGTTGCACCACGTAGCTGACCATCTGCTCCTGAATCTCCATGTTCTCCCACATGTCCACGAAAGCCATCTCGGGCTCCACCATCCAGAACTCCATCAGGTGGCGCCGGGTCTTGGACTTCTCGGCCCGGAACGTGGGGCCGAAGGCGTAGACCTTGCCGAAAGCCATGGCGGTGGCCTCGTTATAGAGCTGGCCACTCTGGCTGAGAAAGGCCGAGCTCTCGAAATATTTGGTCTCGAACAGGGTGGTGGTGCCCTCGCAGGCGCTGGGGGTCAAAATGGGGGTATCGATGCGCAGAAAGCCGTGGTTATCCAGCCAATCGGAGATGGAGCGCATCACCTGGGCCCGTACCCTCAAGATGGCGTGCTGGCGCTGGGAGCGGATCCAGAGATGGCGATGGTCCATCAAGAAATCGGTGCCGTGGTCCTTAGGGGTGATGGGATAGCCCTCGGCATTGTGGACGATCTCGACCCCGCTCACCAGCAGCTCGTAGCCGCCGGGAGCGCGGGCGTCCTCGCGCACCTCGCCCTCGACGATCAGGCTGGACTCCTGGCCGAGGTGGCCGGTGCGCTCGAACAGCTCCTCGCCGGCGTCATTCTTGGTGAGCACGCCCTGAATGCGGCCGGTGCCGTCGCGCAGCTTCAGGAAGCGGATCTTGCCCGAGGAGCGCATGGTGTCGAGCCAGCCGCGCAGGCGCACCTTCTGACCGGCGTACTGGCCGATCTGCTCGATGGTGGTGACGGAGACGATGGTGGTGTCGATGGACATGGGCGCTTCCTCCTCGGTAGAGCCGCCATTTTGCGCGCGAGGGGTCGGGTTCCTTCCCGGGGGCAGGTCAAGTGTGCTATTATGCTCCATGGCGAGCCGGACACCTGTGAGCAGAGGCCTCCAATGATTCGTCCGGCTCGTGTGGGGTGAAAGGCCCATGGAAGATCGGATCAGACGGATCTGGCGCGAGTTGCACGATCTGAAGGTGCAGCAGAGCGAAGACCGATCCTGGCTCAGCGAGCGACTCGAGCAGCAGCGCAATCGGCTGCTCGAGAACGGTGGACAGATGAGGCTGGTCGGCGACCGCGTCCGCGTGGTCGCAGACAAGGTGGAAGAGTCCTGCACAGAGCTTGCCGCAATGCGCGGCAGCTTCGGACAGATCGAGCACAGCGTCAGCGAGATGCAGGGCAGCGTCGACGACGTGAAGACCAGTATCGGCGAGATGCAGGATAGCGTCGTTGCGATGCAGAGCAGCCTCGGCGAGGTGCAGGGTAGCGTCGTTGCGATGCAGAGCAGCCTCGGCGAGGTGCAGTCAGGCATGAGTCGGCTGCAGAGTGGCATCAGCGGACTGGGAACAAGGATGGCACGCGTCGAGGGTGGCCTGGGTCGGTTGGAGCAGTCGCTGGGTGAGGTGCGTGTCGGACTGAGTGAGCTGGCTGATAGCCTTCAGCTCTCGAGCCAGTTCCTGATCGACTATGCGACGGAGTCTAACCAGGTCGAGCAGATGCGACGGACGCAAGATGACGCTTTGAGCAACCTGCTCGAGCTATACGGCCAGCTTCTCGAGGAGCTCGATCAACGACTCAGCGCTCTGGAGAAAAAGAGCGCTTGAGCCTGACGGGGCCGGCTCGTAGCCGGCCCCGTCACATTTTCAGCCGAAACTCAGGGTCAAGGGCCCGTTGATGGTGGGGTCGAGCGAATCGCGACGGCTGGCGGTACAGATGTCGATGCGCGAGAATCCCCGATTGGTAAAGGCTCCGCCTGTATCCACCACGCGGAGCTCGATGGGTCGGCCGTATTTTTTCTCAAGCTCGGCGATGCGCAGTTTGGTGCCATAGGGGATACGCAGATTCTTGTCCATGGCGACCGAAACGTAGGGCGCGCGACCGGCCAGATAGTCCTGCAAGGTGTAGAGACGATTGCCACGCCGGTCCACGTAGCCACCCTCCATGCGGCTGTTGTGGGGATAGTAGCCGCTGCCGCGCGACTGATGGGTACCCCGCGGGGCACCGGGAGGATTGCTGAAGTCGGGTGGGGCCTGGGCCCGGGAAGCTCCTCCCAGACCATTTGCTGCGCTGGCCCCAGCCGGGACGCCACCCGCACCGCTGATCCCCGATGGAGAACCGGCCAGAGCACCAGGCGCGCGACCGGTCATCAGGGGCATCATCAGCGTCACAAGCTGCAAGAGCATGTTCTGGAAGGCCGTCTGCTGGCCCGTCATCGTGGGAGCCATCGGGCCGTAAGCCCGGCTCATGGCCCCCATCGGAGCCACGGGGGCACAGCCACTGCAGCCGGGATTGCCGCCCACCCCGTGAATGCCCTGAAGCGCTGAAAGAATGTCCATACGCCGATTATGGCCGTCTCGGCCGGCACGAGACAACCGGCCAGGTAACAACGATGTTACCCCTGTGAAAACGATGTAACCAGAGTTTGCCGCCCATTCCAGTTGAGAAATCATCACACAGTCTCTGCCCGGTAGGAGAACAGAGCAGGAGTCCGGTCACCAGGAGCCTAATTTACGTTGAATTTTCTAACCTTATGCCGACTCCGGCGACAGCGAACAGGGGATCGTCTTGGAACTGAGCAAATTTTTCGGGTCTTTGCACCCTTTGATGGTCCACTTTCCCATCGCGCTCCTCTTTACGGCCTTTGGCTTCGAGCTCTTCGCCTTCGCACGCAAGGACGGCCGGGCCGCCTGGGCCGGGCAGGCCCTGCTGGTGCTGGGCACCGTGGGCATCATGTTCACCTTCATCTCAGGCAACTTCGCCGAGATCTGGGCGGCCCGGGCCCACACCCCCCAGGCCCCCATCCTGCTCCACGGGAACTTCGCCCAGTTCACCTCCTGGGCGTTTATCGCCCTGGTGGCCCTGCGCTCGTTCGTGCCTCTGGTCAACCGCTCGTGGTTCGTGCTCTACCTGGTGTGCTCGGTGATCGCTCTGGGGATGCTGTCGGCCACCGGCTACTACGGGGGAGAGCTGGTCTACAAGTATGGCGCGGGCGTGCAGGCTCCCCCGCCCATCGCCGCCACGGACATCGATCTGGCCAACCTGTCGCTGCAGCTCAACAATGATGAAATCGCTTATTCGGAGATGATGCACCACATCTTTGGTTGGCTGGTGCTGGGAATGGCTTTCTGGCTGGCCTACCAGGGCCTGAGCCTGCCCTTCGTGAACGTGGTGCGGGCTCTTGGCCCGGTGCTGTTGATGGTGGGCGGGGTGTTCCTGATGATCTTCTCAGACCACGATTCCTGGCCGCTCTCCAACCTCAAGCCGATCACCGATCCAGAAGTGCTGGCCCACAAGATCATCGCCACCCTGATGATCCTGATCGGCATCGGCACCAGTCTGGTTCGCAAGAGGCCCGGCGACGTCAGCCGCCTGCAGAGCCACCTGATGGCCATCTTCGCTCTGGCCGGAGGGGGCATGCTGTTCACCCACGTGCACACGGGCGCGCCCTATTCCGACTCGGCCGTGGGTGTCTACCTGCACCACTTCTTCCTGGGCACGCTGGCTCTCTCATGCGGGCTGGTCAAAATGCTCGACCTGTCTTTGACCAGGAGCAACAAGGTCACCCAGATCGCCTGGATCATTCTGCTCTTCATGATCTCCATGGCGCTGCTCAACTACACCGAGTCCCTGCCCTGGTACCTGGGAGGCTCGGGCCGCTGATCTGGTTGGCCCACGGCGCCGACCCGACTCCCCTGACCTGGGACGAGTTCCTGGCCTCACTGGTCTTTTCCGTGGGCACGGTGGCCCTCTTGATGGGCCTGGGCTACCGGGGTTTGCGCACCTTCCTGCGCGACCCCGAGGCGCGCAAGCAGGCACTCGGCTGGCTGGCGGCCGGGGGGCTGATGGTGGGCTCGGTGCTGTGGGCCTTTGTCACCTCGGCCCTGAGTCAGCTCGAGCAGCCCACCCGGCCGGAGTCGTTTCACAAGCACTCCATCAACCACGGTGGCCAGGTCGGCATGTGGCGGGAATATCACGTCGAGGTAGCCCGCAATCTGGCAGGTGAGTTCCGCGTCTGGGTCAGCGACTCGTACCTCCGGCCCATCTCCGCTCAGTTCGTTGAGGGTACTCTCAATGAAATCCCCCTGGAGAAGTCGCTAGATCTGAGCTACGCCTTCGCGCGCCAGCCCCGCGATGTGCGCACGGCCCGCGTCGTGCTGCGCCTGCCCGGACAAGAGATGAAGTTCCGCTTCGAGTTCGACGAGACGGTCGGGCGCACCAGCCTGAAGGAATTCTGCGCCCCGGAGGCGCCAGGGGCATCTCCTCGGCCCTGATCTCCGGCCACGTGCAATCTCTCGAGCGTAGCTACTCCGCAAGATATTGTAGGCGGCTGGACCTCTCATCTAATGCGCTCGCACTTTGGTCTTGCACATTGGCACAATCTAACGAACGCGCCGGAACTGCGTTCCAGCGCGTTGTAAAGTGCAAGACCAAAGGCCTTGCGCTTTA
>QWHO01000026.1 GCA_021404945.1 bacterium CPR1
ACCCCGAGCTGGCCTCCGACATCCTCACCCGCATGGCCGCCCTCAAGACGACCATTCCCAGGCTGGGCCCCGGTCCTCTGGAGGATGGGCTGCTGGCTTTCGAGCAGGCCTGCCGGGCTGACCTCTCCAACCTTTTGACCCTGCTGACCCGGCAGACCCCGGTGGCGCCTACGGCCCGCTCGCTCCCCCGCGAGCTGCAGGTCCGTGGCCTGAGCGGGGCCGGACAGCTGGTTGTGCGCATCTATCCCAAGCAGACCGGCTATGAGCCCGAGGATGCGTCCGCCTTCGTGGCCAGCCTGAAGTCGGTCGAGCCCGAGGTCACCGGACCGGCGGTGCTGCTGGCCCGGCTGGGCGAGCAGGCCCGCCGCGTCTCCTCGGCGGCGGCCGGCTTCGTCTGGCTGACCCTGTTAGTGGTGCTCATCCTGCGGCTGGGCTCGTTCGGGAACGCTCTCCTGGCCATGCTTCCCCCCACCCTGGCCTGGTTCTGGACGGCCGGGTTCCTGGCTCTATGCCAGGTCCCGCTCAATCTGCTCACCTTCCTCTTTCCTCCCGTGCTGCTGGGCCTGGGAGCCACCCTGGCGGTGGAGAGCCAGCGTCGCCGCAGCGCCCGGGGAGGCCGCCCCCTGCTGATGGCCGTGCTGGCCGTGGCGCTGGTGGCGGCCAGCCTGGGCGTCTCGGCCAATCCGGCCCTGGCCAGCCTGGGCCTGGTCCTGGCGGTGAGTCTGCTGGCCAACTGGCTGGCGGCCGCCTCGCTGCCCCCCTCGCGCGCCCGCGCCCGCTCGCGGGTCAAGCTGGTCCACCGGGTCCGCCCGCCGCGGGTGGCCACTCTGCCTCAATCCCTGTCGGCTCGACTTGCCAGGATGCTCGGATAGTCGCGTCATGATTGCCACGCAGGCGCTCAGTCTTCCCACCCGGCGTCCAGAGCAGACCTGCCTTCGGGGGGGCGCGCTGCCCCTCAGCAAGCCTCATCGCCGCCATAGCACCTCGGCGGTCTTCTTCAGCTCGCCGATGAGCTCTATGGCGCAGTTGAGGGCTTGGAGAGGGCTGGAATCGCTAAGTGGCTCGTCTGTTCAGGTCTGGGTGGCTGTATTGCCACCTCAGGAGAGTCCGCCCGGCAAGCCCCGCGTCAGGCCAGGCACCACGTCCCACCGGTCGGACTCCTGGGCCAGACGTCGCTCGGAGAGCTCGCCTCGCTCAAGGGCCTGCCAGAGCGGGAGCAGGTGGCGGAGCGCGCCCGGATTGAAGGCCCAGGGGATGCGCTCGGACAGGGAACGGGCGATCTCGGGCTCTCGGTCACCGCAGTGGGCGCGGACCAGGGCCTGGAGAAAGGACGTGCGCGTTCCCTTATGCTCGCGCCAGTCACCCGACTGGATCCGAGACGCTTCACTCGGCTCGTGGTCATACAAGTAAGTCCAGGCGCGGCGGATCCGGCCGTCGCCTGCGTCCACCCGAACAAGCTCACGTCGGAACAGGTTCTCGGTCGAGGCAGGGCCCTGGAAGCCCTCGATCCGGTCGAGGAGCTCGAGGGTGCGGTGAATGTCCTTTACCCTCACGAAATCGCCCTGCACCAGCTCTTCGCCCCGGGTGGAACGCATCCCCGGATGCTCACCCAGATCATACAGACGCCCGAAAGTGCAGGCCAGCAGGACGCACTCGATCTGCTGGAGCAGCTCGGCCCGCTGCTCTCCCCGCATTAAGGAGCCGTAGACGAAGAGCGCGTCGGATGCGGGCGGGTTCGGTTGGTTGCGGGCCGCCCGGACTACCGGGGCAGGAGAGATGCCGTGCTCGGCGCAGCCGCGGGTGACGATCTCGACATACTCGCGCGTGGGCGGCACGAACTCCTCGCGGCGATGCTCGCAGGCCACGTAAGTGAAGGCGTCCAGCCATTCGCCCCGCGGGCACTGGACAAACACCCGGATCGGATCATAGAACGCACCGGCCCCCTCCTTGCGATCAAGTCGTTCCCGCCCCTCGCCCGGGCAGTCGAAGAGCACCCCGTCCACGACCCATCCCTTTTGCTGAGAAAGGGTGAGGGCTCCGCCTCCCCGGCCTGGCGAGTAGTAGCCGAAGCAGAGCTGGTGGTCGAAGAGTCGGGCCCGACCGATGGCGCGCAGAGTGTCAGGGGGAATCTTTCGATTGCGATCGACGCTGTCGAGGTTGGACCCGTAGGCAAAGTAGAGATCGTTCATGGCGGTCCTCCTGGTTGGGCTCTCCAGGGGAGCTCGCTCGCTCCCCTGACCTGACCTTACCAGGAGAAACGTGAGCCGGGTGTGAGCCGCCGACAGGCGCCTGGAGCTCTTCGTCAGGTCAGGTCGGGGTTGGCCGGCGGAGTGCCGAGAAATCTTGCAGGGAGCGCTCCATAAGCTGTTGGAGCCAGCACTCGGGGAACGCCCCGGCCGGGAGTGAGAACCCTTCCCGGGTCGACTCCAGCCAGCCTTGAAAGTTGCCTGCGGAGCTCGGTCTTGAGCGTGCGAAGTGCCTCGGGGCTGGCGGCTTCAAGTCTTTGCTCCAGCTCTCTGTTGTCCTGGCAACGACCCTGCAAGAGCAGGGCCAGCAATAGCGTGACCTTGTGGGGGACGCTCGTCCAGTCCCCCTCTCCGAAGCACCAGCGACCATCGCGTCCGGAGGGTCTCACCTCGAAGCGCACAACCTCGGGCCCACCACGGGACTGCAGCTCAACCAGCGCCAACTCTCGCGGGTAACGAACCGTTGCGGTTCTCGGGTCGGGACCGACCAGTGCCCAACTTTCGGTTTGTCCGAAGAGGTCCTCCCATCCCGAGGAGCCCAGACCTTCGAGCGAGTAAGTCGCGCCCGTGAAATACACGGCCAGTTCGAGCAGGTTATGGGCCGGGCTCTGGATTCCGGCACCGCGGTAGTTTGTTCGCCAGGGTCGCAATCGGAGCGCCTCGTGCGCCTCACGCAAGGCCCTCTCTACGTCGAGCCCCAGGCGGTGGCATACGGCAATTCGATAGATACAGGGCAAAGGGCCCAGAGCCTCGAGCGAAGCTGCCTCGCGGAAGAGCGCCTCGGCCTCGTTGAGCTCTTTACCTTCTCTCAAGAGAAGGTGGGCCAAACGATAGGCGGTGAGCTCAGGCCACGGCGAGCCGAGTTCGACCGCCTCCTGGCGGGCCTGTCGCAAGAGCTCCAGAGCGGATAGGGAGCTGCCTTTGAGCATTTTCTGGTCGGTGGCGCGGCAGAGCTTGGCGTCTACTCTCTCGCGCCTGGCTTCCAGGTCCATTTCCGGCTCCTCTAGCGGAACTCGATCCACGCCCCCTCGCTATCGCGCAGCTCGTAGGGCTTGAAGTTGGCCTTGTAGCTCATGGAGGGGCAATCACGCACGAACAGCCCCAGGTAGAGGTGCTCGCGCCCGGTCTGGCGGCAGAACTCCACTTCCTTGAGCAAGCTGAAAGCTCCCAGGCGCCGGTCCGGGAAGTCGAAGTGCCAGGCGAACATGTAGCTGTAGGCCGACCTGGGCGTGGGGTCGAGCACCCCGAAGCCGGCCATGCGGTCCTCCAGCCAGTAGGTGAACATGGCCGAAAAGCCATAGTGGCACTCGAGCAGAAACTGGAAATAGCTCTCGGTGGGTGGCTGCGAGTTGGGAAAGCGGCGTACCATGAACTGCAGATAGAGCTCGTAAGCCTCTCTGGTGGAATGGGGGGGGCCGATGCGCACTTCCACGTCCTGATTGCGCTTCCAGACCTGGCGCTGGGTGCGGCTGGCACGGTAGCGCAGAACGTTCAGCCGGATGGGCACGCACTCGCTGCAGTTGCGGCAACTGGGCACGTAGAGCGACTGCCCGAAGCGCTGGTAGCCCTGGGCAAAGAAGGGCTCCAACTCCTCGGGCGCGATCTCCTCCACGTGCATGGCGGCCGAGTGCCACCACCGGTTGGCCAGGTAGGGGCAGGCGCCGCAGTCCACCAGGTTGACGTCTGAGCGTTTCACCTGGCGACCCATCGTCCCCCCTCGAGGTGAAACTCCTCGGTGTACTGCTCATTGTCGGCGGGGGAGACCTGACGCTTGACCTTCCAGGGCCCCCCCTCATGGACGAAGGTCCACTTCTCGTCGAACTTGTCGTCACGGTCCAGGTCGAGCTTGGCCCGGTTGACCCCCTGGCCGGCCTTATCCTGGTACAGGTTGACTTTGACCGGGCCCGGGAGGGCATCCTTGATCTTGTCGCCGGAGATCTTCTGGCCGGCCCTGTCCAGAATGGCCTGGTCGAAGCTGCGCAGGGCTCCCGGTACCGTTTCCCCGCTGGTGCCCCCGGCGGCCACCCAGCCGCTGTCGGTCAGGGTGAGCTCCAGGTCGTAGGTCTTGTCGTCGTCGGCCGAGGAGACCTGGCGCTTGACGCTCCCGTTCTGGTGGCTCCACTTCTCGTCCCATCTGCCGTCGCGGTCGAGGTCGAGCTCGGCCCGGTTGATGCCGTCCTGCTTGTTGTCTTGATAGAGGTTCACCTTGACGTCGCCCGGGAAGGCGTCTTGCAGCTTGGAATCGTCGAGCTGCTGGCCCATTTTGCCGATGATCTTCGATTGCAGCGGAGTAAGAGCATTCCCTGGCGCTGCGCTGGTGGCAGTGGCGCTGACGGCCTGCTGGGGCACCTCGGTCCGAGGGACGGGAGGCTCGGGGGACTTGCTGGCCGTGAGCATGCGCACGCACCCGTAGCAGCTTCCCGCCAGCAGCAGGACCCCCCCGACGAAAACGATCCGCATGAAGGTCTTGAATTTCATCCGCTCACCTCGCTTGTTCCCCTGGTAGGCATCATTCCCCGGTCGATCGGCACGGTGCAGTTGCAATACGCATATCGACAGGGGGTTGGATGCTCGGACAACCGAAAGCTCTCCTCCAGAAAGCTGCCCAACTTCTCGAGCTTGTAGCGACGAGCCGGATAGCAGCGATAGGCCTGACCCTGGTCGTCTAAGATGAAGTAGCGGCTGCCTGACCAGCAGGGTAGCCCCTGAAAGTCGAAGGCCAGCTCTCCGGTCAGGTTGTGGCCGCCCAGCTTGAGGATCTGCTCACGCTCGTGCGGCTCGTACGCGATCAGGTCGCGGTTCTGCTTCTCAGGTTGCACTTTGAAGGTCAGCCCGGCCTGACCAAAGCGGCCAGCCAGCCCCTCGAGCTGCCCCAGTCGCTCGCGCGTGGCCACGCTGGTCACGCAAAGGTGGGGATGGGGCAGGGTGGGATCGGCCCACCGCTCTATCTGATCGCTCAGCCAGAGAGCCTTCTCCAGGAACTCGCTCGGGTCGCTGACATACTCCATGTGCAGGCTGCACGAGAAGATCCCCAGGCGGCCGGCGCAGGCCTGCACGAACTCGGTGAGCTTCGCTCGCGAGGCCGAGAAGTTCGTCACTACCGAGATGCGGTGCCCCAGCCCCGCCAGACCGGCCACGATCTCGTTCAGGGTGGGGTGCACGAACGGCTCGCCCCCGGAGAGCTTCACCTCCCAGCGCCCCGGCAGGCGGGCGAAGGCGGCCAGGAAGCGGGGTGTGTCGCGGCTCCAGCGACCCCGGTCCTCCTTGAAGCGCTGGGTGCAGTAGCTGCAGCGGTAGTTGCAGGCCGTGTTGATGTTCCAGCTGATCACCCCCTCGGCGGGGCGACTCGTGGCTGTCGTCACTCCGGCACCCCCTCGATCATGCCTCGATTGGCCGGCGTGGTGCAGGGGCAGATGTCATACGGACAGGGCAGGGGAGCCGTCTTGCGCCGCACGGTGCCGGCCAGCACGTTGCCGAGGTAGCCCTCCTGGTAGCGGCGGGCGGTGCGGCAACTGAAGGCGTCGCCGTTCTGCAACACCACGAAGTAGTCGGTCCCCGCCCAGCAGCGCTTGCCGCGGTAGCTCGGGGCCAGGTTGGCTCTGGTGGGATCGGGCAAAAAGCCCAGCAAGGCTTCGACGGCGGTGGTCTCCTCGGGAGAGTATTCGACCTTGCCCTTGCCTACCTTCATCCACTGGGGAAAAAACTTGAGCCCGCGCTCCTCCACCACCCGGCGAGCCTGGCTCACGGCGTCCATCCGGCCTGGCACCAGCACAGAGTTGACCACCAGCCGCGCCTGGGGATCCATCCACTGGCGAAGCTTCCAGGCTTTGGAGGCGAACTCTTCGGCCGAGGTGAACTCCAGGTGCAGACTGGCGCTGATGATGCCCAGCCGTCCCCGGGTGAGCTGTGCGAAGCGCTCCAGCATGCCGAGCGGGGCGGACAGGTTGGTCAGGGTGGAGATGCGATGTGGCGTACGCTCCACCAGTCCCGGGATGATCCGCTCCATGTAGCCCTTGAAGGCAAACGGCTCGCCCCCGGTCATCTTGATCTCCCACACCCCGGGAAGCTCCTGGAAGAACTGCAGGAAGCGCTCCACTTCCTCGGGGGAGGGGTGGCCCACGCGGTGCTTCTTCTTCTGGATGCAGTAGCTGCAGTCGTAGTTGCACACGCCGCACACCTGCCACTCGATGGTGCTCTGGCGCTTCAGCGGCATCCGGTCACCTCCAGGCGGCGCTCGTCGCCGTAGGCGCGGGCAAAGCGGGCGGCCAGCTTGACGTTCTGGTTGAGCTTGCCACACTGCTGACAACCGGAGAAATAGTCCCCCCGGCGCAAGCGCGCCCGCAGCGCGTTCCATTCGGGCCCGTTCCAGAGCTCGGAAAAGCGCCCCAGCTTCCCCACCCGCACCTCCACGTTGCAGCAGTAGAGGACCGTTCCGTCCACCAGCACGCGCGAGTAGTAGTGACCCACGTAGCAGCCGACGCGGGCAATGTCCGCGGTGCGCGCGCCACCGGCTGAGAGTTGAGCGGCGAAGACCTCCAGGTTGGTGTCCACCCCCAGCTCGCCGGCCCGCTCCGCCGCTCGGGGCACCAACCAGGCCAGCAGCGCGCGCTGAGCGTCGGTGATGCGCACTGCCTCGGTGCCGTCCTTGAGGCTGGCCAGCTTGAAATTGAGCGAGTGGGCCCGATAACGGTGGGCCAGCTCCACCATCTCGACCAGCTCGTGGGCGTTGTGCCGGCAGATGACCTGCACCTGCTTGTAGCGCCGTCCCGCTTCGGCAAAGCGCTCCAGCCTGGCCAGCAGGCGCTCCCACTCGTCGGTCCGGAAGCTGGGGTGGAAGGCCTGGTAGCTCGCCTTGCTCGCTCCCTGCACCCCGATCAGCAGCTGATCCACCCCCAGCTCGAGGATGCGCCCGGGGTCGGCGGCGATCAGGTTGGTGATGATGGTCAGGTGCAGCCCGCGCGCTTTGACGGCCGCGATCATCTGGTAGATGTCAGGATGGGTGAAGGGCTCGCCCATCCCGCTGAGGATAACGGCCTTGAGCCCGCCCAGGCTCCGGATGTCGTCGAGCAACTCGATCAGGGCCCCGACCTCGACCCGGTTGCGTTTCCAGGCGGCGCTGCGGGGCTTGTCGAGGTGGGGGGAGTGATCCCAGCAGGTGACGCAATTCGTGTTGCAGCCGTTGGTGACGTCCAGGTGGACTGACTCGGGACCGATCAGGACCCGCTCCTCGTGCAGGCCCTGCAGGCGCAGGTCTAGGCCGGGCATGCGGACTGGTGAGCCCGGCGCAACACCTCGGCGTTGCCGGCCAGCTTGGATTGGGCCGAGCCCACCTCCTGGGCTTCGGAGATGCGGGCCACCACCTGGTAGAGATCGTGCCCCCGCTCGCGAGCGCCGCTCAGGCAATCGGCCAGCCGCTCGGCCAGCTCCTCGGCCCCCAGCTCGCGCTCTGTGCCCAGCACCCGCACCAGGGTGGCGGCCGCGTTCCAGTTGCCGAAGGCGGCCAGCTCGGGCAGGATGCGCTTGAGGGCTCGGGCACGCTCGCTGCCGCCGGCCCGCTCCAGCTTGCGACAGAAGGCCTGAGCCAGGCGCAGCCCGGCCTCGGTGGGCAACTGGTGGCGCTGCATCAGCTCGAGCAAACTGCAGGCGGGACGCGCCAGCTTCGCTTCGGGCTCGCCCAGGGCGTGGACCAGCCGGGCCACGTCGTCGAGCTCCAGCCCGCGCCTCGTGGCGCGCTGCAGAAGGCTGTCGGTGAGAGCGTCCTCGGCTGCATCCACCCGACGCGGGGGCAGCACCAGCTTGAGCAGGGCCGCGGCCATGTCCCGGGCGTGGTTGCGCGGCACCAGGCCGCGGGCCGCCAGCGAGGCTCGCTGGCGGTGCTCGGGGTCAAGGTAGGGCTCCAGGGCGTCCTGCAGGGCGGCCGGGGTCAGCTCGGCCAGCAGGCTGCCGGCCCCGGCCTCCACCGCCCGACGGGCCCGCTCGGCCTGCTGGTCGGCGATCTTGGGCTGGGGCAGGAAGACGGCCGGCAGGCCGGCCAGCCACAGCTCGGCACAGGTGTTGTAGCCGGCGGCCGTCAGGGCCAGGTCGCAGCCAGGCAGATAGGTTGCGCTACCCCAGTCACGCAGCCAGGTGACGTGGGAGGCGTGGATGCTGCGCCCTCGATAGAGCGGACCGGCCGCCACCACCAGGTGAAAGCGGGGATAGCTCGCCAGCTCGTCGCAAAGCCAGGTCAGGGTGGCCTCGGCCTGCTCGTCGCCTCCGCCTCCGGCCGAGCAGTAGAGGGCCAGCTTGCCCTCGGGGATGCCCAGGCGCTTGCGAGCCTCCTCACGGAGCAGCATTTCGTGGGGCTCGCGCACCGCCACCGGCCCGAAGAAGCGGGTCCGACTCTTGACGCCCTCGGGCATTGGCAGTTTCGTGCCCGGTGGCTCGGGCACCAGGATGGCGTCGTAGAGCGGCAGCATGGCCGCGAAATCGGGCTTCTGGGCGAGCTCGGGCTTGACCGGCCGGTAGATGAAGGCCCGCTGGCGGCAAAGGTCCAGGGCTGAGAGCAACTCGCCGAAGGAGCCGCGGGGAAAGGTGTCCACCACCAGAAGATCGGGGCGGATCAAGCCCAGCGAGTGCCACACCCACTGCTTGGCCAGGGCCAGGTAGGTCAGCTTGTCGATGCCGGTCTCGCCCACCACGGTCTTGGAGGGCAGCTTGAAGCTGGCGAACCTCTCTTGAAACAACAGCCCGTCCGCTTCGCTGGAGGTCAGGAAGTAGATCTCGGCCCGGGCCCCGGCGAAGGCGGCGTAGCGGCGCACCCAGCGGTTGACGGCCACCAGTCGGGCCAGGTGGCCCACTCCCGCCCCGTTGACAGCGTAGTTGACGATGCGCAGGGTGTGGGACATCAGGAGGCGTCGTCGTAGCTGGTGGAGCTGCTGGAGCTGACGCTGGCGGCCGCCGCCTCCGAGTCGTCGTGTCGCCGGCGCTCATAACGGTAGCCGGGATGGCGCTGGTAGTACTGCTGCACCTCGGGCATGAAATTTCCGTCGATCTGGCCGTCGGTGACCAGATCCCACCAGAGGAAGTTCTCGGCCAGGCTGCCCCGGTCGTAGTCGTCGAAGACGTAGATGGTCTCCACCGTGGTGCCGTAGCGGTCGAGTCGCTTTCGGACCTTTTCGCGGCGGTGGGCAAAACGACTCTGGAAGGCGGCCTCGGGAAATCGCACGTAGGCGTTCTTGGGGCGGCTGTACTTCCAGTAATCTTTCTGGAGCTTGTCCTTCTCCTTGCTCAGGTCATTGAGCAGGGAGGTGAGCACCAGCTCGTTGGCGCGCTCGAGATAGCGCACCTGCTCTTGCAGGCCGGCCCAGCGCTTGGCCATGGTCTCCAACTCGGGATGACGCTCGAGCCGGCTGGCCAGAGCGCCTTCGGGACAGTCGGCCAGGAACTGGCCCAGGCTCTTGCGGGCCTCATCCAGGTGGAGGGCCTCCAGGTTGGCCAGACGGTAGGTGGCTTCGTTGTAATCGTTCTCCAGCTTGACCCCGGCATCCCACTCGCGCTGCAGCTCCTGCAGGCGGGGGTCGAGATCGGCCAGGGCCCGAGAGTTCTCCAGATACTCCTCGCGCAGCTCCTTGAAGGACTTCTTGTCGGGGAAGAGCTCCATCACCTCGTCGCCGGCCTTCCAGTCGAGGTAGTAGGAGACGCGCCAGAAGCCCACCTTGTACTCGGAGGTGCCGTAACCCACCTCGATGAGGTGCTCGAAACGCTTGTTGGAACGGCACTTGTCCACCAGAGGAGCCAGAGCCTTGCGGTGCTCGTTGATACGCTGCATGGCCAGGGCCAGCTCGCCCGAGTCGGGATGGCGCAGCCGCTCGCGATCGAGGAAGCGGTCATCGGCCTCGATCTGGGCGACTCGTTCCTGGAGTTGGCGTCGCTCCTGGTGCATGGCCTCGATCAAACCGGCATTGAGGGGTTGAAAGCCCGTGATGGCGCGGGCTCGGTCCAGTGCCTCGGGGGTGAAGGCGGTCAGGATCGTGCTCACCAGCTCCATCTCGGCCTGGTCGCGCCGAGCCGTCAACTCGGTCTTGCGCTCGAAATGCTGGCGGGCCTTCTGTTGCACTTCTCGCAGCTCTTGCTCGATCTCGTTCATGCGCTGCTGGGCGGAACGCTGGAAATCAGCGACGGAGTAAGTGCTCATCGGCGTTTGCCGATCTCGGCCAGAAAGCGCCTGGCAGCCAGCTCGAGGTCAGCCTCGTCGGGAGCGTCCACCTCGTCAACGAGGAGAACGAAGGCCTGGCCGCTCTCGGCCTGCTCCTCCAGGGCGGCCACGACATCGGCGGACAACTCCGCACGGTCACCGGCGGCTGAGGTCAAGAACTCGTAGCCCACCCGGCGCACGGGGTCGAACCCGTCCAGCCGGATCGTCCTGCCGGCCACCTCATAGGGGTGATTCTCGGCGATCTGGTAGCCGGCGCTTTCGAAGTGCCGTTTGAGAAGGGCGCTGCCTCGTTGCTCGTCCAACATCGGACGAACGGCCTTCGAGAGGGGCGGGGGAGGGCCCTCTCAGAAATTCGGCGCGGGGCTGCTCAGTGAGCTGAGGCCAGACCCGTCTGCAACGCCTGGGAAGCTCGCAGTAGCTCGGTGGTCGACAGCCCGTGCTTCTTGGCAAAGTCGGCGATCTTGCGGGCCGTCCGGATCTGCTCGGTGGTGGACTTGCCTGGAGGGCCCGCCAGGCGTCGCTCGGGCTCGAGCGCGAGCGTCTGAGTCAGTCCGTCCTGGAGCAGGGGGCCATAGAGCTTGAGCAGATCGGCTCCGGGGGTCTCTTTGCCCTGGAACAGCTTCTGCAGGGGCACGAAGGCATTGCGCATTCGCTGAGGATCGGGCGCGTGGGACACCTCGTTGATACCCACCGCGAACTCGACCATCAGGTTCAGCACCTGCTCGGCCTTCAGCTGGTAGCGGGGGCTGAGGGCGGTGATGTCATCGAGTACCTGACCCACCGGAGCAGGCAGCTGCTCGCCCGGGCCGAGCACCTTCGTCTTGTAAGGCTCGAGCGCCACAAAGGCCTTCTCGGCCCTGTTGGTCAGCGCATCCCGGTCGGCCTGGCTCAGGCCCAGCGTGGCTGCCTGAGCGGCGATACGATCGGTCGCCTCCTCGGCGCGGGCGCCGAGCATCAGACCGAGAATAAGAACGAGCGCAAGGGCAGATCGGATAACCATAGCCAGACCTGGTTAGCCCTTGGAAGCCGAATCCCTGCCCGCGCGCTACCAGAGCCCGGCCCGGCGCCCCTGCTCGAAGGCCATCGGGGCTCCGGGCGCAAGTGCAAACGCGGCCGCGAAGGCGGGCATGTTGCGGACCGCGTTGTTGACTCGGAACTCGTTGGCCGGGTGCTGCGAGTCCGGGTCACGCTCGCGCAGCGAGCCGTGGCGACGGGACAGGCTGGTGGCGAAGTTCAGGAAGAAGCGCTGCTCGGGGGTGAGGCCCTCTTTCACGGTGCGGTCGTGGTTGCGCTGCAAGAAGGCCTCGTAGGCCACCGACAGACCGGTCAGGTCGGCCGAGGACTCGTTGACGAACGAGGCGCGGTTGCGCTCGCCGAAAGCTGGCTCGAACTGGCGCAGCTGGCGCTCGACGCCCTGCAGCTTCATCTCGAGCATCTGGCGGTCCTGAGGGGGCAACCAGTCGCGCTGGGCGCCGCTGCCGTCGTGGCGGGTGCCTGAGCCTTCGAAGCCGTGGGCCACCTCGTGTCCCATGGTATAGCCGAGCACCCCGTAGAGCTCGGCCGGCTCGGGGGACCCTTCCAGCCGCGGGTCGAGCAGGTAGGCGCCGGTCACAGCCACCGTGTTGGTCTTGGGCAGATGGTAGGCGTTGACCAGGTCGGTGCGTCCCCAGCCATACAAAGAAGGGTCGCAATTGAAGACTTTGCTGGCGTGCAGACCCTTGATCCGCATCACGTTCTCCAGGTGGCGGTCGTTTTTGATCTCGACCGCCAGGGGCTCGTAGCCCGAGGCAGGAGAGCCAACTTCCAGTGTCATGCGCTCTAGCTTGTCCAGCGCCTCCTGACGGGCCTGCGGGGTATACCAGGTGGCGTTGCGGATGCGCTCTCGAAAGACGCCGCGCACGTCCTCGAAGACCTGCTCGGCCAGCCTGCGCTTCTCGGCAGTCACCGCTTTCTCGGCAAAGCGCTGCTGCAGCAGGGTCTGGAGATAGCCCTTCGTCTGGCTTTCGGGCGATCGGTCAGAGTAGCGCTGCAGGCGCCGGTCGGACCTGTCGTGCGCCTCGCTGAGCTCGGAAGTGAGGTCGCAAGCCAGGTTGCTGAGTACCGAGTAGCGCAGGAACTGCTTGAGCTCCTCCAGCGGAACCTGGCGCAGCTGCTCGGAGAGCGTTTCGAGGTGCCTGGGAGCGGTCATCAGCACATCGGTGGGAGTCTGGTAGGCCGACCAGCCCAGTGCCGGGTCGAGCTCCTGCATCTTCTGAAGGCGCACGTCGTGGCTGCGGGTATTGGGGTCGTACTTGGAGGTGCAGTCGGCCCCGGCCAGCTGGAAGGCCGCCTGAGAGGCTCGCCGGGCGTTACCGGCGGCCGCCTCGGGCGGGTCGCCGGCAGCCTCGAGCAGCTCGGTGGCGTAGCTTGCGAACTTGCGGTCGTGGATGGCCCGGTTGAGATCGCTGCCCGGGCGGTCGCGGTTGGGCATCAGGCTGAAGCGGAGCGTGCCGTCCTGCATGGGGTAGAGGTCGGGCGTCAGCAAAGTGGGGATGCCCTGCCGGTGAAGCATGGACAGGATCGGGCCCACCTCGCTGTGGTCCTGCATGGCTTCGATCTGCTCGAGCAGCGGCCTGACCTGGCTCAGGCCGAGCTGGTCGCGCAGCTTCATGTCGGAAGCGGCCTGGTGGAAATCTTGCACCTTCTGCTCGGGGCTGCCCGGCTGCGGCCCGGGAGCTGAGAGCATCTCTTTCCAGATCGCTTTGGACAGCTGTCGGGCCTGCTTACCGCTGACCTCGTAGCGGTGGCCCTCGCTGAAGCCGAGCAGGCTGCGCCAGAACCTGTTGACCCGACCGTTGGCATGCTCGAAGAAGTTGTCGCCGGGATCCTCCTTGCCCAGCTTCTGGCGCACGGCCGGGCCGGGCTCTTCGCGAGCCGGCAGCATGGTGAGCAGGCTGGTCTGATAAGACTGCGCCGCCAGCGGGTCCTGCAGCGTCACCAACCGCAGCACGTTGCCGGCCGGCTGGCTCTGGGACTCGTTCAGGCCGGCGATGGCGCTCAGGTAAAGGTGGCCCACCTCGGCCCGGGCTTTCAGATCGATCTGGGCCTGCATGGCTTTCACCGCCACCTCGGCCAGGGCTACCGCGAGAGGACCGCTCACCCCCTGGCTGATGGCCTGCAGGGTGGCGCTCCGGGCGGCCTGGGCGGCCACGGTCTGACTGTCCGGGAGGGCCAGGGCCACCCGCGCAAGCACCCGTTGCCTGGGAGCGCCAGCGGAGGCCAGGCTCTGGAGCTGAGCCACATCCTCGGGCACCACCGTGGCCGCGGGAGGCGCTGCCAGCCGGGGGGGAGGGGGAGATTTACCGACCGGATCAGGGCCCAGGGGGGTCAGCACCCGGGAAATTTCTCCTTTGGCCGCCTGAATCCCTGGCCTGCTGATGCAAAGCCGCTTGGGCTGGCATCAGCCTGCTCTACGCGTTTCCGTGACGGGAGGTGTTGAATGTCGCCGCGGTCAACGTGCGGGGTTTTGGCGCAGGATGCCCTCTTGGAGGACTTTTCCATCAACTCGGCTAGAGGTCCAGCCGCAAACCGGAGAGAACCTCCGCCATCACAGGATCCGGAAAACCGTGTCCGGCTGAGCTCCTAGGGTGCAGGGGCGGCCTGCTCGCGCTCGAGCAGGTAGAGGCACGAGTGCTGGTTGTCCTGGCTGTCGAGCCAGTGCCAGAGCAGCTTGTCGCCGGCGTCGGAGAGGCGCGGGTTGGTGTTCAGCCCGCCATCCTCCACGGTGACCTGCTGCACGTCCCCGCCCTGCTTGAGGAAGATGTTCACCCGCGAGGCCGAGTCGTCGGCCCGATCGAAGTTGGTCCAGGCAATGACGCTGGCGTCGGCCGACATGCTGGCCCAGGTCTCGTCGGCCAGCCGCTGCCCGGACACGATCTCGACCTGGTTGCCGTAGTCGAGGTTGGAGAAGTAGATGTCTTCATCCCCCTTGGCATTGTCGGTCCAGACCAGCTTGCAGCCATCCGGGGTGACCTGAGGGGTCACCTGGTCCGACTCGGTGCTCACTACCGGCTTGATGACACCGTGCTGATCGCGCATCCAGATGTCCGAGTTGCCGGCCGCGAACTCGCGCCAGAAAATGCGGCTCCCGTCGCCGCTCACAATGGGAAACTCCTGGCTGGTGCCGTCGGCCCCCTCGGTGACCCGCTCCACCTCGCCGTCTTTCCAGCGCTCGATGCGGCATGGTCCCCAGCTGCCGGTCTGGTCGTTGTCCCAGACCACCACCTGGCCGTCTCGCGAGATGCGCGGGGAGAGCTCGTTCCCCTTCGGATCGCAACCGATCTCGGTCTTCTCGCCGTCTTTCCACATGACAACGTCCCAGCTGCCCTCGCCCCGAGGATCGGGGTTGGAGTAGCGGGTCCAGACCACGGTGCGGCCGTCATAGGATACGTCCGGATGCATGTCGGCCCGATCGTCCTTGCTCAGACAATCCACCCGACCATCCTGCCAGCGCATGACCTCGAGCTGGCCGTCCACCATCTGGTTCCAAACCACCGTGGAACCGTCTCCCGAGATACGCGCCGAGCCGATATGTCCCTCAGCGACTTTGGTTAAGCGGCCAGAATGGCCGGGATGCACAACATTCATAGGATTTCCTCCCCCAGTTCAACCAGGCGCCCTCATCATAGGCAGGTCCACCAGGGGGGATGTTACGAGAAGGTGAACAGATGGACAGGCGTGCAGGGTGACTGAATGAAATTCAAAGCAATTGTCTGGCTGGCTGTTTTCGTGGTCGCTTGCGGTCCCGGCGAGCAGGTCGAGGTGCAGCGCTATCTGGCCCGGACCGACCGATCGGTGGAAGAGTTCGTGCGCCTGTTTCGTCAGCTCGACGATCTGGGCGGCAAGCTGCGAGAAGAGCGCGGTGGCTCGCCCATGACCCGGGCCCGAGCCGCCGCGCTGGCTGCCTGGCTCGGGCCTCGACTCAAGGAGCTGCGCACAGAGCTCAGTGCTGCGGCGGAAGGCGTGCGCCACCTGACTCCCCCGGGTAGCGCCCGGAGGTATTCCGAGATTCTCTGCCAGGGGTTCGAGCACGCCAATCGGGCTCTGCGATCGGGCGACGAGCTGCTGAGCGAGCTCGGCCGGGGCGAGCCCAGCCTCACCAACGTGGCAGGCCTCCTGGGCGAGCTGATCCGCTCGCTGGAGCAGACCGGCAAGTGCGCCCGCGAAGCCGAGCTCGAGCGACAACGGCTGATCGACGAGCTCCAGCTTAAGACCGGTCCCGACGGACTGGTGCTGGAGTAGCTTCCGTCAATCGTTGCAAGCGTCGAGCCGAGCTCGAGGGACGAGGTCCAGCTCAAGACCGGTCCCGACGACTGGTGCTGGAGTAGCTCCATCAATCGTTGCAAGCGTAGGTCCAGCTCAAGACCGGTCCCGACGGACTGGTGCTGGGTAGCTCCGTCAATCGTTGCAAGCGTCGAGCCGATCTCGAGGGACGAGGTCCAGCTCCGCTCCCAGGCCGGTAAGCAGGGAGTTTACCGCCCTCCCGGCGTTACCGTTCCCACCGGGCGGTATACCGCCTGCTCAGCCCGGTAACGCTCTCAGGCCGGTAAACGCGAGCGCGGCAGCCCGTTTGCACGTGGACAGGATGAACCGGGCCACGGCCCAGAATGCTAGGTGATGCAGCCCGCCACCCGCACCTCCAGGAAGACGATCCCCATGCCAGAGACCCGCCAGCCACTGCTCTGGCGCCGCGAGTTCTCGCCCGAGGAGCTAGCCAGAGTGGCTCGCGGCCTCATCCCCAAGGAGATGGAGGACAAGTGGCTCATCTTCCTCGAGGAGGATGTGCTCTGGTTCCACCGCAGCTGGACCGGACTTTGTTGCTACGAGATCCGGCTTGAGGGCGGAGAAGCGCGCGAGGCCTTCTACAATCCCGAGGTCAGGATGAGCGAGCAGGAGCACGTCGATTTGCTTGGCTTTCTGGTCGAGCGCCTGCTGCTCGACCGTCCCATTCCCTTTCCCCGCTCGCTGATGGACGGGGATCAGTCCGGAGCCGTTTTGCGCCACCTGGTGGGTTACACCGAGTCGTCCGCTCCGCGCGCGCCGCTCGACCTCGAGAAGGCCGGCATCGAGCTGAGCCGGAGCAAGCTGGAGGCCTCGGGCTGCGAGTTCCTGGCTTACGGCTGCAAGGCCAACGGCGACATGAAGGGTGGCCCCTCGGCGCCCATCCTGTTGGCCGCCGGGTCCGAGGTGCAGGAGAGCCTGCGCGAGCGCCTGGCGGAAACCTCGCGCGCACTGGGAGAGGTGGTCCTGACGCCCCCCTTCGGGATGCGCTCGGCCGGGGTGCTGGGCATCTTTCACGTGGTGGCGTTCAGCAAAGACCTCCAGGGGGGCTGGGTCAGCGAGCCGGAGCCGCTGGCTGCGGGCGTGCGCAAGACATTGCAGCTTTGTCACGAGCTGCGAGCCCATTCGCTGGCTTTCGCCGCGCTGAGCGTCACCAAGCCCAACGTTGGGGCCGAGAAGGCGGCCCAGTTCATGGTCGGGGCGGCTCGCGAGTATCAGCGCAACCATCCCGAGTGGCCCCTGCGCATCGTGTTCTGCCTGCCCGACCACAACGTCTACCAGGTCTTTTTGCGCCGCTTGCGCGGCTGAGCTTCCATTCCCGGGCCCTGCACAGCCCTGCGGCCGTTGGCAGCCCGTGTGCCGTAACCTTCAGACCTGCTCTGACGAGGTAGGAAACCATGACAGACGTCGAACGGCCCGCTCCTTGACCGATCTCCTGGCAGCCCGCTCCCAGATGGCCATGTCGCTGGCCTTCCACATTGTCTTCGCGGTGGTGGGCATGGCCATGCCGCTCTTGATGCTCATGGCCGAGGGGCTCTGGCTGCGCACCGGCGATCGGCTCTACCGCACCCTGGCCGAGCGCTGGGCCAAGGGAGCGGCCATCATGTTCGCGGTGGGCGCCGTGTCGGGCACGGCCCTGTCGTTTGAGCTGGGACTCTTGTGGCCGAAGTTCATGGAGCACGCCGGCCCCATCATAGGGATGCCGTTCTCGCTCGAGGGCCTCGCCTTCTTCCTGGAAGCCATCTTCCTGGGTCTCTACTTCTACGGTTGGGATCGGATCTCACGCATGGCCCACTTCCTCTGCGGCCTGGCCGTGCTGGTCAGCGGCACCGCCTCGGGCATCCTGGTGGTCTGCGCCAACGCCTGGATGAACCATCCCACCGGGTTCGAGCTGGTGAACGGCCTGCCCACCAACATCGACCCGCTGGCGGCCATGATGAACCCCGGCTCGTTCTCCCAGGCCCTCCACATGACCATCGCTGCCTTCCAGTCGGTGGGCTTCGCGGTGGCCGGCATCCACGCTTTCATGCTGCTCAAGGAGCCGGGCAATCGCTTCCACCACATCGCCTTGAACATCGCCCTGCTGGTGGGGGGCGTGTCGGCCCTGATCCAGCCCTTTAGCGGTGATATCTCGGCCCGCCTGTGTGCGCGCTCCCAGCCCATCAAGCTGGCCGCCATGGAGTCCCACTTCGTCACAGAGAAAGGCGCTCCACTCATCATCGGGGGCTGGCCCGATACCGAAACGGGCACGGTGAGTTACGCCATCGAGATCCCCTACGGTCTGAGCCTGCTGGCTTTTCACGACCCCTACGCCGAGGTGAAGGGGCTCAACGACTTCCCGCGCGACGAGTGGCCCCCCGTGCCCATCGTGCACGTCGCCTTCCAGGTGATGGTGGGCCTGGGCACCGCCATGGCCGCGCTGGCCGTCTTCTGCGCCTACCGGGTGTGGCGCAAGCAGGCGCTGCCCCTGCGGCTGATCGTCTTGTCCGGGCCGATGGGCCTGATCGCGCTGGAGGCCGGCTGGGTGGTCACCGAGGTCGGTCGCCAGCCCTGGATCGTTTATGGCTGGATGCGCACCGCCGAGGCCGTCACGCCCGTGCCTTATCTTATCGTGCCCTTCACGACCTTCAGCCTGGTCTACCTGGGCCTGGCCCTGACCACCCTCTCCCTGCTGCGCGCCCACGTGCTGCGCAGCCCGCGTGAGGAAGAGCTGGCGTGATCGACGAGCCCACCATCCTGGCCGCCGTGCTCATGATCGCGCTGGTGATCTATGCCCTAACCGGGGGGGCCGATTTTGGCGGCGGCGTCTGGGAGCTCTTCAGCTACGGTCCCCGTAAGGCCGGCCAGCGCGAGGTCATCGCGGGTGCCCTGGCGCCCATCTGGGAGGCCAACAACGTCTGGCTGGTGCTGGTCGTGGTGATGCTCTTCGTGGCCTTCCCCAGAGCCTTCGCGGTGCTCTCCATCGCGCTCCACATCCCCCTCACGCTGGCCCTGCTCGGCATCGTCTTTCGCGGCAGCTCCTTCACCTTTCGCCACTACGATCCCGCGGGCGAGGCCGACAGGCGCACCCGCCGCTGGGGACTGCAGTTCGCCGTGGCCAGCGTGGTGACGCCCATCATGCTGGGGGTGTGCGTGGGCACCGTGGTCAGCGGCCGCGCCGTCACCGAGCAAGGAGCGCCGGGGAGCTTTCTCCACTCCTGGCTGCACCCGTTTCCCGCCTGCATGGGGCTGTTCACCCTGGCCCTGTTCGCCTACCTGGCGGCCACCTACCTGACGCTGGAGACCGAGGACCGCGGGCTGCAAGACGACTTTCGCGCCCGCGCCCTGGTGGCCGCCGGAGCTTGCTGCCTGCTGGCCTTTGTCGGGCGCACGCTGGCTCCCCGGCTGCCCGTGCCGCTTGAGCTGCCCATCTCGCTCGAGATCTTGACCGGTCTGGTGGGTCTGGGCGCGGTGGCCTGCCTGTGGCAGCGGCGCTTCTGGCTGGCGCGAGCCCTGGCTGCCCTGCAGGTCGTCTGCGTGCTGTGGGCCTGGGGAGTGGCCCAGTTCCCCTACCTGGTGCCACCGGCCCTGACCTTCCACGGGACCGCGGCGCCCACCGCGGTGCTTCGGATGATGATCGGCGCGCTGGCGCTGGGAGCTTTCCTGCTCTTGCCCTCCTTCGTCTACCTCTACCGCGTCTTCAAACGCCGTTAGAGCGCCCCGGATTCGACATGCTCTAGTCAGACGCCCAGTGGACCCGAATCGGGTACAGGCTCAAGATCGCGTCGGAGGTAATCAATTCCAGGCCCTCTACGATGGCTTGGGCAACCAGCAATCGGTCGAAGGGGTCTTGATGATGGTCGGCCAGGTCGGCGACCAGGCAAGCGTGCTCGAACTTGACGGGAAGCGGTGTAAGAGCATTGGCTGTCAGACTGTCCTGGACCATTTCCAGTGGGTGTCTGGGCAGCTCTAACTTGCCGAGTCGCCACTTGATGGCAATTTCCCAGGCAGCGACCGCCGACAAGAAGATTCTGGCACGTGGAGAGCCCAATAGGACTCTCGTCTTCGGGCCCAGCTGTGAAGAGTTGGATCTGGCCCAAAGCCAGGCATGCGTGTCAAGCAGATAGCTCATTCCGTGAAATGGCGTAGAATTTCGGGAGGCAGCGGGTCGTCGAAATCATCCGCGATCCATATCTTGCCCTCATCTTGTCCCCACGGACGCTCAGACGGGTTCGGCTCGACCGGAACCAGTCGGGCGACCGGGGTTCCCCCACGCTTGATCAACAGCGACTCACCGGCCTCGACGCGCTTCAACAACCGGGACAGGTGGGTCTTGGCCTCGTGTACAGTCACTTCTTCCACGAGGTTAGTCTAATGACTAAGTTGGAATCGGTCAAGCAGCCCGGGGGTGCTGGTCGATCTCGAACTTCCCGCTTATCTGGCTGGCGGGGTGCACAACCCGGCGATGGAGTGCAGGAGTCCCCGGCCGGACTTCTCTAGTGGATGCGGCGCGAGAGCCCGCGCCAGTAGGGCTCGCGCAGCTCGAACTTCTTGAGCTTGCCGGTGGCCGTGCGGGGGAGGGCCTCGACGAATTCGTAGCGCGTGGGCACCTTGAAGTGGGCCAGCTGAGAGCGCAGGAAGTCGCGCAGCTCGGGGGCCTCCACCGCCGAGCGCCGCACCACCACGGCCAGGGGCGTCTCGCCCCACTCCTCCGAGGGGACGCCGATCACGGCCGCTTCCTGCACGCTCGGATGCCGGTAGAGCACCTCCTCCACCTCGATGGAGGAGATGTTCTCTCCGCCCGAGATGATCACGTCCTTGGCGCGGTCGACGAGCTGGATCGAGCCCTCGCCGTCCCAGGTTCCCAGATCGCCCGTCATGAAGTAGCCGTGCTGCATGACCCGGGCCGTCTCCTCGGGCTGGTTCCAGTAGCCCGCGAAGACCATGTTGCCGCGCACCGCCACCTCTCCCACCGTGGCATCGTCGCGCGGCACGGGCTTTCCGTCCCCGTCCAGCACGGCCAGCTCGGCTCCCAGCGCGTCGCAGCCGGCCCGGGCACGCACCTGGTAGGACGAGCCGGGGCGGTCGGAGATGGTGATGATGGGCGAGGTCTCGGTCAGCCCGTAGATCTGCAGGAACCTCCAGCCCAGCTCCGTCTCCATCCGCTCGATCAGCGAGGCGGGTGGAGGCGCGCCGGCGCACACCACGCGCAGCGAGCCGCCGGTCAGGCCCGAGTCCACCAGCCGCCCCAGCACGATGGGCGCCATGCAGGCCAGCGTCACGCCCTCCTCCAGCACGGCGGAAAAAACCAGCTCGGGCGTGGGAGCGCGCACGATCACCTGGCGCACTCCCAGCCCCGTCAGCGCGTAGACTCCGCCCCAGCCGTTGCAGTGGAACATCGGCAGGGTGTGGAGGTAGACATCCTCGGGCTGCACGTGCAGGTGGGTGAGGAAGTTGTAGGCGTTCACCGTGAAGTTCCGGTGGGTCAGCATCACGCCCTTGGGGCGGGCGGTGGTGCCGGAGGTGTAGTTCAGGCTGACCAGGTCGTTCTCGTCGCGGGCGGGCTCCTCGAAAGGGCTGGAGGGCAACTCCTCTAGCGACAGCCACCCGTCCGGCGCCCGTCCCCCGAAAGCAACCCGCACCTCGGTGTGCACCAGGGCGGTGTACTCGGCGTCGGCCAGGCAGACCCGCGCCCCGGCGTGCTCGAGGCAGTAGCCGATCTCGTCGGGGGTGAGCCGGTAGTTGAGCGGAACCAGCACCGCCCCCAGGAGAGCGGTGGCGTAGAACGACTCCAGGAACACGTGCGAGTTGGGGCTCACGATCCCCACCCGGTCCCCGGGGCGCACGCCCAGAGCGTGCAGCTTCTCGGCCAGGCCCCGACAGCGTTCGGCGAACTGGGCGTAGGTGAAGCGTTTGGGCCCATCCACCACGCCCTCGCGCCCGCCGTAGAGGTGCGTCGCCCGCCGCAGGAACGAGCTGACCAGCATGGGGACGATCACGCTTACTCTTTGAAGCTCTTGAAGAAACGCTCGAAGTCCGCTTCGCCCACGGTTTTCATGACGAAGATGCGGTCCTCGTCCGGGGCCGGCAGCACGCGCATGCGCACCGCCAGGTCGTCTCGGTTCGTTCCCTTGATGTCGACCGCATCGTCCGGGCCCGGCTTTTGGGCGGGATTCTTCAGGTTGCGCATCGCCCCGGTGACAAAGACTTCCATCGCCTTTTCTTCGTCGGCATCAGTCAGCTCGGAATAGCCGGGGATGATGCTGTAGCCCGCGATGTACTGAATGTCGCCCTCCGACCAGGCCCACCCGAAGTGCTTGCCCTCGCCGCCCGGCAGGGCTTTCGGGGTGCCCGGGAATTCCACCGAGAAACTCTCGTCGGGCGCGGTAAAGAGGGGCCAGGTCTGGGCCTGGGCCAGGGTGGCCAGAAGCAGCAGGAAGGGCAGGAGTCGTCGCATGGGGGCCACTTCCTGGTCGGACGAGGGAATCCTATTTCAGGGTCCGCCAGCCGCGCGGGGTGCGTTCGAGCTCACGGCCTTCGAGTCGCTGCTGGAATCGCTGACGGGCCTCCTGCCAGACCCCGGCGTCCTGCAATGGTCGCCCGTCGGCCAGGGCGTCCCAGAGCTCCTCCACCATCGGCCGGTCGTAGAACGTCTCGGACGGTCCGCCCACTCCGTTGGGATAGCGCGAATCGATGTCGCAGCGATCCAGCCGTCGAAGATCCTGGCCGAGTTTGGCCGGGAACTTCTCTCCCCGGCGCTCGAGCGCCACCATCAGGCCCAGTCCCGAATGGCTGGTATCTCGCTCACCGTGTAGCGTGAGGACCGCTTTCAGAGCTTTCTCGGCGGCCTGCTGGAGGTGAAAGGCGGCGTTTGCGTGGATTCCATTCTGGAGCAGAACTTCAGCCGTTCGCCAGTCCCCCTGGGCAGTCTCGAGCCACCAACCGACCCGGTCGCCCGTGGCACAAACGTTCCTGGAGCCAGGGCGGGCCACCTCCCGCTGGGGAGCTGATTTGGCGGGAACACCGAGGCCGGTAACTGGTGCTGGCTCGGCAGCTACCTCAGGATGTTGTCCAGTTTCTGGCCTTTTTGTGGCACGCGAAGCATGTAAGGCTTCTGCTGCTTGGCTGCCGTGCTTTCGATGAGTTCCCACTGGTTGATCACGATCTTCACGATATCCCAGAACGCGAGCTTCTTGCCGGCGATTGCGAACAGGCCCGCTTTGTAGATTCGAACGGTCTTCGCCTCGAAGGGGCCTTTGCCGATGGCAATGTCTCTGGTGATCACCACGTCATCCGGTTTCAGATGCCGCAGCCAGACATCATCCTCCACGTTCGAACTCTTCGCCCCGATGACGGGTGTAGCGAACAGCTCGGCCTGCGTGTTGGCATCCACGCCGAGCGCGCGAAGCGCCGCAGCGATTCCCGGGGGCATGTTGTGATCGAAGATGAACCTCAAGCGGCGGTTCTGATGGTCCGTTCAAAGGCGACCGCCTCTTTGACCAACGCTGGCGTGAGAGCCAGGAACCTGGCGACCTTCTTGGCGTCCTCGCCCTCAGCCTCGAACATGTCGGCGATCACCCGAGTCGTGGTGCCGTTCCCGACGAAGGGCTGGCCGAAAGAAACGTTTGGAGTAAGACGCACGTGGCGTTCCTCTGGCCACCACTCCCGAGCGAAGCCCTCGCGGTCAAAGCGGATCTCCTTGCCGACTGTGACCACGACCTCCCACAGCCCGAGCTGGCCGCCCTCGGCCAGGAAGTGCATCTCGCGCTTGGACTTCGATGCCGTGGGGTGCGGGTACGCTGTCGCAACGGACTTGCCGAAGACGTAGAAGGTGTTTGTCGCAAAGGGATGCTCGGTCTTGAACAACTCCTGGGCTTCCTCGTGCACTTTCCGGACGCGCTGAAGCGACAGTTGGTCATCTCGAAGGAGACCCCGGATGATGCGCAGCTCGATCAGGTCGAGAAAGGAAAATGCCTCAGCCTTCTGGCCATGATAGAAGCTCAGGACGGGGCGGTCGCCGCGAAGCCAGCGGGCCACCCTGCCGGGTCGCAGGTGGATGAGCCGCGCCATCTCTGTCGACCGGTATATGGGCTCAAGCAACAGAGCGTTCATCGGCAACCTCCAGGACAACCCTTTCTTGAACTTCGCTCATCGGGCCAGAAAATTCCTCTTCACAACGAGACGCATGTGCGCGGCACCGCTGGTCGACCTGGCTGGAACTGGCCGTTTGTCACCCATCAGGTGCTCCTCCGGAGGAACAACAGGGCCACCCCCGGTAGGTTCCAACCTGCAAGAAGCGAACTGCCGCGGATGGCCCTGCCAACCTACGATCAAGCCATATTGCCGATCCTCAAGCTCCTGGCCGACGGCAACGTCTGGGCGGCGCGGCAGATCACCGTAACCCTGGCTGATCAGCTTGGACTCACGGAGGAAGAGCGGCAAGAGCGCACTCCAAGCGGCAAGCAGACGGTCCTTCGGAGTCGGGTCCACTGGGCAACCTACTATGCCAAGCGCGCTGGCCTGCTGGAATCGACCAAGCGCGGCGCCTACGCCATCACGGATCGGGGCCGGGCTGTGTTGGCCGAACGGCCCCAGAAGCTAGACGCCGAGTCTCTTCTGCGCTTTCCAGAGTTCGCCGAATGGGTTGGGAAGAAGGTTGCGTCGGGAGATGCGGAAGAACCCCTGGCCGCCGAGACCAGCTCTGACCCTGGACTGACCCCGGACCAGCGTCTGGACCAAGCGTTCGCCGAAATCAAGGAGAGCGTGGCCAGCGATCTGCTGGACCGCATACTCCAGGGCACATGGGCGTTCTTCGAGCGCGTGGTGATGGATCTACTTCTCGCGATGGGGTACGGAGACCGCGGTGGCCCAGGGGCCGGATTCGTGACCCAGCGGAGCCGCGACGAGGGTATCGATGGAGTGATCAAGCAGGACCCTCTGGGCCTCGAGAACATCTACCTGCAGGCGAAGCACTACACGGACAAGAGTGTGGGCCGGCGGGAGATCCAGGAGTTCGCCGGTAGCCTAGATGGCCACCGAGCGCACAAGGGCGTGTTCGTCACGACGTCAAGGTTCTCAGTAGAGGCCAGGGAGTATGTGGGGAAGACAAGCAGCAAGCGCATCGTGCTGATTGATGGCCAGGAGTTGGTGCGGCTGATGATCCGGTATGGGGTGGGCGTCAGCGAGGAGCGCAACCTCAGCATACCCAGGATCGACCTGGACTATTTTGACGCGGACTCGGGTTGACTAATGGCCTTCCGGTGCAATACGCAGGCCAGTGCCGAGCGAGGAAGGTTACCACCCGGACCGTTGCGCTACCCGCGGACCCGTCAAGGTAGTGCCCGACGGCCCGGAGAGAGAATGTCACGCATGAAATGCAGGTAGTGCTAGATCGGCTTGCCCAGAAAGCTCGAATCGTTGAGCAAGCCTGTCGTCTGCTGGAGACGGGCAATCTCCCTGCTGGCCGAGAAGTATCCGCTGAGTCCAACCCGCCCGGTGTCCTTGTATTCCGGTCCCCGCCTCCAAGAGCCACTTCTCGCGGAGCGGATTCGTCGGCCAGCTTCGCCGTCGCCCAAGCGACTGCTTGAGCTTCACGTCCGGGACGGTTTCATCGACCGATACACGGGAGCGCGGCTAATCTCGCCTATCGTGCTGCAGTTCCTCGGCACCCTCAACACGGACCACTGCGCGATGTCCTACCCTATCACGTCAACGGCGGCAGGGGGCAGCCTGCTCGGATGGGCGCCAGGGCTACTTGCCACCAGGTCGGCTTTGAACTCTACGCGTCTTACGAACACATCCGGCCGCTGCGAGTAGGCGGCACAGGCACGCTTGAGAACCTAGTCACGTCATCGATCGACATCAACTTCGAGAAGAGCACCCAGACCTGGACGCCACTGTTTCCCTCGGGGAAACTCGAGGACTGGGACGGGTTAATCGGCTGGTTCGGGGGTTCACCCAGAGAACGGACTGGTCATGGTTGCCGGCCTGATCTCGGTGGCGCGGAGCACTACGAGAACGGGGATACTGCGCCTGAGATTCTACTGAACGGTGCGACAAGCCTGATGCCAGGCTTCCTCACTGAAAGCCATCATAAGCAACCACGGCTATTTCCTCGCCCTGGGCAACCAGGGAATCTACGATACCGTCGCCCTCAACGTTGAGCGGAACGTTGAGAGGTAGCCAAATGTGCCTACCACTGTCCACCACTCGTCCGGATAGGTTGGACGCTGCGATCCGAGAGCGAATCTCTAAAAACATATGCTTACGGCTGTGAAATCGCAGCCAGATGGGCGTGATGTAACCCGGGAAGGGGTCCCGCGCGCCCACGCTAAAGCAGGAAGGCTTGCCACGGAGGGGTCGACAGACATAGCGACGTACGTAATCTTTGGGGTCCCGCTTGCTGTCAGGGCCAATGGTCATGAGCTTACCCTGAGTCAGCCGGCGAGTTGCAAGGTCGACCAGATTGATGTAGACACCCTCGCGGTCGCGCCAGGCTCGGACCGCGTCGTCGCTAGGAATGGGCTCGATCTCGTAACCACTGAGGGCCCTGTACATGGCCCTGAATTGGGCGAGGTCACTAACGAACGGCTCGGAAGACACGATCTCCAACGCGTCCAGGAGTCCGTCCCAGGAACCCGTCCTTCCGAAGCGGCATCCCCTCGTCCGAGATCACCCCAGAGCCCGTCTATCTCGATCGCCGCGCGTTCATGCGCGGCGCCACCGCGC
>QWHO01000457.1 GCA_021404945.1 bacterium CPR1
CGCGGGCGTGATTGTTCCCACCAGGGCGGCCAACGCCTACAACAAGTACTGTAGCCAGGTTCTGGGAGGGCGCCTGCTGACGGTCCGCATTTACGGGGCGGCCGGCCCGATCTCGAGCGGCGAGATCACCGTGGTGGCGGGCGAAAAGCGCATCAACTTCAACAAACAGCTGCTGGCCGATGGCTATGCCACCTTGAACCGCGAGGACCCCCGTTTCTCGGGCTGGGACAAGTACGAGGCCATGGGCAAGCGACGCAAGGTGGGGGTTTGGGCGGTCGGCAAGCCGGTCTGGCCGATTCCCAAGCTGCCGACCGGCCAGACCTCGGGGGGAACCGACCGAGAGCGCACCATCGCGCAGTACGGTCAGCCCAACCACACCAACCGCACCACCGTGCCCGACAACGAGAGCATTACCAGCTATCACACCTACATCACCGACTTCTACTTCCAGCAGGGCCTGGTCTTCATCTATCGAGACGGCAAGCTGGTCAACAAGCAGCCTTACCGGGAGCGCTGAATGCGAAAGCTGATCCTGCTCATCTGTCTGTTTTTGGGCCTGGCCGCCTCCGGGTGGGCCGAAGAGCCCCAGCCCCTCATCGAGGAGGAGGACTGGACCAACGTGCGTCCGGCCGTCGATCCCTCCCTGAACGGGCACGCCCCGGCCCTGACCTGGTGGTGCGGGCCCTATGCCGAAGAGGTGGGCTGGGCGGTGCAGGTGGCCAACCGCTGGAACCAGCTCCACCCTGATCAGCCCGTTGAGCTGCGCTCCCTGCCTCCTCACCGGCTGGCTGAGGATGTCTTCCGCGAGGCCATCGCGGCCGGGCACACCCCCGATCTGACGAACTTTCTGTTCCCCACCAACGCGCACGAGTTCGCTGCCCGGGGGGCCCTGCTCTCGCTCGACAGCATGCCGGGCATGATGGACTATCTGGCCCGCCGTTGCGGTCAGGGGGCCGATCGCTCTTTCCGCTCGCCCGATGGGTGCCTCTACCAGTTCCCCTGGAAAGGCAACCCCTTGATGATGCAGTTCAACGCGGCCATGTTCCGACGCTACAATCTGCGTCCGCCGCGCACCTATTCCGAGTTCCTGAAGAGCGCCCGGGTGCTGGCCGCGGCTGGCAGGGCCGAGGGTCGCCTCCTGCACCTCTGGGCCCCCAACCCCGGGCCTCAGTTCTGGCACCGCTACTACGACTTCTATCCGCTCTATCTGGCCGCCTCGGGGGGGCACGGGCTGCTCACCTGGCAAGGCAAGGCAGCCTTCGACAACCCTGCGGGTGTTGCCGTCATGGCCTTTCTGGCCGACCTCTGGAAAGAGGGGCTGGCCCCCCGCCAGAACCTCTATCCCGATGACCTCGACCAGGTGCGCGCCTTCGCCGATGGGGGCCTGGGGATGATGCTGACCGGCCCCTGGAACATCCTGCAGGTGCGCGACATGGCCGGCGAGGAGTTTCAGTTCGATTTCGCCCAGTTGCCCGTGCCTGACAGCCGTCCCGCTGCCGAGCCCGTCTACAGCTACGGCAACTACCGCAACTTCGGCATCTTCTCCAGTTGCCGCAACCAGGCCCTGGCGGCCGAGTTCGTGCGCTTCGCCACCTCCAACGAGAGCGACCTGGGCTTTTTGTATTCAGCCTTGCAGTTGCCGGTGCGCAACGACCTGGAGGAGGAGCCTCTCTTCGTGCTGGCCCTGCAACAGAGCCCGGCCGCCCTGCTCAAATTTGCTGTTCAGGGCCGCTGGGAAGAGCCGGTAGGCAACGTGCCCCACTTTAACCGGGTCCTGCAAATTCTCTCCGACGAGCTGGTGTTGTGCGCGGTGGAGGGTAAGAAGACGCCCGAGCAGGCGGTGCACGACGCCGCTCGACGCGTCGATGCGGGGGACTGAGCTCCTCGCATAGACCCACCACAAGAGGTGGAGGCGGCCGGACTCCTCTCAGGGGCCTTACCGCCCGCTCTGGTCACGCGCCGCCCTGTTGGGCTCAGATCAGCTCACCGGCCCAGAGCTGGCGGACGAACTCGTCCAGGGGCAGGAGCTGGACCGGTCCGTGCCGGTCGGTCAGCTCGCGCGGACTCCTCTCCAGGCACACCACCATGCGCCGACCCACCGGAGCGTCGTCGCTCAAAGCGGATAGCCCCTTCAGGTCGGTCTCGTGGACCCGTCCGCTCTTGACCTCGATGGCCAGCCGGCGATCGTCGAGCAGAAAGTCCACCTTAAAGCCCGAGGCTCAGGAGCCTGCTGAGATTCATGCTCTAAGATTTCGATAATCAGGATATCCAGGCCTTCCACTCCGGATTGTCAGCAATCAAGGGTGCCCTGCCAGGGCCCGTTGCCAGTGGCTACTGCGGCCGGTTAAAGCGAGCTTGCAGCCCGTCGCCGTCGGCCAGAACTCCGAAGCGGGCATTGGCGGCCAGGTGCCGGCACACATGGAAGACTGACTCCACCCGGTCGCTGGCCTTCAGCCTGTCGGCCACCTGCTCGGCGGTGAGGGGCTCGGGTCCGAGCGCGGCCACGATCTCCTCTTGCAGCTTGAGTACGGCGGCGGCGGCCTTCTTGCCGGCCTCCACCCCGGGTTGATGGTAGGCGTTGATGTTCACCAGCAGGCCGTAGAAGCCCACCGCCCTCTCGTAAAGAGCGATCAGGGCCCCGAGGGTGCGGGCCGAGACGTCCGGCACGGTGATCAGGATCGACTCACGGCCGCCCTCGGTCAGGGCCTCGCGGGTGCCCTGCCACATGCCCGAGAGGTAGTCTCCGGTGGTGGCCCCCGGGGAGACCTCGATGGAGTCGCCCTGGCGGTCGTGCTCGACCACGAGGAAAGTGGCGAAGAAGTTGTTCAGCCCGTCGCGCAGCTGCTGCACGTAGGCGTGCTGGTCGGTGGAGCCCTTGTTGCCGTAGACGGCGATGCCCTGATGGACCACCTGGCCGGACAGATCGTCCTTCTTGCCCAGCGACTCCATGACCAGCTGCTGCAGATAGCGTGAGAAGAGGGCCAGCCGGTCCTTATAGGGCAGGATCACCATGTCTTTGAGACCCTTGCCGCCGGTGGCCGCATACCAGGCCAGGGCCAGCAGCCCGGCTGGATTCTGGTGGGAGGACTCGGCCCGGGTCAGTCGATCCATGGCCGCCGCCCCACCCAGCATACCCTGAATGTCCACCCCCTGCAGCGCGGCCGGCAACAGGCCCACGGCCGAGAGCTCGGAAGTGCGGCCGCCCACCCAGTCCCACATGGGGAAGCGCTCCAGCCAGCCTTCTTTCTCGGCCAGCTGGTCCAGCTTGCTGCCGGCACCGGTGACGGCCACCGCCTGTTTGGCGAAGTCCAGCCCGGCCTTCTTGCAGGCATTCTGTGCCTCGATCATGCCGTTGAAGGTCTCCGGGGTTCCGCCTGACTTGGAGATTACCAGGATCAGCGTGCTCTTGAGACGCTCCCCCAGCCTGGCCAGCACGCGGTCCATCCCGTCGGGATCGGTGTTGTCGAAAAAGTGCAGGGCCATCATGTCGTTTGGCCCGCCCAGGGCGTCGTGCACGAACATGGGACCCAGGGCTGAGCCTCCGATGCCGATGGAGAGGACGTCGGTGAAGTGTCTCTCGGCGTGGATCTTCCTGGCGAAGGCCAGGATGCGCTGCACGGTGCTCTCGATCTCCTGGCGGATGGCCGGCTCGGGCGCCAGCTCGGGGGCACGCAGCCAGTAGTGGCCCACCATGCGGTTCTCGTCCGGGTTGGCGATAGCCCCCCCTTCCAGGGCGCGCATGGCGGCGGTGGCTTTGTGCCAGGCCTCCTGCATGCCCTGCAGTTGCTCCTCACTCAGGTTGGTGCGGCTGACGTCCAGGGCCACGTCCAGGCCCGGGTCATAAAAGAAGAACTGGCAAAAACGCTCCCAACTGGTGCTGAGCAGAGTATTCATGCGGACCTCCGAGCGGAGTGGATGGCCCCGGCTTCGCTTGCGGCGCGGGATTGACCTTCACTCGCGCCCCTTTCGGGCGTGTCCCTGGACTGTCCTGAACAAGGCGCCCCTTTCGGGCGTGGCCGTGGGGAGGCTAGGTGGGGAGCGCCCCCTCGACCTCGGCCAGGCGGCTTTGCAGTGACTTCTTCTGGTCCGGCCGCTGGGCCAGCTCCAGGGCTTTGCGGTAGGCCTCGAGGGCCTGGGGCAGCTGGTTTCGTTTCTGGCGCAGGTCGCCCAGAGAGCTCCAGGCGGCGCAGTCGCGCGGGCTGCTGGAGACGGCCCGCTCGAGATAGCTCTGGGCATCCTCCAGATCGCCCCGGTAGGCCAGCAGGTTCCCCAGGCCGGCCAGCAGCTCGGAGTCGCTCGGGTTACGCCGCAGCTTCTGGCGAAAATCGCGCATCGCTTCCTCGAACAGGGGGTTGGCGTCGGCCTCGCGGCCCTGGCGGGCGAGCAGGTAGCCCAGGGTGGCCCGAACGGCCGGTCCCGCCTCTCCCGCCCGCAGCGCCCGTCGGTACTCGGCCTCGGCGTCGTCCAGCCGACCCAGGCGAACGTAGGCCTCGGCCAGCCGGCTGCGGGCCGCCGGGCGGGTCATCTCGCCGAGCAGACCCGAGTCAGCCCGGCCCACGGCTCGCTCGAGCCAGCTGACGCTGAGCGTGTCCTCGCCCTGCAGCTCGTAGAAACCGGCCCAGGCGAGCTGGACCAGGGGGTGCTCGGGGTTCTGCTCTTGCAGACGCTCGAGCAGGTCGTGGGCGGCTCCGATCTGGCCTGACGCCATCTCCAGCTCGAAGCGAGCCAGCATGAGAGAGAGGTAACGCGGGTTCTGGGAGATCTGCCGTCCGGTGCGCAGCTGTTGGGCGGCCTCTACCATCACTCGGGCCAGCGACTGCTCCAGGCTCTGGTGGGCCTCGGTGTAGCGGCCCGCCCGGGTCTGGATCTCGCCCAGGGTCTGCAGAAAAAGCCCCGCCCAGGGAGGGGCGTGCCC
>QWHO01000458.1 GCA_021404945.1 bacterium CPR1
CCCCATGTAGGTTCCCCGGGTAAGGGCGACGATTCTTGCTTCGTGCGGGTTCGGGGAACCATAGGCTCACTCTACAGCGATTTGGCAGACTTGTCGGTGAGATTTTCCCTCGCTGCGGAAATGGATAAATAGTTAGGCCAACCAGGCGGACGCTGAGATTTGGTGATCAACTGGTGATCAAGAGTAACGGCTCACCACGAGGGGAAGCGCCGACGGACCAGGTCTCTTGCGGGCAAAGTCGGTTCTCTGCGCGAGACTCTATCTTGCTCAGGATTGCCTCGGCGACGGCAGGCGGGAAGCTGTCACGAACGCTCTGGGGTGCCTGTTTGATGGAGTTCACGTCGTGGTAGTCCTGCACGCTGAATTCCTTCCTGTCAACAGCAGAAAGCACGACTGCCCCCTCCTCCAAGATTTTGTCACCGTCGCGGATCTTAAGCCAGGCGAAGAACTTGGGATAGCCTATCCCAGTTTGGGTCGGGCCGTCGCGGAGCATCTCGTAGTCAACGTTCACTTGTTTGCCTACTCGCTGGCTGAAATATTTGGCCAGGTCTCGCTGCAGGAAGATGGCAAAGTCCTTCTCAGCGGGCATGTTCCCCTCGATGTGCGACTGGGCGATATCCCTCATCGTCTGCTCGGTCAGCTCGTCCTCGGTCGGTTCCGGCTTAGCACAGCCCACGAGAAAAACGATCAAGAGAAGGACTATCACCAGAGCTGGTTTTGCGCCAGGAAAGGTCATGGCTCGGGAAACTTTAGCTTCCGTAAGGCTTCGAGCTCGCGCACATGGTCGCGGTCCTTCGGGCGATTGGCTGCGCGTTTCATGGATATTAGATCCTCCAGCGATGCGACCGGGACAGCCAGCCCGCCAACGTTCATCACCTCGGCTCGCTCCCGGAGCTCGACATAGGGCGGTGCCCCCGGTGCGTTCCCAAGCAGATCGAGATCGCCCAACTCCGTGGTCAAAGTAAAGTTGAGTCCCAGTTCAAGCGTTCGCCTGTCCCAACGAAAGGGCAAGTCTGCTGGTGCTCCCCTGAGAATCGGACGAAACGGTGCCAACGACTTGACCAGCGCCTCCATGTTCGACTGATGACGGGCGTATACAAAGTCTATGTCGCGCGTAAGGTGGGCGGACCCGTGTAACGCCATCGCAACTCCCCCAATCACGACGAAGTCAACGGAATTCTCGAGCAGAGCTTCAAGGACTCTGCGAAACTCAGGCGGTTCTGGCACGCTCGAGCTCGAGCAAGAACCTGGCTCCGGCCTCAAGCTTGTCCAAACGTTGGCCAGGGGTCATTGAGAGGTTCTGCCGCAGGAGGGAAAGATCCACTCCATCCTCATTCTGATGAGGAAAGCCCTGCGTCAAAGCTTGAAACTGCTCAAACTGTTCCAGGGTCATGCCGAGCTCCTCGTGCGCCTTCATCGCTGGAATCTTCGCGATCTCGGCCCCGGACTCCCGTCCGATCAGCCCGGGCCGACCATCGTCTCAGGAATAGCTCAACCACGCAATCGCGGAAACGGTGATCAATCGGTGATCAAATCGCCCACCAGCCGCCCCGCAAACCCGGTCGTAGCGCCATCAGAGTGGCCCCATGTAGGTTCTCCGGGTAAGAGCGACGATTCTTGCGATTCGTGCGGGTTCGGGGAACCGTGACCCCATTCTACTCGACCGGCGCGAGCTCGGTCTGTGAGTTTTTCCCATCCGCGAGCCACTCCACCCACTCGCCGTGGACTTGCGCATGCCCCAGTTGGCACTCCCAGGGCTCCTGCCCCGGGACGTAGTGCTGCAGGCTGAGCCAGGTTACCCGGTGGCTATCCCACTCGAGCCCGGCGCACAGCACCGCCCGGGTCTCGCCGAGCTGGCGCACCAGGGACGACAGCCGCGCGCGAGCTTCCGGAGGCATCTCGTAGGTCGTGTAGCTGTGCATCAGGCACACGGCCTGCTCGGCGGGTATGGAGGCGACCAGTGGTCCCAGCTCGGTCAGGATATCGCCCTGGATGAGGCGGGGAGGGTCCTGGGCCGTCACCTCCGCGGCCAGGTCGAGCCGCCTGGCCCGGTCTTCGAAGGCCTCGGTGGGCCAGATCTGGGCCTCAAGCCAGCGACGCTGGGAATCCTCCCGCACGTCGATGGGATTGAGGTCGATGCCGGCCCGGCTGGCCAGCACCGGGATGCGCTGGGGAATCGGCACCGGGCCGCGTGCCTGGCAGGTCAACACCAGGCGCGCGGCCGGGTCCCCCACCTGCCCGGCCGGACCGTAGTCGTAACGGTAGCGGTCCAGCATCAGCAGCAACCCCCCGCTCGCGCCCAGCGCAATCAGCGCCAGGGGCTGCTCGGCCACGCGCTGCCAGGCCAGGCCCAGCACCGGCAGCAGCGGGGCCGCGCGGCGCACCTCGTTGGTTTGCACCTGGCGCTGCGGCAACAGCTGCTCAATCTGCGCCCGGTGCTCCCGACAGAAGCTGAGGTAGGGTCCGGCCGCCTCCGCGGCGGGCAGAGGCTCGGCCCTGAGGCTGCGGTAGTAGCTGGCCAGCGCGTGCTCGGGTCGTTCACGCAGGAGGTAGTGGACGACGTCGAGCAGCAAGAGGGGTTGCGACTGGCCGGGGCGGGCGTGCTCGGCCAGCGCCAGCACGTCGGGCGACTGCGCGCCGGCCCGGCTCAGGGCGGCGTAGAGGTCGCAATAGCCGTCGAACATCTCGTGGGCGGCATGCAGAAAGGCCTCGCGCATCATGCCGGGCGCACCCCCGTCACCATCCAGGCGGCGGCGCTCAGCCTCACCTGGCCGTCATGCTCGTGGAGAGACAGGGCGGACTCGAGCCGCTCCGCGGCCCTGGCACGGGTCTCGGGACCGACCTCGGCCAGGGCGGCCCCGGCCGGGCCAACCTGCATGACAAACTCCACGGCTGCTCGCGCGCCCCCTTCGCTCGCCATGCAGGCGGGGAAGTCCAGCGGCTCCAGCGTTACCTCCACGAACCCCGCTCGACTCAGGATTCCGGCCAGCCGCTCTCGATCGGCCAGGGCGAAGGGGCCGGGCGCGAAGGGCGCCGGTGGTGGAGAGTCTGGCACGAGATCGCGCACGGCTTCAATCGGGACCGTAGCCCAGGGATTCTCCGCCAGCGAGCGCCAGCAGCAGAACACCATCCGTCCTCCCGGGCGCAGGTTGGCCGCGATGTTGGCAAAGCCGCTCTGGGGATCGTCGAAGAACATCACTCCAAAACGGGAGACGGCCAGATCAAACGGCTGGTCAGCCCGCCATCGGGAAGCGTCCGCCTCCAGGAGCAGGGCCTTCCCCTCGGTGCGGCTGCGGGCCACGGCCAGCATCGCCCGCGAGATGTCCAGGCCCGTTACCTCGGCTTGCTCTGCCAGCCACACAGCGCAAGTCTCCCCTGTGCCGCAACCGATGTCCAGAAGGCGCAGGCCCGCTACCGGGCCGGCCCTCTCCCTCAGCGCGGCGGTGCAGCTCGACAGCATCCGGTCCAGGTTGTCGCGCTGCGCGGTCCACCTTTCCCCGGCGCGGCCGTTCCAATACTCGATCTGGTTCACGGGCTTCTCCTCCCATCGGGTTGACAGATCTGACCCCCGAAGAGCATCGGCAGCTCAGCCAGGCTCGCGAGCACACGCGCCTCGACTCCCTCGGGGCCGAGCAGGTCGGGAATGTAGACGACCTCCATGCCCGCCCTCCGGGCGGCCAGGACGCCCCACGGCGAATCTTCCACCACGAGGCAGAGAGAGGGGTGGACGTCGAGTCGGCGGGCGGCCTCCAGGAAGATGTCCGGCTCGGGCTTCCCGGCGGGCACCTCGTCGCCGCAGACGACCACCGAGAAGTGCTCCACCAGACCTGCCCGGGTGAGCTTGGCAAAGGCTTCGGGGTGGGAGCTGGAGGTGGCCACGGCCCGACCCACCCCTCGCTCCTGGAGCCAGGGTAGAAGGCGATCGAGGCCGGGTTTCCAGGGCACGGGCGAGCCGTTGTCCCAGGCGTGGTAGAAGATCTCCCGACGGGTCTCGCGCAGGGCGACCACATCGCACCCCGGCCCGAACTCCTCTTGCAGGCACTCGTCGGCCTTCACCTTGCTCAGTCCGATCAGGCTGTGGTAGAACGCATCGCTGAGGTCAAACCCGTGGTGAGCGCAGGCCGCCCGCCAGGCGACCAGGTTGTGGCGCTCGGAGTCGATCAGCGTGCCGTCCAGGTCAAAGAGAACCGCGCGATAGGCCATCAGCTTCCCAGGGTTCGCAGCCGACGCAGGGCGTGCCTTCCGAGAACCGAACAGCGCCAGCATGTTTCAGCATCCCCACTACATGATGGTCATGGTGACCGACATGCAGCGCTCGGTGGCCTTCTACCGCGACGTTCTGGGGCTCACGCTGCGGTTCGAGTCGCCGGGGTGGAGCGAGTTCTCGACCGGCCCCACCACGCTGGTGCTCCACGGCTGGGGCGATCCCGAGCCGGTGCCGCACCTCACCGAGCTGCCTGCCCGTCCGACCGCTGGCACCTGCTCGTTCGGCTTTTATGTGAGCGACCTGCAGGCTGCTTTTGCCGAGCTGGTCGCGCGCGGAGTGAAGGTGCTCAAGCCGCCAACCAACCTGGAGGACTTCGGCTTCTGGGCGGCCATCGTGCTCGATCCGGACGGCACCACTATCTCCCTGGCGCAGAAGGTCTGACTGAGCCCTGCTCCCGGAGGGCCAGAGATCGCCTGATCGAAGCAAGATTGCATGCCGGCCTTCGACTAAGAGAGAGAGCAGAAATACCCGGGCAGAATGACCCACTCGACGGGATAGACCCACAATTCTTCCACGATGTCCCTGCCCGGCTGAAGTTAACAAAGTTTTTGCCCTGAAATCCACCCACACTCTGGGGTCGGTCAGGCCGGGTCCGGCTTGGACCAGGCGGTGTAGT
>QWHO01000459.1 GCA_021404945.1 bacterium CPR1
AAAGAGGCTCATTCACCCGAGGGGAGGGCTTCTCGACTCGCCGCCGCGCTGGTTCTTGATCGAGAAGCTGTGTGTCGTAAGGTCCTCGCCTCTCGTCGACCTGCAGGGGCACTTGCTCGACCCCCGGCCGGCTCGGCGTCTGATCGAGAGGCTGTGTTTCGTAGGGGCTCCGCCCCGAAACAGGCTGGTCTCCCCTCGGGCGAGCACTTTCCCTGGCCGCTGACTCGCTCTGAAACTTCTGGCGCACCTGGTCGGTTGCTCGCTGGGCGGCCCGCTCGGCGGCGCGGTGCGACTCGGCCAGCCCTCCCTCGTAGTCGGGAGCCTGGGGAGTGGTGTGGACTCCGATCATGCGATCGCTGACTCGGGCCGCCGCCGAGACCGTGTCGGCCGCCAGCACGTTGACCACCCGTTCCAGCGAGGTGCCACTTACCGGCCCGTGCTCGGTGGGCACTCCATCGGCAAACGGACCCACCACTTCGAAGCTGGCCGACGATTCTGGATCCCTGGCCAGACCCAGCTCGAGCCGCACCGTGACGCTCCAGCTGAGCCCCGTCAGCTCGCTTGGCAGCAGCTCGCCAGGCAACGCGATCTCGCGCGGAATCCGAAAGATCAAGACCCAGCGCTCTTCCACCGCTTGCGCCACCGGATCGCAACGCTGGGTCTGCTCGTAGACCACCTGTCCGTCCCGTGTCGCCGTGGCCCGGGCCAGCACGCCCTGGATGTCGGTCGGCTTCTTGAGCTTGCAGGAGTAGGTGCCCCGCAAGAACCCCCCGGCCGGCACCGCGTTCACGTCCAGGTGCAGCGCGAACGTGCCCGGCCCCAGCCCCAGCGCTTCCTTGATCCGGTCCATCCTGCAAGGTTCGCTCCCGGCAGGCAACTCCCTATTGACTCGAGCGGATCCGGCGGCTACAATGAGGACTTGTTCGGGCTAGTAGCTCAGTTGGTAGAGCAGCTGACTCTTAATCAGCGGGCCGGGGGTTCGAGTCCCTCCTAGCCCACCAAGAAAAACCCGCCAAATGGCGGGTTTTTTCATCGCCGATGTAGCCGCTAAAGGCGTGAACGGCTGTCAACTTATGGCCCGCGCAAGCGTTCTCGGCGGCCCGAGGACTGGCGTATCCGCGAACTGGGCATCCACACAGGTTTGCGCGCCGGCGGGCCTCATGCCGTTGGGACGAGATCTGGCGTGAAACGGGTCGGCGTTTGCAATCCTCCTCTGAGACACTTTCCTGGTCAACGGAGCCAATGTAACCAGGCCACGGCCGTAAGTCGACCGCCCAGTTCGCTCAGGACCCGACACCCGTAACACTCAAGGAATCTTCAAGGCCGCCTCAAGGCCGGCTCAAGGTCCGGCTGGTAATCTAAGAGCACGGTCAACAGCGGCGCAACAACCCTTCCCTCTCTCACCACCAGGAAACGCTGGGACCGTCAGTGGACAACCTGGCGCGGGGCAAGGTCAGCCTCCTCACCCCGCGCCAGGGCTGCCCCAGCTCGTGGGCAAGGCCCTTCAGCTCCTCGAGGCCGGGAGCTTCAGGCCTTTCAGGCCCTCCTCGAGAAGCTTGACCGCCTCCGGGTCGCTCTTCAAATAATTCCCGGTCACCGTGCTCTTGCCCGGCAGCTCGAGAGCCCGCACTGCGTAGAACGTTTCGCCCACCGTCACAAAGATGAGCGTGCCTCCCACGTCGGTGCGGCGTACGGCGCTCAGCCCGTTGAAATCTGTCATCTCGAGCCTGGCCTTCTGTGACATCCCGTTCTGGGCCAGAAACTCCATCGGCTCCAGTTTCTTGGGATTGGGTTCGACCTTGACTGTCACCAGCAGGAGGTTTCCGTCGATCACACCCTCTGCCCCCTCGAGGATGTCGCCGGGGTTGTAAGCGGCAACCTTGCCCGGAGCATCGATGGCCCGCATGAAAACCACTTCGTCGGCTTGTTCCGGCGGGCCACCCTCGGCACGCACCAGCCAGTCGTTACCAACAGGAAAGGAATACCCATGCTTCGGGTGGGTGAAGACCTCCGGCTTTGGGCTCGAGCAGCCCGCCGTCAGCAGGGTTACCAGGAAAAGAACAACTTGTATGGATCGCATGCTTGCTGGTTCGTAGCTGCGACGGTTATCCCTAGGCTAATTTAGAAGAGAAGCTGGTAGCGCAGGCGCCAGCCCTGGGTTCTGAAGGATGGCCCCTCGGTCTGTCGGTGGATCTCGTAGTTGAGCATGAGCCGATCATAGTTCTTGCGGTCGAGGTAGAAGTTCAGGCCCAGCACCCAGCGCTCGCGACTGTTCAAGGCGTTGTCCACCGCACTCAAGTTTGTCTGGCCATTGGCTGGATCAAGCCAGTCATAGCTTAATACGCCGTCGAACTGCTCGTTAAGTTGCACCACCGCAGTTGTGTAACCACCTGAGGCAGAAGTATCTGTTCCGGAGTAACGGTTGTAGCCCTGGCTGAAGAGCAGCTCTGCGTCCAGCTTGAAGGGCGGGTTGCGGTAGCGAGCCCCCACCCCCTGACGGCGCACCGGCAAGACCTGGGGATTGGTGGGGGAGTCCGGGGCTGTGTTGTAGAGGCCGTAGTGCAGCGAGCCGAACAGGCCGAGGTGCTCGGTCAGGTGGTATTCCACTCGCCCCAGTACGTTGACGGCGGAAAAACCATTGAGCTGGTTGGCGCCCTGCCCGAGCACGAAAGCCACGTCGCCGGTCAGGTCGCCGCCGCTGTCCGAGCTGAGCATGAGCCCGATGTCACGTCGATGGTAGAGGCAGTTGGTGGCATCGGAAAGCTCGATGGTGTTGGCGCTCCAGATCGCGCGCAGACCCTCGTAGCCGAAGGGAGTCTTGAACTGCCCCACTGTCAGCAGGTTGGATTGGCCGATCGTTTGATAGTAGTAGGCGTCCTCTGCCTGGATGCCGCTCAGATCCTCGAAGGGCAGCTGGGCTCTAAAGCCATTGTTCTCCGAGAGAGGGAGAGTGACGTTCAGGCGGGCTCGGCGCAGAACCAGCTCGGTTTCGGCCGGGAAGGGAGCCAGCCGATTGGTGGCCGGGCGCAGACTGCTGCTCCGGCTGGAGCCGAGCCTTCCGTCCTGGTAGTCAACCTGGGCAAAGCCCCCGAAGGTCAGACGCTTGAGCAGCCTGAACCCGATAGGAAAAAACATCCTGGCCTCGTCGGCGTCCAGATTCGGGGGCTGGTCGGGTTGCTCGAGGGCGTCGGACGGCTCCTCCTCAATCAGGATCGTGGGGCCCGGGGCTTCGGGCACCGGCGCCTGGTCCGGGGTTTCGTGGCCCGGAGTTTGGGGTACCGGCGCCTGGTTCGGGGCTTCGTGGCCCGGAGTTTGCGGCACCGGCGCCTGGTTCGGGGCTTCTGGGGCCGGGGGTTGGGCCATCGGCGCCTGGCCCCGGGCGGGCCCGATCAGCAGGGCCAGGATCAGGGAGATTACCACGATCTTCACCCAGAGCAGCACAGGGCGCGCCACTTTCGCGCCATCGCTGCACTTCCTGCTATCCGGGACCCGTCTTCCTGCCAGCGACGCACTCCTGGCCAGCCCAAAGGCCGACCCGCCGAAAGCCAGACTCGAATCCCAGGTCGGGCAGGGGAGCCGAGTCGTGCCATCCCAGCAGCCGAAAACCCTCCCCGGGCTCGCCTCGGGAGTCAGCCACCAGGCAGAGCCCCTTCAGCCAGTGGCGGTTTGCCGGCTCGTAAAGCAGGTCGGCGGCCAGGATGAGGTCACAGGGCTCAGGCTGCTCGCAGACGACGATCTCGAGACCATTGCGGGCTGCATTGTGGCGACAGGCCAGACGGGCGGCCGGGTCGATATCGCAGGCCAGCACCCGGGCCGCCCCCGCTCGGGCCGCGGCCAGGGCCACCACTCCCGAGCCTGCGCCCAGGTCGCAGACGGTCTTGCCTCGCACCAGCTCAGGATGAGCCAGCAGATGGGCTCCCAGCACCCGGCCAGCCGGCCAGCAGAACGCCCAGAAGAGCGGCTCGCGCAGGTAGGCACCGCGCTCTTCGGTGCTCAGCGGACGTTGAGGGGGCTCGGCCAGGTTGAGCACCAGTCCGGGCATCACGACTCGTTCGCTCAGGGGTAGCACCCGGGAAGGTTGGAGGGTACTGGGACGGATCCTTTCCTCTTTCTCTGCCCAGGTCGCCCGAGCAGCCGCGCTTGACCTGCGCGGGATTACGCCACGACCTGCCAGAGATCACGCACGCAGCAGGCCGTTCTCACGATCCCGAGGAGATCACGACGAAAGCCCGTTCTCCGATCCACCCCACAGACGGATCATGATCCGCTCGCGAGGAGATCACGACGAAAGCCCGTTCTCCCGACCCGCCCCGCAGACGAATCATGATCCGCTTGCGAGGAGATCACGACGAAAGCCCGTTCTCCGCCCGAGTGAGCGTGAGTAAGCTAGCGCGCGCTTTGCAGGCACGGCGGGGAGGAGCGGTCCGTCCGCCGGTTGAATCAGGCTCGGTGATCATCAAGGCTGGTTTCCTCTCCTCGATTCTGGTCTACGGACTGGTGGGCTGGGTTATCTCCAGCCAGGCCGCCGAGGCTTCCGGGTTGCCCGAGCAGACACGCCACAGCTTGAGTCTGGCGCTGGGAGCTGTTTTCGTCTTCCAGGCCTTGTTTGCGGCTCTCTTTTTGCCCCGTCTGATGCGCAATCGGCGCAACCTGCCCCTGGTGCAGATGGCCATCTACGAGGCTGGCGCCTTGATGGGACTGGTTCTCACCCTGCTCACGAATGATCCCATCTACACCGCCTACTTCGGCGTGCCGGCCTTCGTCCTCATTCTGTTGACTCGCTAAGGGCAGTCGCAAGAATAACTTCGGCTTTTAGTTGCGAGGCTTTAGAGTGTAGTTCCACTTTGGCAGGCGGTCCGGACGTTCCAGGTTGAGCCGCT
>QWHO01000460.1 GCA_021404945.1 bacterium CPR1
TACAGAGGTTTCTTCGTTTAGGCAAGAGCAGAGCGGCCAGGGCCCCGCCGAACTCTCAGATAATCAGCCTAAGGCTCTCAAATAACTCGCCTCGCGGCACCATGCCCGCTCGCTCCTCTTGGGACATCCACTGCGTTTCTTTTGAGATGTCTGTGCGGATGTCTCGGACTTCTTGCATCACAGGATCGTGTCCGCCTATGAGATCTAGCTTCCGAGAGCTCCGGCTGCCCTGGCAAGCGGCACCCGCTTCCAGTGCTCGGCGATCGCCTCCTGGTGGATCACAGGCAGGTGGTCGCGGGCCGCCGGCCACGCTGCGCACATTGACTCCAATGTTGCAATTGCGACCTGCTCGGCGCGTTCGGGATCTTGCCCGAGCTGAGAAGCGACTCGGCGAAGAAGCGCCCTGTCAACCTGCGCTGGTTCTCGAGTCGATCCCAGTTTCAATGCCATTTCTCGGTCCACACCGGGCCAGGACACGGTCGCGACCTGGTCATAGACCGGGGAGAGCGAGGGCGACCTTCCGTCCGGGTACACGAGCGACCAGTTCTTGAGATGTGCGTCGTGATTGCCGATTGCAATCGCAAAGATAAGCCGGCGAAGTTGCTCCTCGTAACCGGATGGGCCCAGAATGGCCGCTGTCACTCGGAGAAGAGCATCGGCTTTCGCATCGTACTTTCGCTCCGGCATCCATCCGAAGACCTGAGCGAAGTCCTCCTGGTGAATCTTGTTCCCTCCAACTCGATCGTATCGGCGAACGGCCAGACCTCTCGGGTGCTCGGAAACCAGTCCACGAAGAGAGTCGAGGCTATCCGGCCCGACCACCATGAGCTCGGGCACGTCCAAGCCGATCGCGCGGGCCCATTCGAGCATGGCGAACTCGTTCTCTACCAGACCCGGGTAAGCCGTGGACTCGATTTTGACGATCCATTCTCCACCCAGTCCAGAAGCCGGAAAGGTCAACCGGTCGCCCTCCCGCACCATCGAAAACTTGAGTTGCACTCCGGCCAGCGAGAACCTCAATGCCCCGGTCGGAGCGGTCTGCGTCTGCGGATCGAAAGGAGGCTCCGGCCCCGTTTCGATTTCGACCTGGTCCTCGACCCGAACGAACTCGACTGCACCGGGAAGGTCGAGCCCCAGGGCTGACAGCAGCTCGGGATCGGAAGGGTTCTCCAAGCCGAGGCTGCGAACGATCACAGATCGTAATGGGCCACCAGATTCCGGAAGGAGATTGGCCAGGAAAGCAGGCAACTGACCACTGCGCCCCCCCCAGCGAGTGCGCGTCAGATCGTCCTCGAATTGTTGGCCCAGCGTCGGACGCGGTGACATCTCCCGATATGCCGCATCTGGCCGTATGCCAAGTAAGCCGCGGATGTTCTCCACCAGAGTTGCGACCGGAGTTCCGGCCAGGCGAACCTGGTAGGAGCTCACGCGACTTCGTCGAGCGAAGTCAGGTATTCGATGGAAGGCCGGTCGCGGTCCAGCGGATCCCAACAGGCCATACCAAGCAGACGGTCATGAATTTGTGCTCGCCTCAAGGACAAGAACAGGTCCTTCTTCCCCTGACGATAGGCCCGCGTGGCCTCTGAAGTGATAGCGTGTGAGGCAAGAATACTCTCGTTGTCATCCTGGCGCTCTCCCTGGAGTCGAGCCTCCAGCAAGTTGCGCAGTTGAGCCAACGAGGGAGGGTGCAGGAGCCGATTGGCGTTGTCTGGCTCGCCACGGATCACTCGCGGCAAAGAGCTCAGGCCGTGATTCTCGACCAGGTGGGCCAGTTCGATGCAAGCCCCGTCCGCAAGATTTTCCGGTTTGAAAAGCGATAGGCCAAGGAGGACCAACCGACAGCGCGCTGAGCGTGTGTCGGAGGCACCGTCAAGCCTGAGCTCGGTCCGAACGCTTGCGGCATGCTGCAGCATGGCCTGGATGCTGGCCTGCTCGTCCTCAGTGATTTGCGCCACGGCGTGTCGTCGGAACGTGCGCTCCTCGAAGCCCCCCACCGCCGTGAGGACCCGCCAAAGCCAACGGGAAAGAAGTGTGATCGAGCGTCCTGAGGGCTCGGGATGAAGGAGGAAAAAGCGTGCCAGGCTTTCGAGCACCAGCATTCGCGGCAGGAAAGCAATGTGGGGGATATGCGAGCGACGGAGAAAAGCTATAACCCGTGGCAACACCTCAGCCCCCTGCTGAGCGGCGCCCTCCAGGATCGAACGGTCTTTGTCCAGATATTGACCCAGAGGTCTCGTCACATCCAGGCCCCGCATCGCAAGAATAACCGGAGTGAGAGATTCCACCGCTATCTTGCCAAAACCTAGATTCGATAAGTGGGAAGCCAGCTCGGCCAGGGTCGTCATGTCGCCGCTCCCATCGTGGCCGTAGAGCGCGTCATAAACATCGGGCCAGTCGAGCGGCTTGCCACTCTTATTGATGCGGTAGAAAATCTCTCTCAGCACATCCTCATCTCCGGTCTCGACCGTGTAGACCGGCACCTCGTATTGCCGGATACGCGTTCCTGCCTCGAAGAGAGCTGAGCGGTAAGCGCGATTTGCGCCGTAGGCCCACTCGTGAACGAATTCGCTGAGCTCAGTGGCATCCAGGAGGTGGGGAAGGGCCACCCAATGGTCTGGGACCTCGCCCTCGGAGCCGGGGGTATGGAACGTCTCCTCGGCGGGGTCGAAATACACAACATACGGATCGACCGGTCCTCGTGGCAGCGGGACAGGTCGGCTCAGCGAGGCGGTCAGAGCGACCAGCCGTTGCTGGCCATCCACCACCCAGCGCGCATCCGCCCGTTCAGGTACCTCCAGCCGAAGTGGTCCCAGATAGACTGTCCCCTGTGCCGCAATCCGTTTCCAGAAGAGCAGCGAGCCGATCGGCAGCCCTTTTCGCAGACTGTCGAAAAGGGCCAGCACGTTGTCTGCCCTCCACTTCAGGCCTCGCTGGAAGTGTGGCACACGGATCTGGCCTTCCAGTGCCCTGGCCACCAGGCGCTCAATGGAGACCGCTCCCGCTTCTGGGGGTCGTCCAAGCTCCAGCTTTCGAGAGTTCGAGCGGTCGGCCATGACTTCGGGTAGTTTCTGGGCTGGCCCTATGAATCCTACTCAATGTCAGGGTGCGCAGACAGGTCAGGCTCCAGATTACTCACCACTGCTGTGCTAGATATTTCGCCGAGCAGCGTGTGGAATGCCCCCGGGCAGAGTGGCACTTCCTGTCACCTCCCGCGAGTATGCTCAAGTTGTCCCCGGAAACACCCTGGAGGAGGGCATGGCATGCAGAACACCCCCACCGCCAACCACGTCCAATCCCCAAAGATGCGTCCGAGCCTGCACACGCTGATCGGGCGGCAGAGCTTCAGCTCAACAGGGATACAGGCCGATGCGGACAGCCTGCGCCCGGGGACATCAGGCGACGGGACCTCTATCGTTTTTGACTCACAGGCCTTCAACCTGATCCCCGAAAAGACTACGGGATTTTTTGATACTTACTTGCGTAACCGGCTGACTCCCACGACCCAGCGCGTCAGTGTGGATTCTGCCGGGAACCAGAGCAATGGAGACAGCGGCCGGGCAACCGTGTCAGTCGGGGGGTTAGTGGCCTTCGACTCCGACGCAACCAACCTGGTCGCCAACGACATCAACAACCAGGTGGACGTCTTCCGCCACGCTTACCAGGCCGGCCAGACCATCCTGGTAAGCGTGTCCACCGGCGGCGGTCAGTCGGATGGATTCTGCGGTCTCTCGTCCATCTCCGCAGACGGGAACCTGATCGCCTTCGCGTCCGGAGCCACCAGTCTGGTGCCGGGTGGCCTGCCCGGGGTCGGTGACGTCCTGGTGCGCGATGTCGCCGCCGGCGTGACCAGCCGGGTCAGCGTCGACTCGGGGAACAACCCGGGCAACGATGACAGTGGAGCCCCCCGAATCTCCGCCGACGGGCGCTTCGTGGCCTTCTGGTCCGACGCGAGCAACCTCGTGCCGGGCGACACCAACGGCCTGCGAGACGTGTTCGTCCACGACCGCCTGACCGCCAGACCACCCGCGTCAGCATCGCCACCGACGGCGCTCAGGGCGATGGCCTGAGTGGCGGCACGGGGCAGGAGCCCGACAACACCCTGGACATCTCCGACGACGGCCGCTTCGTCGTCTTCCAGTCCGAGGCCAGCAACCTCGTCCCCGGCGATACCAACGGCCTCTCCGACATCTTCCGCCACGACCGCCAGACCGGCCTCACCGCCCGCCTCAGCGTGGCCACCGGCGCGGTCCAGTCCAACGGGCGCTTCCGACACCCCCAGGATCTCCGGCGACGGCCGCTTCGTCGTCTTCGTCTCCCACGCCACCAACCTCGACCCCCGCGACCAGAACGGCCTGGCCGACGTCTTCGTCCACGACACCCAGACCGGCGAGACCCGCGCCCTGAGCCTCAACCTCGACGTGACCAATCATCTGCACCGGGGACGTGACGCTGAACGGTGGGGGATCGTTGAGCACGACCAACATGGCCGCCGTGGTGGCGCGGGGGAAGGTGACCCTGAGCGGGGCTTATATCTGGACGGGAACCTGACCGTGAAAGGCGGGGTCACCGGGCGCGGGGCCATTCTTCGGAGGTTGGTCTACCGACACCGGGACGGAGGCCTCCCACTTAAAGCTGGTGGGAGCGTTCGTGCACCGGGCCGCCTCGGGAGGCCCGACCATGCGGGAGCAACCCGTCCGCGTGAGGCCGCCGCGTTCGCCCCGCCTCGGCGCACTCACTCGTCACTCAGACATGTTCAGAAGATGCCCCCACAGCGCAGTCGAGCCCGGCCCCGACCAGGAGCCGGCCCTTCGGATCAGATAGAAGGGACGCTCTCGAACAAACTGCTTGCCACCGACAGGACGCACCAGATCGGCTT
>QWHO01000461.1 GCA_021404945.1 bacterium CPR1
CCTCGGCCTTCTTGTTGGTGAGGGGATTGGGGTCGGACATGTCGTGGCCGCCCACGAAGATCTGATCCTGCGCCCACAGTCGGCCTTTGCGCGGCAGAGCGTCGAGCTGGGGATCGGCGCTCCAGCGGAACTGCACCTTGTCGGTGGCAGCCTGGTTGGGGGTCAGGTTCAGCCTGGACTTGCTGCGCAACTGATTGAGGTATTTGTCTCGACTGTCAATGGTCACCGAATCGTCGGCCTCGATCAGGATGTCGCCGTTGGCCGTGGCCGCCGCGTCAAAGGGTGGGGCAGCGGTGAGCAGGCTCTCCAACCGCCTCTGCACTCCGCCCGAGTCGCCCGTGACCCGGATAAACAGACTGTTCCAGGGAACGGCAGGAAACGGGCCGCCCGCTGGAATCGGATCGCGTCCCGGGCCCGGAGCATCCAGCCAGTCGTTGGCCAGGTTGTTGCGCACCTGGAGTAGCAGGCTGGTCCCGGTCCTGGTTCCGTCAGGATTCTTCGGATAGCACCGAAGAGTGAAGACGTTGACGACCTCGACATCGAGCAGGCTGGCCACCTCGGCCAGCTCGGCCGGGCTCGGCCGGGTGCCGCTAACGAACCCGGGAACGTTCTTGCCCCACCTTCGGTCATGCTCCACGCAGTAGAGGGCATAGTAATAGCCTGCATAGCAGGCAGCGGTGGCTTCCTCTTGATCCATCGCCGAGGCCATCAAGGCGAAATTCGAGTGGTTGATCGCGACGAAGGCCCCGGACAAAGTGACCAGCACCCCGAGGATGGTCAAGACCATAATGAGCGCGATTCCCTGTGGTCGTCTGACGCTTCCGCGCATGGGCCACCTCCGGTTCTTGATTGCCTGTCTAATTCTTAGCACAGAATCTTTCCAGCGTCCTGCGTGGTCGAAGGTTTTTTTTTGTGCTATATAAATGGATGTGGAGAAGCGTGGGCCGAGGATAGGCCTCTCCGTGGGGGAAATCGTGGTCGCGATCGGCCTGCTCGGGGTCGTGATCGTTTTTGTGCTGGCCGTTTTCACCAAGTTGATGGCCTCTTCGAGCAAGTCGAGCAGCCAGACCGTGGGCTTGCTGCTGGCCCAGCGCCGGATGGACCAGGCCATGCGCGCCGGTCCGCCGGGTTGGGGCACCGATCCTCCTTTGTCCACCACCGAAGACCTGCCGCTCTACGAGGAGAACCAGAGCCAGGGGGTCCATGTCTACCAGCACGATGACATGAACCAGATCGAGTACTGGCAGCACTTCAAGGCGGAGAGAATTCAAAGAAAAGCGATGGGAGATCTGTGGCGCCTGACCGTCGATGTCGTCTGGTGGCCCTCAGACGTGGCCGCCCCCATCAAGAGCACCGACAACGTCAGACAGGGTCAGGGACGGCTCTCGCTCACCCTCTCCCGAGCTTACTATCACCAGTACGTCAAGCCATGACCAGGAACCACCGCGGCATGACCATCGTCGAGGCTCTGACCTCGATGTTCATTCTGGGACTGCTGACCACGGTGATCTTTACCGTCTTCCAGTTGGGGAGCCGCAACTTTCGGACGCTGGTCGTGCGCCAGGGAATCCAGTCGGAGGCCCGCCGCATCTCCGCTCTGATGCGGCGCGACCTGGTGGTGACGAGCTTTCGAACGGCCAGCACCCTGGACCGGACCTCGGCCCTCGCGACAGCTCCCCTGAACGAGCGCGACTCGATTTCGATGGGGGGTCTGGACAACTGGACCGATGCGACCAACTACGATTCGACTCGCAAGCCGCTCTGGAACCGCTATACGGTCTGGTACGCCACCAGCAGCGATGCCGAGGAGAGCCCGCCCACCGAGCGCCCCGAGCTCGGCCAGCTGGTTCGCAAGCAGGTCATCCCCGCCAGCCCGGCGCCACCGGTGATTTTCCCGATGCCCATGCAGAACCCGAGCCTGGCCTCCTTGACCGCGTCTCCCGAAGCGAGCGCGGATGGCTTTCAGATCCTCACCCGCAACCTGCTTCATTTCTCGGTGACCCTGGACCCCGCAGACGAGAATGTGCTGGTGCACATCGTTCTGAGGCAGCCCGGCCTGGAATCTGCCACCGGGCAAAAGCGACAAACCGAGACCTTCGAGTGCCACTTCGACATCCGGCCCGAGAACACGTGGCCTTCGCAGTAGCTTTCCGCCCCCTGAGGGTTTCAGGTTCTTTTCGGCCGCCCCGGGCAAACTAGGTCGATGATGCTGAAAAATTCTCTTTCCTTGAGCTGACAGTGGAACGCGCCGTCAGCCTGCTGGGTGTCTTCGCCTTTATCGGCCTGGGCTACGCCTTCTCAGACAACAAGAAGCGGGTCGTCTGGAAGCTCATCTTCTGGGCCACCATCATGCAGTTTGTCTTCGCCCTGCTGGTGCTCAAGACCGAACCCGGCAAGTGGTTCTTCGACGGAGTGCGCCTCTTGATCGACCGCCTGCTGAGCTACACCGCAAAAGGCAGCAGCTTCGTCTTTCAACCCCTGACCGACATGGAGAAGTATGGCTTCATCTTTGCCTTCCAGGTGCTGCCCACCATCATCTTTTTCTCGTCCTTGATGAGCGTGCTCTACTACCTGGGCGTGATGCAGAAGGTGGTCGAGGTCATCGCCGCCGTCATGTTGCGCCTTCTGGGCACGAGCGGAGCCGAGACCCTGTGCACCTCGGCCAACATCTTTCTGGGCCAGACCGAGGCCCCGCTTCTTATCAAGCCTTACGTGGAGAAGTTGACCCGCTCTGAGCTCATGACCGTGATGACGGGCGGCTTTGCCACCATCGCCGGGGGGGTGCTGGGCGTCTATGCCGGCATGCTCGACGATACCTTTCCGGACGCCGCCGGACACTTGCTGGCCGCCAGCGTCATGTCGGCCCCGGCCGCCATCCTGTTCGCCAAGCTGATGGTCCCCGAAACGGAGGAGCCGGTGACCCACGGTCGCATCAAGGTGCAGAATACCCGCACCGAAGCCAACGTGATCGACGCCGCCGCAGCCGGGGCCAGCCAGGGCCTGATGCTGGCTTTGAACGTCGGAGCCATGCTGATCGCTTTCATCGCCCTGGTGCACATGATCGACGGTATCCTGAGCGTGATCGGGGGGGTCTTCAGCCATCCCGAGTTCGGGCTCGACGACATCTTCAACGTGGTCTTCGTGCCCTTTGCCTGGCTGATGGGCGTGCCCTGGGGGGCTCAGGCCAACCAGTGTGCAGAGCTCCTGGGCCAGAAGCTGGTCATCAACGAGTTCTACGCCTACACCTCGCTCACCACGGCCATCTCCGACCCCAACTGCCAGATGTCGGGCCGAACCATCATGATCACCATCTACGCCCTGTGCGGCTTCACCAACTTCAGCTCCATCGGCATCCAGATCGCTGGCATCGGCGGGCTGGCGCCCCTTCGCCGCTCGGACATGGCCCGGCTGGGCATGGCAGCATTGCTGGCGGGAAGCCTGGCCTGCTTTCAGACGGCCGCTATCGCGGGCGTGCTGGTGGGCGAGGGCGAAGTGGTCTACAACAAGCCGACCGCGGTCCAGGCGCCGGTGCATCCCGACCCCAAGAAGAAGCCCGAGCCCGTCTCCTCGCCTCAAGCCAGCGCGTCGCCCGAGCCGAGCCCCTCGCCAGAGGCCAGCCCTCCGCCCGAATCGAGCCCCGGCTCCTCAACTGAGCCCATCCCGAGCCCTTCTCCCGACTAGAGGTCCGGCCGCAAACCCCCTTGTGCTGTCTGAGGGAACCTCCGCCACCACTTGTAGGCGGCCGGACTTCTAGCACAATATGTTGGGCGTCGCGCAGCCGGAGAACTGTGTCAAGGGGTTCCGGCTGCGCTTCTAGGCTTCCAGGAACACCACCAGGGCGGTGATGTTGTCGCGTCCCCCCCGCTCGTTGGCCTGCTCGACGAGCACCTCGACGGCTTGCTCGGGGCTGGCAGCGGCGCCCAGCAGCTGCCCGATCAAGAGGTCGGGCAGCTCCTTGTTGAGACCGTCACTGCACAAGAGCACCCGATCGCCCGGCTCGACCGGAACCGCCTGCGTTTCGAACTCCAGCTTCTTTTGACCCATATGGCGAATCAGCTGGCTGCGCCAGGGGTGCACCTCGGCCTGCTCGGCCGTAATGGTGCCCTGCTTGAAGAGGGCGTGCACCAGAGTGTGGTCGTCGGTCAGGAGACGCAGCTCGCCGCCCCTCCAGAGGTAGACGCGAGCATCGCCGGCGTGAGCCACGAAAAGCTCGCTATCCCGGAGGTGCACGGCCACAACCGTCGATCCCATGCCGTAGAGAGAGCGGCTGGTGGCCGACTGTTGCCAGATGTCGCGGCTGACCTTGCTCATGGCCGAGCCCATCAGCTCCAGCGGCTCTCCGCTGGCCAGGTGGGGCAGGACCAGCGGGGGGATCCGCTCCACCGTCATGGCGGCAGCTACCTCCCCGCCGTTCATTCCGCCCATCCCGTCGGCCACCAGAAAGAACTGCTGGTCGATGAAGACCGCGCAGGCGTCCTCGTTGTTAGGCTTGGCTCGTCCCGGGTGGGTGCGAGCCGCTGCTCGAACCTTCACGCCGGCCTATTCCCGGTGAAGGGGATCCCATCCCCCTCGCAAACCCACCCGGGCATGAGCAATCTCATCCAAACCGTGTTCCCCCTGTTCCTCTACCTGCTGGGCGGACTGGTGCTTGGCGTCAGCGTTTACCCCGCCGTCTGCCTGACGGCCTGGCTCTATGAGCTGAGCGGCGGAATGAGCGAGGCGATGCGCCTGCTGGCCGTCTCGGTGGGCCTGGGGGTGGGCTACTTCGTCTACGGGTTCACCCTGATGCTGATCACCTCGTTTCTCAACACCGTGCTGGGACTGCGCCTCAAGCCCGGCAAGCACAGGTATTTCTCACCCGAGTCG
>QWHO01000462.1 GCA_021404945.1 bacterium CPR1
GCCGGAATCGAATGGACGCTGGAGGACGCGTTTGGCCGCAAATTCAGCGGCCAGAGCCCGGCTGAGATCCCGGAAGTGGCGGCGGACACGGCGCAGCTCACCCTGCTACGCGCCGGGTGGCCACCCCGGTCAAAAGATCGGTATCGGCCAGACGGCGGTAGTGCTGGGTGCGGGCCAGCCGGTTGGAGATGCGGGTGACCAGCTCGGAGTCCACCACCGGCTTCTGGATATAATCGTCAGCTCCGGCCTGGTAGATGCGCTGCATCGTGTTGGTGTCGAAGTAGGCCGTCAGAAAGAGCACCGGGCGGTCGCTCCAGCGCGGATCGGTGCGCAGCACGCGACAGAGATCGAGCCCGCTGAGGTAGGGCATGTCCACGTCCAGCAGGATCAGGTCGGGGGACGAGAGCTCGAGCGCCTCCCAGAACAGGGTGGGATCGGAGAGGGTCTCGACCGCCAGCCCCATCGGCTCGAGCGTGCCTTTGACGGCCTCCAGGATGGAAGGGTCGTCGTCCACCGCCAGCACCCGCACCCCCAGCTGCCCCCGGCGCTCGAGCAGGATTCTCAGCTCTTCGCTGATCTGCTGGGCAGTGACGGGCCGACAGAGTACTTCCACGCTTCCCATTTCGGTCAGGGCCAGACGGGCGTGCAGACCCTGCTCGCCGGTCAGCACCAGCATGGGCAACTGGGGAAACTCCCAGGAAAGCTCCTTGAGCAACTGGACGCGGGTGGCCAGGTCGCCGCTGCAGGCATCCAGCAGCAGCGCTCCAGGTAGCTGGTCGCGCACAAGAGTTCGCGCTTCCTCATTGCTGGCCGCTCGGGTCAGAGTGAATCCAGGCAGGCTGCCGGCCATCTCCGGATCGTCGCTCACCACCAGAATGCTTTTGCCTGTCTGAGCCTTCGAGGCCGCCTCCGCACAGGGCGGGGCGGCTCCCTCCAGCTGGAAACGAATCCTCTGGGCCAGCTCGAGCAGGCGCAAGCGTTGCTCGCCGTTCAGCACGCTGGCATGAGCAAGCAGCGACTCGGCCTCGCGGGCCAGCAAAGAGGCCTCCTGAAACCCGAAGGTACCGGCCGAGCCGACCAGTTTGTGCATCTCGCGCTCGACCTGGCGGCGCGCATTGGCTTCCAGCTCGCCGTGCTGCAGCACCTCGGCGGCCATCTCCAACGAATGCACGCGTGCCAGGTTGGAGGCCCGAAACTTGAGCCACAGGCCGGCCAACGCACTGAGCGTCTGACGGCGCGCGGCCGGAGCACGAGGGGGCTGGGGCCGCATGCGAATGCCCAGCTCGGCGGCTACCGAGCGGGCCAGCTCAGGCAGATCGACCGGCGTGGCCAGCACCCGCTTGACCCCGAGGCGTCGCACCAGCCCGGTGGCAAGGCCCGCCTGATCGTAGGCATCGGGCGACAGGCAGTAGATGATGGGGACGGCGCGCAGCGGGGTCTCCCGCTTGCGCAGCTCGTCCAGATAGCCAAGGGGGTCGTCTCCCAGGGCGACCTGCTCGATCACGAGCAGGCTGGGAATGCACTGGAGCACCTCCAGGGTATCCACAGACTCGATGTCCAGGTCGTAGAAATACCTGCCAAGTCGCTCGAGCAGTTCGGCCGGAAAGCCGAGCGCAAGAACTTTCAAGACTGCCAGGCCGCACGCATGCGAAGGGCCTCCTGGCGCAGCTGGTCCAGCTCCGTGTCGTTGATCGACAAGCGCGAGGCCATGCGCTGGATGTAGTCGAGCTCTTCGCTGGCCAGGGCGTTGTCGGCAAAAGCCACAGCGAGCAGGAGTCTCATGGCGTTAAGTCGGCTGTCGTGATCGGGGATGTGAGTCTCCAGGTGGGCCATGTCGGGATACTGCTTCAGGGCATCCTTCAGCTGCTCGACCTCGGCGCTCTCGCACCCCATGCGCAAGAGCACGTTGGCCACCATGCTTTCTTCCTCGGGCGCCCAGCGCTGGTCGGCCCAGGCCATTTGGATCAGAGCCTTGACGATTTCCCTCTGACGATCATTCACCTCGGAGCGCTTCGCAAGAAGACTACTCCCCCTCCTTCTGAAGGTGGAGCTTACTCGTCTTCCTCGGGGGGAAGACAGCTGGCCGCAACAAGCTTGGCCAGTCGCTTGAGGTCGCTATTGAGTCGCTCGACCCCATACACGGTGTCGACAACCTTGAGCAGGCGATATTCGCGCGCGGTCATCTCAAACTCCATCCAGGGCTCCAGCCCTCGCAGGGTATCCACAAACTCGTCGTCGAGGGTGGCCCGGGCTTCTTCAACGGTGGCGTTCTTGATCACGTAATACGGATCGAATTCGGGTCGGCCGAGCTTAATCTCGCCCGAGATGCCGAGTTGATCGAGATGTTGGGTGAGATGGCTCTCGGCGCAGACCAGCAGCTTGTGGCGGGGGCGAGCCCGGGCCACGATCAGTAGCTTGCCCTCCGGCACGAAGCCGAGGTGGAAAGTTTGGCCGTGCTGCTCGAGGCGCGTCTCCACGCTCTCGGGCTCGGCGCTGGTGGGCCGGCCCTGAGCCACGCGGGCTCGCAGATGCTCGGCGAAGGTCTCCAGATCGAGTGTTTTCAGTTCCATGCCTTCTTCCTTTAGCCTCTGGGGCGGCTAGTCCTCCACCAGAGCCGGCAAACGCACTTCCAGTGGGCGCGCTTCTTCCAGGAAGAACTCACCGTCCAGGGCGCTGTCGCCTCCTGGCCAGATGGAGAAGCCGCCCCGATAATGCGGTGGGATATTCCAGTCGCCCTGGATGGTGCGTCCCTGCTGCACCCCGGAATAATACACGCTGTGCGAGCCCGGGTAGCTCTTGGTCCACCAGACGCGTCGCGACTCCAGGTCATAGTGCCCCCCGATCAAAAAGACACCGATACCGTCCTGTCCACGACCGATCATGCGCCCGCGGCGAAAGGTCAGATCGAGCGACTGGCGGTGAAACCGGCGGTCCCCCGGCTGGGTATAGAAGCCAGTCCAGGGACCTGAGGGGAAGCCAGAGTCCTTTTCATTCTCCTCGGGTTGGGCCATCCCCCTGATTTTAGGAGTCGCGCTCCAGCTTGTAAAGCACCACCTGGTTCTGCTCCACTGTGGCGAAGGTCAGCACCCGGCCATCCTCGCTCAATTTGGGCCAGAAGCTGAGGCCCTCAACCGTCAGAGGGGTGGCCTGCCCGTTCTCCATGAGCATCACCTGAGGCTCGCGCGACTCGCCCGGCTTCTTGCTGCGGCGGGTCCAGGCGGCCACCGAGCCGTCGGCAGACAGGGTGGGCTCGCTCTCGTCCACCTTCTTCTCGCCGGCCAGGACCGTGACATTGCCGCCCTTGTCGTGGAACCAGAACACGTCGTCATCGAACTCACGGGAGACCTGGGAGAATGCCACCACCCGCCCGTTGGCGCTGATCGCCGGGTCGAACTCGGACTCTGGATTGTCGGTCAAGGCCTTGATGGTACCGTGCTCATCCTTCATCCACAGGTCACCCCCGTCGAAGCGCACCTTGCGGCGGAAGAAGACCCGGCTGCCATCGGCGTTGATCAACGGATCGGTGTTCACCCCGTCGCCCGAGGTGACCTGATCCATCTTGCCTTCTTGCTCGCGGAAGATGTCAAAGCCCCAGGGGCTGCCGCTGTCGTCGTTGGTCCAGACGATGGTACGCCCGTCGGCCGAGACCTGAGGATCGGTCTCGTGGGCCGGCCCATCGGCCACCACGACGGTCTTGCCCTGGACGTGCTTTTTGATGTCCCAGCTGCCCTGGCCCCACTCCTTGCCGGAGTAGTGGCTCCAGGCCACCACCTGGCCATCGCGGCTGAGGGAGGGCGAAATGTCGTGGCGCGGATCATCGGTCAGTCGCTCGATGCTATCGCCCCGATGCCGGAAGACGTCCCACTGCTCATTGTCGATCCACTTATTGTAAACGACCGTGCTGCCGTCGCCGGATAGCACGGCCGGGCCCAGGTTGCCCTGGTCGATTCTGGTGAGCTTGCCCGCGAGGGCCGGGTTGATCTGCATGCGGGCAGCTTAGAGGTCAGGGCTCTCGGGATTGTTGCTGTCTTTTTAACTCCTCCAAAGACCGCTCCGACTCGACGAGACCGAACCGGGCGGTGTACTGGGGGAAATTGGCCGTCAGGCGAGGATAGCCCGCCCGGGTGTGGTTCTCACCCTTGCAAAAAATGGTGAAACTGTCCGGTCCGGCCTGGGCCTCATAGGAGCCACTGTAGGTATCCTTCTTCCCGGTTGCCGCGCACCCGGGAATCACTTTGAGGTAGTTTGGTGTGAGGCCTCCCAGGTCGACCGGATAGCGCCCCTCGTTATCGGAGGAATACATCTCCAGGGCGGTCGCGATGTTCTTCAAATTGGACTTGCAGGAGGTCAACTGACCCTGCGCGCGGGCGATGAAGAATCTCAACCTGCCGATGATCATTTCGTCTCAGGCATCAATGCCTATGGAGAAGATCGCCGAAGCCAATGGCAATGGTCCGCGCTTCTACCAGCTCTACTGGGGCAAATCGGACGCACTGGCGGAGAGTTTCGTAAAGCGCGCCGAGGCGATTGGCTGCAAGGCCATTTTCATCACGCTCGACACTTTAGTATTGGGATGGCGGCCGCGTGACCTCGACCTCGGTTTTTCACCGTTCCTGCGCGGGCAGGGCATCGCCCAATACACCTCAGATCCTGTGTTCAGAGGAATGTTGCTGCAGACGCCGGAGGAAAATCCGCTCGGCGCCGCCGTACAGTTCACGCAGCTCTTTTCCGATCCGGGCTTGGACTGGAAGCGTGTCGCGAAAATCAGATCGTGGACGAAACTGCCCGTGGTTCTGAAGGGCATCATGCGCGCAGACGACGCCGAGAAGGCGGTGCGCGAGGGCTATGATGGCGTCAT
>QWHO01000027.1 GCA_021404945.1 bacterium CPR1
AGTCTGACCTCCGCAGGGCCAATGCGGATCGGCCTCTGGGCTACTACTCGGCATAATCCTGTACGCGGCATAATGACGCTTATGCCGAGCTCGGCATAAGCGTCATACCTTCGCAACGAACCTGGTAGCAAAAGGAGCGCCGATCTACGCCGTGTCCGGCCTCCTGGGGCATCGGTCCGTGGAAATCACCCAGAAGCGGTATGCCAGGCTCGGGTTCGAGCAAATGGAGGCCGCCGTGGAGCTGCTCGAGCGGGCGCCTGTTGTGCCTGCTACGCCTGCTGAGCCAGAGCTGCTCTCCGTGGTGGCTCAGCTCTCGCGACAGGTGGCCGAGCTGACGCCCCGGTTGGGGGCGTAGACCCCCGAGCCCGACCTGCCCCCTGCCCCCGGTGGAAGCCGGGGGCTTTTTTGTGTCGCCGGAACACCGAACAGCCGGCTTGAAGGGAGGGGAGAAAGCTAGAGCTTGTTGGATCTTTCGGCCTGGTCCCCTCGGGGCCGGGCTGATTTCTTGTGAGGGTAAGATTCGGGAGCCGGGGCTGCCGGCTCCTCCAGATTCTCGCCGAGTTCCAGCGCCAACTTCTCTAGCTCTGCTTGAGTGGAGGCCACCTTGCCAGCCTGCTCTTTGAGGCCAGCCTCGCGTTTGGTCCCTTTGTAGCGGGGCAGCCAGGAACGCTGAGAAGCAAGCTCTGCCAACTTCTCCAGCCTCCCACGATCATCTGGATCGTCCTCACCGTAGCACAGAATCTGCCAGTGGAGCTCGCGGTATGCGATGTCCTCGTCTTCCGGGATACACTCGAACGGCTGGCGCCCGCAGTCATTGAATTCAGCGGTCGTCACAAAGCAAAGCCCCGAGACATCTCCGCTGTTCTTCATCCACACGTGACTGTAAAACTCCATCAAGTTTGCGCGGATTCTGCCCGCGTAACGGTTGATGGATAGCCCTGGCGGATTGCCGTTCTTGTCTTGCAGGCGGCAAATGAAGGCCGCAGGCAAGACGGCGTCCCCCTCGTAGTACTTGGCTTTATCCAGCCTCCGCGCGAAGAGCACTTACGCGGCGAGAGCAGGTTTCTTCCGAGTTCTTGCGGGGAACGGGATTACGTTCTTGTTGGCCCACGGCTGGGCGTCATCAAACGCTGCCCAGCGCAGGTCCATTTCGACCCAGGGTTCGTCTTCGATCGCCTCGACCTGAGGACATGCCAAGTCGGCGAAAAGCATCTCGAAGCCGTGGTAGATACGGCCGATGTCAAAGCAGTCCAGCCTCTCGTGGATCACCTCTTTATTGCTGGCGGTGTCCACCGAGTAGAGGTCGAAGGTCGCGTCCGGCTGAATGATGATCGAGTAGCGACGGCCGGCCTTCCGGAAGGCGAGGTTGGCGCCGCCGTTATTCTCGATACCGATCGCCGGATCGCCCACGAACTCGCCGAGTTCGTCGAAGTTTCTCAGAGTGAGGGCGATCAGCAACAGGTACGCGATCGCCTTCGGGGTCATCTTGTGCTCCCCGTCTTCCTCGCAAACCTCACTGTTCAGTTCCTCGATGCGCTGGTGCGCGGCGTAGAGCTGCGGGATATACTTAGCCTTGTCGAGTTCAGTCATCTATTTGCACCACTCTCTCTGTGCGGTTGAGGTTATCCAAGACTTGAAGTTCCCGTTGAGAAGTTCCCGGTTTGCGTCCATTGTTTCGCGTGGCCACTCTTCGGCCGGCTCCAAGATTTTCCCGGCGGTGTTGCTGAAGAGTAAGCCGGTAGTGGTCTTGTCGCCATCGCCGGTGTGTATTATGCCCGTGATGTCAACTCGGACATCCGCACCGCCCTCCTCTCGCCAAGCCGCATTCAGATTGTGAAAGCGCTTCTTCCCCCCCATAGCTCCCAGTTTTACGCCACCCTTGAAGTAGTTCTGATAGTCAGCGCCAGTCGGGTCTTCTTCTGTCACGATGAAGTTCTCGTAAGTCATGTTCGCGATCTTGAAGCGGGGCCAGTCCTTCTTGTAGACTCCCTTGGCGAGCTCCGCGACTTCCTCCAAGAACTTGACCAGAACCGGATAGCCGGGGTAGGTCTGCACGGTCCTCACCCACTGAACGGCGAAGGAGTTCGGCTGAATCCCCAGCGCGATGCCCGTGTCGAAATCCACCAACTGGAGCCCGTAGATCTCTCCAGGCCTGAACCTGTGGGTGTTTCGCTTTCCGACATCGAAGACGGGCGCATCAAGATAACGCGCTGCGCTCACCTTTGTGTGTAACGCCTCGGTTAGCTTGGTGCAAACCGTGTAGCTGAGGTTGAAGGACTTCTCCGGTGCCAATCGGATCGTCACTTCGATCAGCGGTAATTTTTCTAAATCGAACTCCACGCGACCTCATGCTCCGACGACAGAACTGTTTCCTGCTGCGCGACTGACAATTTCATGGTTCCATTAATGCCGGCTCTCCTGGCTCAAATTCTACCCTGGGAACAGGCAATTTCTACTCCTGGAGGCGATCTGCCAGGTGTCCATTTTGGTGTCCATTTCCCCGCTCAAAAGGACTCTTATGGGGTCACTTTTGCTCACCTTTGTGTTTGCCTAGGAGTTTCAAGAAGGCGTGATTTGGCGGGAATGGGAGCGAGTCGAACACTCCTGCAGTGTTAGCTGCACAACGGTTTTGAAGACCGCGGAAGCCACCGGGCCCCATCCACTCCCGCCCAGAGATTCTCGCCCCGGGCCCAATCCCCTCCGACGAGAGGAATCGCTCCCAAAGCAACGTAACAAAAGGCCCTTATGGGAAAGCTGTTTGGAACCGACGGAATCCGGGGCATCGCCAACTCTGAGCTCACGCCCGAGCTGCTCTTCAAGATCGGGCGGGCCCACGCCCACTCGCTCAAGGCCCATAACCCGCGACCCCGCATCTTGGTCGGGCGCGACACGCGCATCAGCGGCGACCTGCTCGAGGCGGCCTATACCGCCGGGGCCTGCGCCTCGGGGGCGGACGTGGTCAGCGTGGGAGTGCTGCCCACTCCCGGCGTGGCCGTGCTCATCCCCCTCTTGCAGGGCGACTCGGGGGCGGTGCTGTCGGCCAGCCACAACCCGGTGCAGGACAACGGTATCAAGCTCCTCTCCCGCGATGGCTTCAAGCTCGAGGATGCAGTCGAGGCCGAGATTGAGCGACTCATCGACCAGGCCGACCAGCTGCCCCGGCCCACCGGGGCCGAGGTGGGAAGACGGCTCGAGGAGAGCAGGGCTGAGGACCTGTACCTGGCCCACCTGATGAAGGCCTCCCGGGGGCGTCTCGAAGGCCTCAAGGTAGTGCTCGACTGCGCCCACGGGGCGGCCTACCACGTGGCCCCTCGCCTCTTTCGCGAGCTGGGGGCGCGGGTGGAAGTCATCGCGGCCAGCCCGGACGGCACCAACATCAACGTCAAGTGCGGCTCCACCCACCTGGAGGGGTTGCAGGCCGAGGTGGTGGCCCGCCAGGCTCACCTCGGCCTGGCCTTCGATGGCGACGCCGACCGCTGTCTGGCGGTGGACGAGCAGGGAGCGGTGGTGGACGGCGATCAGATGATGGCCCTCTTCGCCAACTGGCTCAAGACTCAGGGGCGGTTGCGCCACGACCTGGTGGTGGCCACCGTGATGAGTAACGTGGGGCTGGAGATCGCCCTGCGCGAGAAGGGCATCCGCCTGCTCAGAACGCGCGTGGGCGACCGCTACGTGCTCGAGGAGATGAAGTCCAAGAGTGCGGTGCTGGGTGGTGAGCAGTCGGGTCACCTGATCATGCTCGAGCACGGCACGACCGGCGACGGCACCCTGGCAGCCCTGATGCTGGCCACATTGGTGCACGAGAGCAGTCAGCCTCTCAGCGCCCTGGCGGCCGGCATGCCACGGCTGCCTCAGAAGCTGGTCAACGTGCGCGCCCGTCACAAGGACAAGCTGGACTCAGACGAGGAAATTGGCGCTGCCATCACTCGCCTGGAGGGCCGCCTGGCCGAGCGGGGGCGCATTTTGGTGCGCTGCAGCGGCACCGAGCCACTGGTGCGAGTGATGGCTGAGGGGCCCGACCTGGCCGAGCTCGACGACGTGGTGGGCGAGCTCTCGCGCCTGATCGAGCAACGCCTCGGCTAGAGTAAAGTGCTGAAGGTTTTGCAGTCATTCGCGCCGACAGACTTGTTTGGAGGCGCCCCCGAAGGGGAGGCAAAACCTTCAGCACGTAACGCTCAACACATGAATCAAAGCCAACACGAGCCCAGTCAGCCATGCTCCCAACACCGCATCTTGACGGGCGTCACCTCGACGTAGACCACGCCCTCGGCCAGCGCTCCCTCGCGTCCGGAGGCGCGGCGCACGCGCTCGAGCTCATCGCCTGACTCGACAAGCCGGGCCGTGCCCTGGATGGAGACCACCAGATGGGGCTTCTCGGCCCGACCGTTGTCCACATACAGGCTGACGCGCGGGTCGCGCAGCAGATTGCGCACCTTGCGGGTGGCCCGGCGACAGCCCAGGTAGAGCTTGCCCTCGAAGGGGAAGTAGCCCATCGGCACCGAGTGCGGAAAGCCGTCCGCGTCCAGGGTGGTCAGCACCATCCAGCCGGGACGGCGCTCCAGAATGGCCAGCCCCTCCTCGGGGCCCAGAGGACGGATCAGGGGCTACTTGGGAGCCAACATCCGAGACAGGCCCAGGCAGAGCATGGCTCCCGCTGCGGCTCCCGGCAACACCAGCAGCCAGCCCCCGTAGCTGAAGCCCACGATGGCGCCCAGGACCCCCAGCGCTGGCGTGATGTACTTGGCGATCATGTCGGTGTTTTTGACTTGTTTCTCAAAACACTCGGGGTGATAGACGCGTTCGATGCCCCCGCTCACGGTGACCTTTCCGTTGGATTTGATGAGGGTCTTGCCGCAAATGCGGCACTCGATCACCTTGTTGGCCTCGCCGCACGGGATGCAGAACAGGGGCTTTTGGAACTTGAGAGCGGCCAGCTCGAAGACTTCTTCCTGATTCATTTTCGTGTTGCACTTCGAGCACGTGAACGGAGACGGCTCGTTGCAGTTCTTGCAGAAGGCGTCGATGGTGGGGTCGACGCTCTTCGTGCAGTTCCGGCACGGATATACGGGCATGCCTTGCCTCCTAAAAACCTAAATGCTGTATGCTGGCTCGATGATGGCGGACATGGAGCCTTTGCAGCGCGGAAGACGCGGGTCGGCTCCGTATCCGTGAATGCGCGCCGCTTCCAGCTCAGCCCGCTCGCGATGGGTCGTAAAGACGATCACCCGCCCCGTGGTGTCGACTTCCTTCGCCATCAGGAAGCAGAGCTCGATGTCGTGGCCGAAAAGGCGATGGAGCATCTCGATGACGTATTCGTAGGTATGATCGTCGTCGTCGAGTAAAACGACGTTCCACGGCTCGAGCAGCTTGGGAACGCGCTCGACCGCTTCGACCTCCTCTCTTTCAAGCACCGGAACGCTTTCGCCAGCCATGACCCTCCGAGAACCCTCCTGGTCCGGCCGAGCAAGACCGGACCATTACCTGGTAACCAAAACCCAGACCAGTTAGAATTCTCGCTAGGCCTGGTGGTACTCCTCCAGATGCACCGGAATCGAATCCACTTCCCAGATCTCCTCGGCATACTCGCGCACGGCCCGGTCGGAGGAGAAGTAACCCGTGCGGGCCACGTTGCGGATGGCCTTGCGGGTCCAGTCGGCCTTCTCGGTGAACGCCCGCTCGACACGCTCTTGACAGGTCACATAGGCGGCGAAGTCGGCCAGCACCATGAAGCGGTCGGCCCCCAGCAACTCGGCCAGCAGGGGGTTGAAGACCCCCGGCTCGCCGGGAGAGAAGCGGTTGCGGGCGATCATGTCGAGCACCTGCCGCAGGTTCGGATCAGACTCGTAGTAGGTATAGGGCTTATAGCCCCGGGCCTTCAGGTCGACCACCTCCTCGGCCTTGAGACCAAACAGGAAGAAGTTCTGGTCGCCCACCCGCTGGCGGATCTCCACGTTGGCCCCGTCCAGCGTGCCGATGGTCAGAGCGCCGTTGAGGGCGAACTTCATGTTGCCGGTGCCCGAGGCCTCGTAGCCGGCCGTCGAAATCTGCTCGGACAGGTCTGCGCCTGGAATGATCTGCTCGGCCAGCGACACGCTGTAGTTCTCAAGGAAAACCACCTTGAGCCGGTCGCGCACGACCGGGTCAGCATTGATCACCGACCCGATCGAGTTGATCAGCTTGATCACCAGCTTGGCCATGGCGTAACCAGGCGCGGACTTGCCGGCGAAGACGAAGGTTCGAGGAACGAAGGGAGCGTCCGGATTGCGTTTGATACGATTGTAGAGGTAGACGATGTGCAGCGCGTTGAGGTGCTGGCGCTTGTACTCGTGGAAGCGCTTGATCTGCACGTCGAACATCGAGTCGGTGGAAACCTCGATGCCGGTGTGGTCCTTGATGACGCTGGCCAGACGCGTCTTGTTCTCCAGCTTGATGGCCGCAAATCGCTTCTGGAAGGTGGCGTCGTCGGCTTTGCTCTCGAGTGCCTTGAGCTTGTCCAGGTCGGTCACCCAGCCCGGCCCGCACACCTCGTCGAGCAGTGCCGCCAGGGGCGGATTGGACTGTTTGATCCAGCGACGCGGGGTGACCCCGTTTGTCTTATTGTTGAAGCGCTCGGGGTAGAGCTCGGCGAACTCGGGCAGCACCCGGCTGCCCAGTAGCTTGGTGTGCAGCTCGGCCACGCCGTTGACCGAGTAAGAGCCGACCACGGCCAGGTGGGCCATCCGAATCATGCGCGGCTGCTCCTCTACCAGCGACAGCTTGCGCTGCAGGTCGTCGCGGCCCGGGTTTCGGCGGCGCACCTCCTCCAGGAAGCGCGAGTTGATCTCGTAGATCAGCTCCAGGTGACGCGGCAGCAGGCGCTCAAGGAAGGAGACCGGCCATTTCTCCAGCGCTTCCGGCAAGAGGGTGTGGTTGGTGTAGCCGAAACTGCGCCAGGTGATGTCCCAGGCTTCGTTCCAGGTCAGCCGGTGGACGTCGAGCAAGAGGCGAAGCAGCTCCGGGATGGCCAGCGTGGGGTGCGTGTCGTTGAGCTGCATGGTGACCTTGTTGGGGAAGTCCTTGAAGGTCTTGTTGGTCTTGAGATAGCGGCGCACGATGTCTTGCACGGTGGCGCTCACGAAGAAGTACTGCTGCTTGAGGCGCAGCTCCTTGCCCTGCATCGAGTTGTCGTTGGGATACAAGACCTTGGAGATGTTCTCGGATAGCGTCTTGGCCTGCACCGCGATCTCGTAGTCGCCCTGGTCGAACTCGCTGAAGTCGAGCTCTTGTTGGGCCCGGGCGCGCCAGAGCCGGAGGTTGTTCACGGTATTATTGCCGTAGCCGGCGATGGGGGTGTCGTAGGGCACGGCCAGCACGTCGTTGCTGTCCACCCAGCGGATGCGGAAATTGCCGTCCACGTCCAGGTAGGCCTCCGTGCGGCCGCCGAACTGCACCCGGACCGAGTATTCCGGCCGGGTGATTTCCCAGGGGTTGCCCAGGCGCAGCCAGTTGTCCGGGCTCTCCACCTGGTAGCCGCCCTGGATCTTCTGCTCGAAGATGCCGAACTCGTAGCGGATGCCGTAGCCCATCCCGGGAATGGCCAGGCTGGCCATGGAATCGAGGTAGCAGGCGGCCAGGCGGCCGAGACCGCCGTTGCCGAGGCCCGCATCGGGCTCCTGGTCGAGCGCTTCGGCCAGGTCCACGCCCAGCTCTTGGAAGACCTCGCGGCACTCGTCGTAGATTCCCAGATTGATCATGTTGTTGGCCAGCGAGCGACCCAGCAGGAACTCGGCCGAGAGGTAGTAGACCCGCTTGGCATCCTTGTCATAATAGGCTTTCTGGGTCTCAATCCAGCGGCGCACCAGCCGGTCGCGCACGGTGGTGGCGATGGCCTTGAAGCGGTCGAGCGCCGTCCAGGTGTTGGTATCCTTGGCCTGCAGGTAGGCCAGGTTGTCGAGCAAGGCCCGCTTGAGCACCGGCACCGTCATCCCTGTGCGGTCGTCCTCGATGAGGATCTGGGTCACCGGGGTCTCGCGCTGCTCCGGTTTGGAGTTGGCTGCTGCAGGAGCTTTGCGGGCGGGAGCCGCTGGCTTCTTGGGAACGGATTTTCCTGATTCGGTGGGAGGTTTGCGGGCCATAGGGTTCTCCTTCGGGCTGGCGGCCGCCTTTGGGCCGCGGGCTGCCATGGCCATTCCGAATGGAGGCCTGCGGTTCCTGCGCGTCAGCTCCCCGAGAGAAGGTCGGGCCTTCGCTCGGCTGTGCGGACCAGGGCTTGCTCGCGGCGCCATTTCTCGATGGCGGCATGGTTGCCGGACAAGAGCACCGGGGGCACGGCCATCCCCCGGAAGGTGGCCGGGCGGGAATAGTGGGGGTGGTCGAGCAGGCCCTCGGCAAACGAGTCCTGGCGCACCGATTCGGCGTCGATGGCGCCCGGCTGCACCCGGATCAGGGCGTCGGACAGCACCATGGCGGCCAGCTCGCCGCCGCTCAGGACGTAGTCGCCGATGGAGACCTCCTCGTCCACCAGGGCCTCGCGATAGCGCTCATCCAGCCCTTCGTAATGGCCGCACACCAGCAGAAGGCGGCTCTCGCGGGCCAGTCGGAAGACGGCCGCCTGGTCCAGCCTCGGCCCCTGGGGCGACATCAGCAGCACGCGCGGGCGCTCGGGGGCTAAGGCGGTGATCGCCTCGGTGGCGCGAAAGAGAGGCTCGGCCAGCAGCACCATGCCGGGCCCGCCCCCGTAGGGGGTGTCGTCCACCTGGCGGTGGCGCCCCACGCCCCACTGGCGCAGGTTGTGCAGATGCACGGCCACCAGACCAGCCTGTTGAGCCCGAGCCGGGATGCTGGCAAACAGGGGGGCGAAGATCTCCGGAAACAGGGTGAGGACGTCGAGGCGCAGCAACCGGTCAGTCCTCGATGACCGGCACGGTGACCACCATGCGACCCGCGGCCAGATCCACCTCGTGGACGTATTCGTCCACGGCCGGAATGTAGATCTCCCCGGATGCGGTGCCGACGGCGTAGAGGTCGTGGGCGGGGGTCACCAGCACCTCGCGCAACTCGCCCAGCCGCTGGCCCTGGCGGTCGAAGACCTGCAGGCCCTCGAGCTCGAAGTGCCAGTATTCGCCCTCTTCCAGCTCCACCAGCTCGTCTTGAGGCACGGCCAGCAGGAAGTTGCGCAGCCAGCCGGCCTGATCCACGGTGCTTACTCCGGCTAGCTTGACCAGCATCCGGCCGTGATGGGCCCGTGACGATTCCAGAGGCAGCACCCACACCTGTGAGGGTGCTTCCCGGGCCGCCCCGCGGGCGGGGGGAACAAGATGAACCTCCTCGGTTTGCTCGAAGCGCTCGGGGAAGTCGGTCAGCACCTCCACCGAAAGCTCGCCCCGAACTCCGTGAGGCTTGAGCACCTTGCCGATAGCCACCAGCTCGTCGGCCGGGTGGGGCGAGGGCCCCCCCGACCAGCGCGCCAGGGTCACGGGTTGTGGCGGATGGCCACCACGGTCCAGTCTTTCAGAACCAGCTCGCAATTGAGCACCTGGCGCAGGTTGTCGCCCACCTTGACGGTGGCCGTTCCCTGATAGGTCGTGAGAGGGATCTCGGCTCCGTCCTTGACCTGCTCGGCTTCCTTCATGCGCCATTCGAGCTCGCTCTTCATGCGCGTGAGGCGAGCCTTCTCGGCGGCCACCCAGGGAGCGTCGGCGGCCTCGCCCTGAATCTGGTTGAGCCGCTCGAGGTTATCCTGGACCTGGGCCATGGAGGCCTGAACCTCCCCGCGCAGCTGGTTGCGGAACTGGTCGGTCATGATGACCTTGACCTGGATCGGGTGGGTGATGGTGACCTGATCGCTCACAGAATCTCCACCATGACCCGCTTGCCTTCGCGCAGCCCGGCGGCTTTCACCAGCGTGCGGATGGCCTGGGCGATTTTTCCCTGTTTGCCGATAACCTTGCCCATGTCATCGGGCGCAACGCGCAACTCGAGAATGATCGAGCGCTCGCCCTCCACCAGGCTGACTTCCACCTCGTCGGGGGCGTCCACCAGCTGCTGGGCCAGGTAATGCAGTAGCTCTTTCATGAGCTGTTCCTCCCCTTATTTTTATGCGTTGGCGGGTTCGGGCTCGGGAGCCGGGGCCTTGGGCTTGGGGGGAGGGTAGACCGGATCGGCGCCGGCGAAGTTCTTCCAGATGCCGGCCTTGACCAGCAGCAGCTTGACCGATTCGGAGGGCTGAGCCCCCTTCTTGAGCCAGTCCAGCACGCGATCTTCCTTGAGCATCACGGTGGGGGGCTCGGTGCGGGGATTGTAGTGCCCCAGAATCTCGATGAAGCGGCCATCGCGCGGGCTACGCCCGTCGGCCGCCACCAGCCGGTAGGTGGGCTGCTTTTTCTTGCCGCAGCGGGTTAAACGAAGTCTGACCATGACGTGTTGTTGTCCTCTCTTTGATGTGGATCTTTTCGGGTTGGGGTCTGCCAGGAGACCTGGCCTCAAAACCCATTGTGGACGGGCTCCTGGCACAAATATGTTGACCGGCACGGCCTTTCCGGCCGCGCCTCTAAAAAGGCAGCTTGAAAGGAAAACCTCCCTTGCCACGCTTGGGAGGTTTGGAGAAAGTCTTCATAATCTTCTTGATCATCTCGAACTTCTTCAAAAGCTGGTTGATGTCCGAGACTTCCACGCCGGAGCCGCGGGCCACCCGGCGCTTGCGCGAGGCGTTGAGCACGTCCGGGTTGCGCCGCTCCCTGGGAGTCATGGACAAGATGATCGCCTCGATACGCTTCATCTCGCCTTCTCCCTGCTCCATGGCACCCGCCGGCAGGTTCTTCAGCTGACCGCCCAGGCCTGGCACAAGTTTGAGCAGGTCCCCCATCGGGCCCATCTTCTTCATCTGGCGCATCTGCTCGAGGAAGTCCTCCAGGTTGAAGGAGGCGTCGCGGAGCTTCTTCTCGAGCTTCTCGGCGGTATCCTCATCCATGGCCGCCTCGGCCTTCTCGATCAGGCTCAGCACGTCGCCCATCCCGAGAATGCGTCCGGCCATGCGGTCGGGATGGAAGGGCTCCAGCGCGCCCAGTTTCTCGCCCACGCCGATGAACTTGATGGGGCTGCCGGTCACCTGTCGCACGCTCAGAGCCGCGCCGCCGCGGGCGTCACCGTCGAGCTTGGTCAGCACGATGCCGGTCACGCCCAGCTGCTCGGTGAAGGTCTTGGCGATGTTGACAGCGTCCTGGCCGGTCATGGCATCGACTACCAGCAGCTTCTCCTGAGGCTGCACCGCATCGTGGGTGGCGCGCAACTCGGCCATCAGCTCCTCGTCGATGTGCAGGCGACCTGCAGTATCGACCAGGACCACGTCATGGGCGTGCTGGCGGGCGTATTTCATGGCTTCGCTGGCGATCTCGACCGGGTTGGCCCCGCTACCCATTTCGAAAACCGAGATGTCCAGCTGCTTGCCCAACACCTGCAGCTGTTGAATGGCGGCCGGGCGGTAAACGTCGGTGGCCACCAGCAACGGGCGGTGGCCCTGGTTTTTCAAGTGCAGGCCCAGCTTGCCGGTGGTGGTGGTCTTGCCGGCGCCGTGCAGGCCCATCATCAAGATGACCGTGGGGGGCGTGGTGGCCATGTGGAGCCGGGCCGTCTCGCCGCCCATCAGCTCCACCAGGCCGTCGCGCACGTGCTTGACCACCAGCTGGCCTGGCGTCAGGCTCTTCCACAGCTCTTCGCCCACGGCTTTCTTCTTGATGCCGTCCACGAACTCTTTGACCACGGGCAGGCTGACGTCTGCCTCGAGCAAGGCGCGGCGCACCTCTCGAAGAGCTTCCATCACGTCTTCTTCGGTGAGCTTGCCGCGGTTGCGCAGACGCTTGAGAACGCTGCCGATTTTATCGCTGAGTGATTCGAACATTGCCAGGCTCCCGACCGCAAACTCCTATTGTGCAGGCGGTCGGGAGCCTGGCAACAATCTGTTGATCGGCACGGCCTTTCGGCCGCGCCTGGTGTTGATCGGCACGGCCTTTCGGCCGCGCCTGGACTGGCCCAGAATACCGAAAGAGTATAGACATCGCGCCCCGACGTGTCAACGGGTAAAAGCCTGGTAAACCCTGGCGGAGAGGGCCTTCCAGGTGGCGACTCCCGTCTCGCGGTCAGGAAACTCGCCCAGCAAGACCAGGATATAGTCGCCTCGCGGGGTGGAGACGATGCCCGCGTCGTGCAGCAGGCCCGTCAGCTCGCCAGTCTTGTGGGCCACGCGCGTGCCGGGAGGAAGCCCGGCGGGGATCAGCTCGTTTTTCGTCTGCTGCTCGAGCACCGCCCGCATGGCCTGGCTGCCGGGCAACCTGTTGTCGGCGATCAGAGCGAGCAGCCGGACCATGTCCCGGCTGGAGGTGAGATTGTCACGCCCCGCATCAATGGCTGAGAAGTCGAAGATGGTGCGCTGGACAGTCGTGTCCTCCAGGCCAAGCTCTCGCATGGCCCGCTGGATCGAATCGATCCCCAGCCGCTCCATAAGCATGTCGCTTGCCACGTTGTCGCTCTTGACGATCATGACTCGCCCCAGGTCGGCCAGCTTCCAGCGCGTGCCGGCCGGGCCCTGGCCGATCTCGCCCGAGCCTCCCACTCGAAAGCGCTCCTCGAAAGTCATTTCCTCGTCCAGGGAGAGCTGGCCAGCCTCGGCCCGGCGATACAGCTCCACCAGAATGGGCAGTTTCACCAGGCTGGCTGCTTCGTAAGGTCGTTGCTCGCCCAGCAAGAGCCCCATCTCTGAGCCAGGCTGCTGAAATCCTACCGCTGTTCCGGGCGGCAGCTGGCCGATGGCCTTCTTGACGGAGTCGGCTCGGTCTTCGAAACGAGGCGAAGGCCTGACGGAGGCGGTGGCAGAAGGCGAGGGCCTTGGCGTCGGCGCGGGGGGCGGCGAAGGAGCATGCGAGCAGCCGACCAGGAGAATCGCCCCCCACAACCAGAAAGCCCGGCGCATGCGAGCGCACATGCGACCTGGCCGCCCCCCCTTCCTTCTGGCCCGGCCTTTGAGTATAATGCTGCCCGCGAAAGTATAAGACAAAGCAGAGACCCATGTACAGAGAAATACTCATCAGCATCGACGAGCGGGAAGGCCGTGGTGCCGTCCTGGAAGACGGCTCGGTGGTGGAGATCCTGATCGCCCGGGAAGAGCGTCAGGTCGGCAGCATCTACAAAGCCCGGGTAGCCAACGTGCTGCCCGGCATGAACGCCGCCTTCGTCGACATCGGGGTCGAGCGCAATGCCTTCCTGTGCGCCGACGACGCGGTGGCCCACCTGGGCGAAGAGGCTGATGAGAGCATGAAGAACATCTCCATCGCCGACGTGCTCAAGGTCAATCAGGAAACGCTGGTGCAGGTGGTCAAAGAGGCGGTGGGCACCAAGGGCGCCCGGGTCACCACCTACGTTACCCTGCCGGGTCGCTACGTGGTCTTGATCCCCTCGGCCCAGTATGTGGGTATCTCGCGACGCGTGGAGAGCGACGCCGAGCGCAATCGCCTGCGAGTGCTGGCCGACAAGCTCCGCCCCGAGGGAATGGGCCTCATCGTGCGCACCGCCGCTTCGGGCCGCACTGAGGAAGAGCTGCAGCGAGACGTCGACTTCCTGGTCCGCTCCTGGAACAAGGTTCAGGGCGTGGCTCGCCGCCGCAGAGCTCCCGCCCTGGTGCATCAGGAGCTGGCCCTGGTGGACAAGATCTTGCGCGACGTGTTCACGGCCGACGTGCACCGCCTGATCATCGATAATCCCTCCCACTTCGCCAAAATTCGTGAGAAGCTGGAGCAGACGGCGCCCAACCTGGTCAACCGGGTGCACCTTTACACCGATACCAGGCCCCTGTTCGAGTTCCACTCCGTCGAGAGCGAGATCGACAAAGCCCTGAAAAGAAAAGTGTGGCTCGATTCGGGCGGCTACCTGATCGTGGAGCGCACCGAGGCCCTCTGGGTCATCGACGTAAATACCGGCAAGTTTACCGGCAAGACCAGCCTGGCCGACACCATCTTGAAAACCAACCTCGAGGCCTGTCGCGAGATCTGCCGCCAGCTCAGGCTGCGCGACATGGGGGGCATCATCATCGTCGACTTCATCGACATGGATGCCCAGCAGGATCGTCGTAGAGTGCTCGAGACCCTGACCGAGGACCTCAAGAAGGATCGCACCCGCACTCACCTGGTCGGCATGACCGAGTTGGGGCTGGTGCAGCTCACCAGAAAGCGCGAGGGCAAGGACCTCGACTCGGTGATGCGCGAGTCGTGCAGCTACTGCTCGGGCCGGGGGCGGGTGCTGTCGGTGGACACGGTGGCCCTGCGGGCTCGCCGCGAGCTGTTGCGCCAGGGTCAGCTCAGTCGCAACGAAGCCATGCTTGTGACGGTCCATCCGCGGGTGGGGGTGTCGCTGGTGGGCTATGACGGCGAGGAGATTGAAGGCCTGGAGCGAGATACCGGCAAGTCGGTCTATGTGCGGGTTGATCGTGACTTCCACCTCGAGCACTTTGAGGTTTCCTCGGGCCGCTCCGACGACCTGAAGGAGAAGCTGGTGCCACTCACCCAGGGCCGCAAGGCGAAGGTCCGGCTGGAAGACAACTTTGGCGCCAATCTCCAGAGTGCTCTGGCTGTCATCGAGGGCAACCTGATCGAGGTGGTCAGCGGGGGGGACAAGCTCGGCAAGCAGGTCGAGGTGCGCGTCACCTCAAGCGGACGGGCCTTCTATCGCGCCGAAGTGGTCGCCTGACCGACCAAAAGAGGAGTTCTTTCAATCCGGGAGCGAAGTACCTGGTTGCGCCTATGCGAGCGGGTGAAGGTAGAGCAAGCGGAAGGAACGGAGCCTGGCCTGGCCCCGATTCACGCATCGTTTCGTGAAACTGAGATTCTGGGGCGTGCGCGGGTCCTGCCCCGTCGCCCGTCCTCACGTGCGCCTGTTCGGCGGGAATACCGCCTGCGTGCAGATCACCTCTGGCGGCCACCAGCTCATCATCGATGCCGGTACGGGCATTCGCCGGCTGGGCGAGGAGCTGGTGCAGAGCGCCAACGGCGGACAGAACCATCTCAGCTTGTTGATCAGCCATCATCACTGGGATCACATTCAGGGCTTTCCCCACTTCACTCCGGCCAACGACGAGCGCTTCACCATCCACCTTTACAGCCTGCGCCGGCCCGACACGGGCCTGCGCGAGCTATTGAGCGGCCAGCAAGAGCTCCCCTTCAGCTCGATTCCCCTCGACTCACTTCGCTCGCGCCTCGAGTTCTCCGAGCTTGAGGACAACGAGCTGCTCGAGGTGGGGCCCTTCAAAGTGCGCAACTATCGCCTCAATCATCCGGGGATCACGTGTGGCTACCGCGTCGAAGCCGACGGCGGGGTGGTCGCCTACATCTGTGACGTGGCCCCCTCGCGTGACCTGTTGCTGGCCGAGGGCCTGCCTGACCGGCGCGAGAGCTTCTGGTTGCGCGAGCTTTATGAGAACCAGCTCAAGCTTGCCAGCCAGGCCGACCTGGTCATCTACGACACCTTTTTCACGCCCGAATGGTACTACCAGCGCAAACATTGGGGCCATTCGACCGTTGAGGACGGGGTTGAGGTCTGTCGTTATGCCTCGGCCCGCCACCTGTTCATGTTCCACCACAACCCTGAGCGCACCGACCAGGAGCTGGCCTGTCTGGTGTTGCGCCACCAGCGCGAGTTGCAATCAGAGGACTTTCGTCTCCATGTGGCCCGCGAGGGGGATGTCTATCAAGTAGAGTCTGGCGAGGTCAGGCTTTGCGAGTAACCTTCTGGGGGGTGCGCGGCTCCATCACCACTCCCGAGCCCGAGTATGCCCGTTACGGGGGCAACACCCCCTGCGTGGCCGTGTTGCTCGCTGACGGCTCGGACATCATCCTGGATGCCGGAATGGGGTTTCGCTGGATGACCATGGATCTTCTCTCTCAGGGCCCCAAGAGCACACCGGTCTCGCTGCTCCTGACCCACTGTCACTGGGACCACATCCAGGGAATACCCTTCTCCCCGCTGATGTACGTGCCCGGCTACCGGGTCTGCATCTATGGCCGGGGCAGCCCGGGCCACAGCTTGCAAGAGAATCTGCTGCGCCAGATGGAGCCAGCCTACTGTCCGGTGCCAAACTTCGTGATCCGCGAGGATGTGGGAGCTCACGTCGAGATCAGCGAGCTGGGCGATGGGGCGGTGCGCATCGGCCCCGCCCGGGTGATGGCTCGCACGCTGCCCCGGGGAAGGCGGGATCAGTGCACGGGCTATCGCATCGAAGAGGGCGGGAGAGTGCTGGCCTATCTCACCGACGTGGAGTATCCGGAGGGCCCGGCGGCCTGCCCGGAAGCGCTGGAGCTCGCTCGCGACGCTGACCTTCTCATTCACGACGCTCAGTACCTTCCCGCCGAGGCCGAGGCGCGCACAGGTTGGGGCCACTCCAGTGCCCAGGACGCCATCGCCCTGGCTGGCCTGAGTGGTGCCCGAAGGGTCGCCCTCTATCACCACGATCCGGCGCGCACCGACCACGATCTCGACGTTCTCGTGGCCGGCCTCGAGTCGGCGCAGGTCCAGGTTTTCGCCGCTCGGGAGGGCCTTCAGATCGAGCTTTGAAGGAGTTTTCTGGACGGCTTCTAACCCCTGGCCATGGTCGGATTGCGGGGAGCGATTGTTCTTTTTTGCCTGCTGACAGGTTGCAGCGCTCCCACCGCCCGGCCGACCGACGGCCCCGCCGAGGTGCCCCCACCCGATCTGAGCGACCGCCCATTCGGCCTGGCCCACGGCTTCCTCGAGCTGGCCAAGAAGGATCAATTCAAGCCGGCCTACGCTTTCCTCTCCGAGTCGGCCCGAGGGCGGGTGAGCGAGATCACCTTCGAGACCGAGTTGCGAGGTTTCCGCACGGGCCACAGTCAGGAGCTGGCCCAGGCCCGGGTCCTCACCGAGGTCATTCGCGGCGACAAGGCGCGCGTCACGCTGGGCCGCCAGACTGAAGACCCTGAAACCGTCTGGACGCTCTTGTTTGCCCTCAAAGGAGGCAAATGGGTGATCGTGTCCGCCGCCGGCGGGCCCTTTGGCCGTCACGAGCTCAGTGACGAAGAGCGCGCGATCAGCTGGGATCTGTAAGGCTCAAGTAGGGGGCCAACCGCTGGCGGATCTCATCGGGAACGGCAACCGGCTTGAAATCGCTCCGGGTCACGCAGGCCAGCACGACCTGTCCATCTGCCACGAGATCGTTCTCGCGCAGCCGGAACACCTCAAAGCCCAGCGTCAACGACTTCCCGCCGAAGCGGGCCACGAAGGCGGAAACCTGGATGCGGTCCTCCAACAAAAGGGGCTTGCGAAAATTGAAGTGGATCTGCACGCGCGGAAGCCAGATGTCCAAACGGTCGAAGACTTCGGAGTAGGGAAGCCCGACGGCCCGAAACATCTCCATCTCGGCCACCTCGATGAAGCGCAGGAACTGCCCGTAATAGATGATGCCGGCTCGATCGGTGTCGGACCAGCGGACCTGCTCGGTGACGGTGAAGCGGCCGCTCAAGAGGGGGATTCGACCGTCATGGGAACGGGGGTCTCAAACTCGGTTTTGGGAGCAGTGCCTGTCTCGGATTCCTCGACCGGCTCGGGCGGCACCGGCTCGGTCGTTGCCGGTAGCCCGGGGGTTGGCGCCGCTGGCGCAGGCTCGCGAAGTTGCCTGGTCTGGCTGTGCACCTCGGCGACCAGGGGCTCGGACAGGCTCTGCATCGCTTTGCGGAAGGAGGACATGGCCTCGCCCATCGCCCGACCCATCTCGGGCAGGCGCTGGGGGCCGAAGATCATCAGCGCCACCACGAACAGAAGGACCATCTCGCCGCTGCCGATGTTAAACATGGTGACCTGAAGGGGTTCCGGTCACAAGGCCAGGATCCTCCCTCAGGCGCGACGGCTCAGCTCATCCAGGGCTCGCTCGGCGCTGAGGCATTGCGTATAGGCCTGGTCGAGCCGGGCTCGGGGAAAGGGCAGGTCGAGCCCTTCGAGCTCGAGACCGTCGATTCGCTGCACCGCGCGGCGGAGGTCGGCCAGGCACTCTTGCAGCGCGTCCCGCGAGGATTGCAGCAGAAGTTTGAGATTCTTGTCGGACACGGCCCGGGGGCGCTTCTGGAAAATTTCGACCGCTCCTGTCGTCGCTGAATTGGACCTTGAGCCTCCCGAGGAAGAGGAAACTTGCTCGGACTGTCGTAAAATCGCCCCCCTATGAGTCAATCCACTGCTACGACGGCCACGGCAAGCCCGATGGCCGGGGAAGAACCCACCGTGAAGCCCAGAGTCCTGGTCAGCGACCCGCTCCCCTCCGAGGCCCTCACCGCCCTGCGCGGTCTGGCTGAGATCGACCAGGTGCAGGGGCTGACCCCCCAGCAACTGGCCGAGAAGGTCCGCCCCTATCAGGCCCTCATCGTCCGCAGCGCCTCGCGCGTGACTCGCGAGGTGATCGAAGCGGCCGAGAATTTGCAGGTGATCGGCCGGGCCGGCGTGGGTGTCGACAACATCGATGTGGAAGCCGCCACCCAGCGGGGCATCCTGGTGGTGAACTCGCCCGGGGGGAATACCATCTCGGCCGCCGAGCACACCATGGCCCTGTTGCTGGCCGCAGCGCGGATGATTCCCCAGGCCCACGCCTCGTTGACGGCCGGGCAGTGGGACCGCAAGACCTTTACCGGCCTTGAGCTCTATCAAAAGACGCTGGGAGTGGTCGGGCTCGGCCGCATCGGGCGCGAGGTAGCCACCCGGGCGGCTGCGTTCGCCATGCGCGTGGTGGCCTTTGACCCCTTCCTGTCGGCCGACTACGCTCGTGACCGGGGCATCGAGGCGCTGCCGCTGGAGGAGCTGCTGGCCCTGAGCGACTACGTCACCATCCACGTGCCCCTCTCGCAGGAGACGCGCAACTTGCTCTCGGCCGAGCGGCTGGGCAAGATGAGGAAAGGAGCGGTGCTGGTCAACTGCGCCCGGGGCGGAATCGTGGACGAGGCGGCTCTCTATGAGGCTCTCCAGTCGGGTCAACTGGCCGCCGCCGGCCTGGACGTCTTTGCCAGCGAGCCGCCCGAGGGCTCTCCTCTGCTCGGTTTGAAGAACATCGTGGTCACGCCCCACCTGGCCGCCTCCACCCACGAGGCCCAGAATCGGGTGGCGATCGATGTGGCCGAGCAGATCGCCGAGGTGTTCCGGGGCAATCCGCCTCGCACGGCGGTCAACATTCCCTACCTGCGTCCCGAGGTCATGAGCGCGCTGCGGCCGTTTCTGCACCTGGCCGAGCAGATGGGCAAGCTGGCTGCCTCCCTGGCTCAGGGACCGGTCCGCCGGGTGCGACTGCAGTACCGGGGTGGGCTGGCCGACTCCGAGGTCAACTACCTGACCAAAGCCGCCCTGCGGGGGATTCTCTCGGTGTCGCACTGCGAGGTGGTCAACTTTGTTAACGCCATTCTGGTGGCCAACGAGCGCGGCATCGAGGTGGCGGAGAGCACCAGTCGCACCAGCGCCACTTACAGCAACCTGATCGAGCTCGAGGTGGACTCGGAGAAGGGAGCCCGGCGCCTGGGCGGAGCCGTCTTCGACGAGCAGGCGCGGGTGATCGAGCTTGACCATTACGCGATCAGTTTGGTGCCCGAGGGCATCAAGCTCATCACCTGGCAAGACGACACCCCCGGAGTGGTGGGCAAGGTGGGCACCCTGCTCGGCGACGCTGATGTCAACATCGCCGAGATGCAGGTTGGCCGCAGCACCCGTCGAGGCCGCGCAGTGATGGTGATGGCCCTGGACGAGGGGCCCGAGGACGGGGTGGTGGAGCGGATTCGAGCCCTGCAGGGGATTGAGGATGCCCGCCTGGTGGTGCTCTGAGCTTTCTCGTGCAGGAGTTTGGGGGGCCGGAAGAGTATCTGACGTGTTTCCAAGCAAAGAGAGGCGTTTATGGCAGAACTGAAGGCAAAACCTGATTACCAGCGGATCGCCGAGGCGATCAACGTGATTTTGACGGATATCTACGGCGAGTACGTCGCCATGGGCTCGCCCACCAAGCTCGGCGGGTTGCGCTTCCTGGACGTGCAGAGCTCCAAGACCTTCGCCTTCGAGAAAACCCGCGCGGTACCCGAGGAAGAGGGCAATTACCTGATCCTGTCGGCTCCGGTCACGGATGAAGCGCAAGCGCTCGAGGCGGCCCTCAGGAAAGGCCCCCACGGCAAAGCGCTCAAAGAGTTCGCCGTGCGCTCGTCGAGCGATGCCGGCAAGGGCGGCAAGAGGTTCGTCGAGGTGGCCTACTTCTTGCCCACCGGCAGCTGGCTGAGCGACAAGACCGTGGCTGATTACGCCAAGAAGCACAGCCTCGTCAACGGCAACGACGTGGTGACCTGGATCTTGCGCGACCAGGTGCTTCCCCTTGCGCGTGAGGTCATGGCCAACTTCGTGGATGCAATCCGCAACGAGAAGTAGAAAGCGTCGCTGGACTCAGCGCACGATATCCTGCTCGGGTAAGTCCGAGCCGAGCCCGGCCGCAAGGTCGGGTCTTTCTTTTTTCACGTAATCCCAGAGAAGCTTCTGCAGCCGGCGCCGGGCCCGGCTCAGGCGCGAGCGCACCGTGCCTACCGGGGTCTCCAGGATGTCGGCGATCTCCTGGTAGGAGAAGCCCTCCACGTCGCACAGGAGCAACGGCGCCCGGAACTCCTGCGGCAGCACGTCGATGGCCGCCTTCACCTCTTCGGTCCATTGATGGTCGAAAAAGGCCTTTTCGGGGTTGTCCCCCATCTGGAGCTCGGGGTCGTGCAGCTTGTCGTAGAGATACCACTCCTCGGTATCGTCGAGCGAGTCCACCTGCTGCTTGGACCTGGCCTGCCAGCGGTTGGCGTGCAAGTTGTGCATGATGCGAAACAGCCAGGCTCTGCAGTTGGTGCCTTCCTGGTACTTGTCGAAGAAGCGTACCGCCCGCAGATAGGTCTCCTGCAGCAAGTCCTCGGCGTCGCGCTCTTGTTCGGTGAGGCGGCGTGCATAGCGAAAGAGCGCATCCATATGCACCAGGGCTTCTTTCTCGAAAGCGGCCGGGGAAACGGGCATGAATTCGCCGGCATTTTCCGATGAAAGGGTGACTCCTGCTTTCAGCGACGATCAGGAGCGGTCCAAAGAGAGGTTCAGCTCGGACAGAGTGGATAACGGATGGACCCCCTGGACTCATTCGGACTGAAGCGACGACGACAGGAGCCGTCCAACGATCAGGGGCCGAGAAAAGACTGGCGCAGTCTCTCCACCAGGTGCCGCACGGGCGAGGAGACCTGTGAAGCTTTGATGGGCTCGAAAGCAACCGGCTCCAGCCAGGCCTCCAGGGTGGCTCGCACCGAGGCTGCCAGGGCACGGGGATCGTAGCCACCCTCCAGCAACCCGACCAGCCTCCCACGCGTGCGACCGCGCCGCGACCAGCGGTCGAGCCGGGCGGCCATCTGGCGGAAGCCCTCGGTGCTGACTGCCATCCCCCCGAGCGGGTCGCGCTGGTGGGCGTCGTAGCCGGCCGAAAGCAAGATGAGGTCGGGGTCGGTGCGCTCGAGCAAAGGGTCGAGCAGTTGCTCCATGGCCCACAGGTATTCGGCGTCGGCGCACCCCGCCGGCAGGGGCAGGTTGTAGATCGAGCCCGCGCCCGGCCCTTCGCCCCGCTCCTCGGGGTGGCCGGTGCCGGGGTAGAACGGGGATTGGTGCAAGGACATGAAGACTGTTGCCGGGTGGCGGTAGAGACAATCTTGCGTGCCGTTGCCATGGTGCACGTCCCAGTCGAAGATCAGCACGCGCTCGACTCCGGCGTGGTGGGCGGCCAGTGCGATGTTGGAGTAGAGACAAAAGCCCATGGACCGGTCGGGCGTGGCATGGTGGCCGGGCGGCCGCAGCAGCGCGAAACCTCGCTCGAGATCGCCCGATGTCACAAGCCGGGTCAGCTCGATGGCCGAGCCGGCGGCGCGCCGGGCCACCTCAGCCGAAGCGGGTGAGCAGAAAGTATCCCCGTCCAGCCAGCCGCCGCCCCGAGCCGACACGGCTTCCAGGCGCTCGACCAGCGAGGGGGCGTGAAGCGCGGTCAGCTCCTCATCGCTGGCCAGCCGACTGGCGACCTTCTCGAGCGGGAGGGGAGAAGAGGCCAGCTCGGCCGCAATGGCTTTCAGTCGCCCGGGATTCTCCACGTGGGCACCCGTGTCGTGGCGTAGGAAATCGTCTTCTTGCACCAGGCCGAATCGCATTTGTGGCCCTTTGCCGGGGGTCGCTCGGCAACCTCTCAGGCGGCGTAATTGGATACCAGGCTGACCAGGAAGTCCTCGAAGTGGGGTGGTGGAGCGGCCTCGACCCGCACCGGGTGGGCCTTGTTGAGCTCGGGACGCACAGCTTCGGGGCGGGTCGGCCTGGCTTTCGGGCCAGCTTCGCCCCGGGAGATCCGCTCGGCCACTTTGATGAGGAATCTTTATTTGATCATCGCACCGGGAAGAACCGTGGACGGACTTGGAAAGTTGTTTCGTTTTTGTTACGTGTTCTGGATCACAGCGTTAACAAGCCGAGCTGGTTTAAGGTGGATATGGAGGAGATGCAACAATGCACACACACGGAGTTCCACTGCCCTGGCGCGCTTCGCCGCGACGCTGGAGGGTCTATCTGGCTGGCGCCCTGGTGGCCGCCGGCGGGGCGCTGACGCAGCTCCTTCTCGGCCTCTCCTGACGCAGCAAACCTACGTCGGAGTTATCATAGCTGAGCCGGAGGCGGCCGCCTCCGGCTCACGTCTTTCTGCTACCGGGTCGCTCTGTGTGCAAGCCTCCCAGGGCCAGGAAGTCCGGCCACATGGCCTCGCTCGCCAGCTGGGGACTCATCTAGTACCACTTCGCCCATTCTGGCTCGCACAGATCCTCAGTTTCTCACATAGGACAAGAAATCCGCTCCCCCCAACAGGGGTCCTGGACAGGTCCCTGAGGGCGCTGCGCATCACCGGCTCAAAGTTGTTTCCAGGCCGGTTCAAGCTCGAGGCACTCTCGCAGCGCGTCCGATAAAGGAGCCCTCCTCCGGGCGTGGAAAGCCCACCCTGAGCGGGGAAGCGCGAGCAGCCCCGTAGAGACTCGATGGACAACCACTCGGAGAGCCGATATCTTTCGATCTTGGAGGGGGTCATCGAGGAGCTGGGCCGGGTGGAGCGCGATTTTGCCTCGAGCAGCAGCGGGATCAGGGCGATCACCGAGCTGATCGAGGAGATGTCGGGCGACAGGGCTCGCTTTGCTCTCGATGACCCGGTGGTCCAGAAGGGCCACCGCGCGATTCAACGCGTGGTGCAGAATCTGGATGGGCAGCGGATCCAGCTGGAGCAAACCAGGCCGCCCGCCCTCTGGGAAGCCTTTCACGGTCTCTTGCTGCGGTCTTTGGACCTTCAGCATCAGGGCTACCTCGAGATGGCTCGCCTTTTCGAGGATCGCCAGCTGAGTCACTTGCGCTATGGTCAGCAACTGGTGCGGAAGGGGCTGGGGCTCTTGCAGGCCGGTCAGCGCAGGGACTCCTCCGCGTCGGTCGGCGGTTGAGCCCGGACCCAGGATACCGAATCCGGTAGGCCCCGGAACGGGAATCCGACCTCCTCGCCAGAGGTCAAGATAGGTGACGAGATGGCGGAAACTCTAAGGTTAGGCGGTCGCCTGACGCTGCAGGTCCACGACCTGGCGGCCGGAGGTGAGGCGGTGGGACGAGTCGACAACTTTGTCGTCTTCGTTCCCTATGGCACACCCGGCGACGAGCTTGAAGTCGAGATCACCGAGCTGCGCAAAAATTTCGCGCGGGCCCGCATTCACAAGATTCTCAAACCATCCATCCGTCGCGTCGAACCGCCCTGCAGCATCTACTTCCAGTGCGGTGGTTGCCAACTGCAGCACATCGACTACGACTCGCAACTCCACTTCAAGACCAAGACGGTCAAGGACTCCCTGCGCCACCTGGCCGGGCTGGGCGAGGTCAAGGTCCATCCCTGCAAGCGGATGGATGATCCCTGGTTTTACCGCAACAAGGTGCAGGCAGTGGTGGCCGCCAAGCCCTTCCTCAAGGGCGAGCAAGAGAAGACGGCCAAGTTTCGCCCCTACATCGGGCTCTACGCGGCCGGCTCGCACCGCGTCGTCAAGATGGACGAGTGCCTGATTCAAGACAAGGTGAACAACAAGGTGCTGCAGGCCACCCGCGAGATTCTCGAGCGGCTGCAGTGGCCGGTCTATGACGAGCGCGACGGCTCGGGTCTCATCCGCTATCTGGTGGCGCGCAGCTCGCGCAGCACGGGCGAGGCCATCCTGGTGGTGGTGGCGGCCCAGCCCCGCCTGCCCCAGGTGCAAGAATTCCTCAATTTTCTCAAGCGGCGGGTGCCCAAGCTCAAAGGCGTGTTGCTCAACCTCAATCCCCACCAGACCAACGTGGTGCTCGGCAACCGCACCCAGCTCCTCTGGGGCCAGGACCACCTCGTCGAGGAGGTGCAGGGTCTCAAGTTCCACATCTCGCCCACCTCGTTTTTTCAGGTCAATACCCAGGGCTTGAGCGTCCTCTATGACGTGCTCGACGACTACGCCGACCTCAAGGGGCGCGAGTCGGTGCTCGACCTTTACTGCGGGGTGGGCTCGCTGGCCCTGTTCCTGGCTCGCAAGGCCCGCCGGGTGGTGGGTGTGGACGTGTCCCAGCCGGCCATCGAGGACGCGGTGGTCAACTCCGACCTGAACGAGACGGTCAACGCGACCTTCCAGGCCGGACCGGTGGAGCGCCTGCTGCCCCAGATGTATCGCGACGGAATGCGCTTTCAGTTGGCCATCGTGGACCCGCCCCGAAAGGGTTGCGATATCGATACTTTGAAGACTCTGGCCAAGATGCGCATTCCCAAGCTGATCTACGTTTCGTGCAACCCTTCCACCCTGGCCCGCGACCTGGGCATCCTGGCCGATCTGGGCTACCGTACGCATGAGATCCAGCCGCTGGACATGTTTCCGCATACCCATCACGTCGAATGCGTGGCCCGGCTCACCGAGGTGGGCCTGAAAGGCAAGTAAGCTCGTGGGTCTCCACCTCTCCGAGGCCAGCGAGCAGCTGGCCAAGAAAGCCGCGCAGATCTCGCTCGACTGGCGCCACTACTACCTCAGCTGCGAGCATTACTTCGCCGCCGCCGTGGCCGTGGACGCCTCCTGCCGCAACTGGCTGGCCTCCAAAGGGCTCGATTCCGCCTCCCTGGAGAAGGAGGTCCTGGAGCTTTTGCCCCTGGGCGACGACAAAGTACCGGCCTGGAACGGCCAGCAATCGCCCCGCCTGCGTCGTCTGCTGGGCAAGCCCGCTCAAGAGATGGCCGAGAGCTGTCGGGCCATGCGGGTCGAGCCCAAGCACATCGTGGCTGCCATCCTCAGCGATCCCAAGTGCATTCCCTCGCGCATCCTGGTCGAGCGCGGCGTCGACCTGCGCAAAGCGGGGGGCGAGTTGCTCGGCGGCGTGTTTCCCTCGGTCAGCTCGGGGGGGGGCGAC
>QWHO01000463.1 GCA_021404945.1 bacterium CPR1
AATAGATTCCAGACTCCCACCCTATCCAATAAGTCCATGACTGGGCAACAAACGTGCGTTCAAAAAGGTGGGGAATCAGCAGGGTCAAGAGATGGACCGGGGTCACTTGCCAGTCGCTGAAGTTCACGCGCGACAGATTGAACTCGCCCAAGGTGGCCGCTTGAGGTAACCATTGGAAGGCTGAGAGAGCAAGACCCACCGTCAATATTACCAGCCAGCGAGTCGCTGCGTGCAACGCATCCAAGCAACGATAAATCCATGGCACGGAAGTCAACATCGCCCCGGCAGGGCTTTCACTGGCCCTGTCCTCCATCGTGTTCGACCAGGGGTTGCGCCAATTCAGCGGCAAGATCCGATAGCGGCTGCCCAGCAAGGCAGTTAAGAATGTCATGGAGAGAGCCAGCAAAAGGATCTGATGGAGCATCTGACAGCTTCCCAGAAGTGCAACCCAGGCGAGCAGAGCACCAGTCGACACGCAATAAACCACTCCGTTGCATCGCATGGCCTGCAAGGTAGAGAGAACGATCCACGGGATGTAGGCAAAACAGGCAAAAACTGCGAGATGTCCTCCGAACAAGTGGTTGAGAGGAAAACCACCAAGGCTGTATCCACTGGCGACCACAAGGCTTACTGCCCGTGAGTGTCCGAGCCACCTCAGCAGTCCGGCCATCCCCAACCAGCCTAACCACGAATGGAACAGGATATAGAACCAGATCTCCTTCGCCGTGCCTACCAGAGCACCGATTGCCAATGGTGGATAGGCCATGGGATGGATACCTGTCTGGAGCGGCAGTCCGTTGAAAACGTAAGGATTCCAGAGCGGCCAGACGCCCTGGCGCCACCAAAAGAAGAAATACTCACGAAGCGGGTATTCCAGCGAGACCAGGTCGGTGCCGGAGCCGTAAAAATACTTCGTGGTGAGCAGGATCGGGTGGAGCACGATTGCCACAATTAAGGCACCAACCAGGCTCAGGGCAAGAAACTCCCGCCAGCCGAGGGAAGCACTGCGCAACATCAAGCGCTCGAAATTCGCCAGGATGGGGGGGCTCTTCAATTCCGGACCTGGGCTCTGACGCTTACTCAACGTAAAAGGACGGCCTGCATCACGCAAAGCAAGTAAACGGACCAGATAACAACTCCCACGACATTGCGCATGAAAGGCATCTGTATCCACTGTTCCAACTCGCTCAGCCTGGTGATGTAAAGATAAAAGGCTGCCAATCCATTAAGGAACAAGAACCAGAGATACATCGAGGAAGTGAAAATCATCGGCTTGAGTTCAGGGCGACTGACCAATGAATGGAAGAATGGGACAACAATGGCCGTCACAATCACCAGGGGAGCCAGCAGGAAACCGATAAACCACTTGCGATTTCGATGGATCTGATCGGGCGGGGCCAGCGAAAAGATCTTGGCCACCGCCAACGGCACCAACCCACTGAACAAGATGAACACCAACCCGTCGAATTGGGCCACCCCGCCCAGCTGTCCAATGTAGATGCCATCAAGCTTGACGGTTGAGAGATAGCCCGGCGTCAGGGAGTGGATGTCCGAGTTGAGGCCCTTCGCTGTCAGCGCAGTCCTCAGAATGCCCTCCACCAGGCGGTTGCTCTGGGTGTGGACAATGGTGAAGATAAAGAAGTAGACGATCATAGGAATGGCCATGAAGGCTCGAAACGCGTTGTCGGACATCGACAGGGTGCTCGTCGGAGGCAGCATCTGCCACACCGGAATCTCGCGGGTTTCGTTGGCCGAGCGGATCACCACGTAGACCTTGCGCGAGCTGGGCAGGTCGGCCTCGTCGATCTGGTACTCGATGCGGCAGTGCTTGCCTTTGAAGCGCACCGGCTTGACGCTGATGCAAGGATGGGTGCCGCGCACCGTGGCCGAAAGCACCCCGCCCCCCACGTTGACCACGTTGATGTAGCCACCGTGGATGATACGCCCGTCCTCGGACTTGCCGGTGCCGATGAAGGAAACGTCGTGAGCCATGGCCGGCTCCTCATCATCGGCCGGTGAGGCAAGGCCCGGGCGAGGCCTGGGGGCCTCGCCGGAAGGCGGGGGCTTTTCTTCGGCTCTGGGCGCCTTGCCCTGGAGCAGGTCGTCCATCTCCTGGTCCAGACGCCGCCCGGGAACGCTGGTTTCGGCCGGCTCGGCTGGCAGGGGCGAGACCGTTTCGGGGCGGGGGGGAGGAGCCGCCTCCTCTTCCTCGGGCACGGGGGGATCGGTGCCCTTGTAGTTAGGCAGACAGACCGGGCAGCGGCGGACCACCATGCAGTAGTCGGGCGGCAACAGCTCGAGGAAGTGGTCCTTGTAGTTGACCACGATCTCCATCTTGCCGTCCTCGGAGGGTGGCTCGGCCAGGGTCTCCACCACGTTGAAGAAGCCTTTGGAGGCAGTCAGCCAGTCCTTGAGCACGGGCAAGAAGCGGCTGTTCTCGCGGATGGACCGGACCTTGTCCCAGTTGGCCTGGGTCTGGGCGCAGAACTTTCCCAGGGCCTTGAGGCGGTTCTCGACATCCAGGGTGATGGTGCGGGTGTGGGCGTCTCCCACCCCGGTGGGGAAAACCTGGCGCAGCAGCACGGCCATCGGGTCATCCGAGGCCGACAGCGCCTTGAGCGAGTGAAACAGGATGTGCTCGCAGCGGCTGACCGACATGGGCTCTGCGGTCCAACCGTCGGTGATCTCGGGGCCGGCCTTGCCCAGGTTCTTGGCGGCCATGCCGGCCACGCCCGCGAAATAGCGCACCAGGTATTCCAGGGCGTCGCGCACGCTCAGGCTGGTTTCCTGTGGGTCCTGGTGGGAGACGCCGTAACTGACGCGATTGAGGATGTGGCCCAGGTGCTCGGGGATGCTCTCGGGAATCTCGATGCCCAGCGCCGACAGGGGCGCGGGCATGGAGACCTTCATCTTCTTGGACAGGCCCGCGAAGATGCCCGTCTTGCCCGGGGCGGGGCCGGGGCCGCCCATCTTGACGATCAGGGTCTGGGGCGGAGCGGCGGCGCCCAGCATCTGGGAGGTGCCAAATTCGTCCGGCGCCCCCCCGAACAGGAGGTCAGCCAGCTCGGGGGCGGCCTCCTTCTCCTCGACCACCGGTGCCGGGGCGGCCTTCGCCGTGCGCAGCTTGGGCAGGCAAACGGGGCACTCGCGAATCTGGATGACGAAATCGGGTGCGCACAGCTCGAGGAAGGACTCGCCATACTGCACCACGATCTCGAGGTGGCCCTCGGCGGACGGGGGCTCGGCGAAGTGCTCGCAGCCCTCGAGGTAATCCTCCGACTTTTTGAGCCAGTCGCGCAGCTCCGGCAGGTAGGTGTTGATCGCTTCGGTGGTGCCGCTGCCCTCGAGGGGCTTCTCGCACCATGCGACGAGGTCGGCGCCCCGCTTCTGGATGATATCATAGAAGCCGCCCTTGAAGGCGGCCACAAGAGCGGCGTTGATGGCTTCGGAGGAGTTGATGCGGCCAAGGCCCATGACCAGAAGCTCGCGGCAGGCGCCCAGACTCGCCCAGTTGCGCATCAACTGGCGGGCATTCTCGGGGAGCTTGCGCTCGGCGCTCCTCCAACTCATCGAAACCACGCCGGCATAGTAGCGGAGCATGAAGTCCCAGCCGGCCTGCACCTCGGCGGCCGCTTTGGAAGCGTCATTGCTCTTGATGGCGGCGTTCAAAGCCTCGAGAATGTGGCGCAGGTGGTCGGGCACGCCCTGAGGGATGGCGAGCGGGGCCTGGGAGGACAAAGAGACCAGGGCCGGAGGGGGAGGCGCAGATTCCTCGACGAGCTCATCGGGGGCGCCCAGCAGCAACTCCTCCTCATCGGGAACCTCGACTTCCTCGAGGACGAAGTCGCCTTCCTCGGGCGCGCCCATGAGCAATTCTTCTTCGTATGCCTCATCGAGATCGCCAACCGGCTCGGGCGACGGGGCGGGCTCGACCTCGGGCAGGGCCACCTGATCGCCGATGACCGGGGCCACCTCGGGCTCGGGCGCAAGCTTGCCCGGCTGGGGGAGTGGGGCCCCGGACTGGTCGGGCTGGACGATCTCAGCCTTCTCAGCCTCGGGTGGGACGGCTTCGAACCTGCCGGACGAGCTTGGTGGCTTCACGGGCGACCTCACGCCCCCGGACCTGGGCTCCGGTTTCTGCTCGGGCGGCGCCGCTTCGTCGGTGGCTTCAGCCGCCGCGGGCCCGGGCTGGGACGGCTTCGCCTGTTCGAGCTTCTCCGGGCCGACCGTGGCATACTTCCCGGACGAGCTTGGAGGCTTGACCGGCGCTTTGACGCCACCGGACTTCGCCTCCGCTTTCTCTGGCTCGGATTTCGCTTCCTCGCTGACACTGGCGTACTTTCCGGATGAGCTGGGAGGTTTGACCGGCGCCTTGACGGCACCGGAGCTGCCCACTGGTCTTGCGGGCTCAGCCTTGTTGGGGAGAGGCTCGGCCTTACCCTCGGTGGCAGCGACCGGATCCTCCGTCTTCTCTGCGGCTTTCTCAGGCTTCCCCGCCTCAGCCTTTTCGGATTCTGCCCTGACCTCGGGCATCTCGGGCTCTTCAGCCTCGCTCTCCTGCGCAGTCTGGTCTGGCCCGGCCGCCACCGGCTCGGCCTTCTCAGGCCCGGCTGCTGCCGACTCGGACTCTTGCTCGGTTTTCTCGGGCTCAGCCGCCGCCAGCTCAGCCTTCTCTGCGGCCCGCTCGGGCTCGGCCGCCACCGGCTCGGCCTTCTCTGCGGCCTTCTCGGGCTCGGCCGCCGCCGGC
>QWHO01000464.1 GCA_021404945.1 bacterium CPR1
CGGCGATGACCAGCAGGGCGCGGCCGCTCTTGGCGGGCACGCAGCAGGAGGCACGAACGTGAGCGAGAAAGTGTCCACCACGGAGCGCGAGATCGAGGCAGCGGGCGGCAGCGTCGGGGTGAAGGTCGAGCGCCGCGGGGCCTTCGCCATGCAGGATGGCCAGGGATGTCAACGTCTGGTCCACCTGGCAGATAGCGTCGCGAATTTCGCCCGGTCGGCCCGTCGGCGTCCTCCCTTCGTATGGGCCGGGGATCGGCTTTTGGTCGGAAGGAACGGCGAGAGGACCCTTTGAAGTCCCGCGACGAGAAACTGGAGGGTCCGGCGCATGACGAGGGAAGCCATTCAAGCGGTCATCAACAAGCACATCATGGAGATTTCCGAGGAGATCCAGGAGGCGCAGATCGACCCCTCCCGCTCCATGAAAGACCTGGGCCTGAACAGCCTGGATATCGTGGAGATCGTTTCCTGCTCGATGCGCGAGCTGAAGGTCAAGATCCCTCGCTCTGAGCTCTCCAAACTCACCAATCTGGACGCTCTGGTCGACATTCTGCACCAGACCGTCGCTCAGAAGGAACAAGCCCCGGCCTCCTGAGCCATGAACTCAGGGTCTGAATCCGACAAGTTCAGCCTGGCAGATTTTTTTCTGGCCGAGACTGACGATCCGCTGGTTCCCCCGCCTGATTTCCTCAAGTGGCGGCGCGACGTGGCCTGGGCCATCTCCCTCTACGAGCCTTCCCTGGGCTCGGCTGCCGAAGCGATCTGCCAACTGGGCTCCCGGCCGGTCATCAACATGGCCTCGTACGGCTACCTGGCGCTGATGCGCCACCCCAAGATCATTCAGGCCGCCAAGGACGCGCTCGATCAGTTCGGCACCGGCTCGTGCGGCTCTCCCATTCTCTCGGGCCGAACCACCCTGCATGACCAGTTGGAGAGCGGACTGCGGCTTCTCACCGGCAAACAGGGCGTGTTGACCTACAACAGCGGATTTGCAGGCGCGTTGGGGACGGTGGCCGGCCTGTTGCGCAAGGGGGACTGCGCCATCCTGGATGAACGCTCCCACACGTCGCTGGTGGACGGAGTCCGGGTCTCCGGGGCCAGGCTGGCCTTCTTCCAGCACAACGACCCGCAGTCTCTGGACTCCATTCTGACCCGGGAGAGCGGCAAGCGCCGGCTTGTTATCGTCGAGGGGATCTACTCGATGGATGGCGACATGGCCAACCTGCCGGCCCTGCTCGAGGTGGCCGAGAGCCACCGGGTGGGCATGCTGGTCGATGAGGCCCACTCCATCCTGTGCTGCGGGCCCGGGGGCGGGGGCGTCGTGGAGCACTTCGGAGCTGGCCAGCGCGTTGGCATCCAGTATGGAACCTTCTCGAAAGGCTTTTCCTCCTGCGGCGGCTTTGCCGCCGCTGCTCCGGAGATCGTCGATTACCTCCGCTTCTACTCCAATCCCTATGGCTTCTCGTGCGCTTTGCCTCCGGCCACGGTGGCGGGTCTGTCGGCCGCGTTGGAGGTGATGCGGGAGGAGCCCTGGCGGCGAGAGCGCCTGTGGGAGAATGGCGACTATTTCCGCCAGCAGCTCCAGAGACTGGGTTTGGATACGGGGGACTCCGACAGCTACGTGGTTCCCATCGTAATTGGCGATGATCGCGCGATGCTCTACGAGTTGGGCCACGCCCTCCGGGACCGGGGGTTGTTCGTCAGCCCGGTGGACTATCCCAGCGTTCCGCTCGAGAAGCTGCGCTTCCGAGCAAGCGTGACGGCCGGACACAGCCGCGAGAGCCTGGACCAGGCGCTCGGGATCATCGCCGACGTGATCGTGCCGGCCATGCGCCGCAGGGGCTTACTCAAAGGGGTCCAGGTCTAGAGCCCATGCCCGTCGCCCTGCTCTTCCCCGGACAAAACTCGAGATATCCGGCCATGTTCGACCATCTCCTGGCCTGGGACCGTCGCAACCTGGCCATTCTCGAGCAAGCCTCCGGCGTTCTCGGGCGCGATCTGAAGCGCCACTTTCGCTCCGACAATCCGAACGTGTTCCGGCGCAACCGTGACGTGCAACTGGGCGTCTTTCTGGCCAATCACATGCACTGGCAGAATCTGCAGCGGCAGGGCCTGGAGGCGGAGTATTCGGCGGGCCTGAGCCTGGGCGAGTTCAATCACCTGGTTCACATCGGGGCCCTGGATTTCGAGGAGGCGCTGCGCATCCTCCAAGTTCGCGGCCTGGCCTATGAGGAGGGTCCCGAGGGAGTCATGACGGCAGTTTTTCCGGTCGGTCCCGAGGAGGTCGAGGAGCTCCTGGAGCGGACCAGGACAGACGGGCAGGTGGGCATCGGAATGTACAACACGCCCCGCCAGTGCGTCCTCTCCGGCCAGGCCGACCTGGTCGAGAGACTGGCCCTGCAGGCCGAGGAAGAGTTCTATGCCCAGTCGCGCGTGATCGAGGAGCGATTGCCCATGCATTCGCCCCGCTTTCGCTCCACCGGGGAGGTCCTGCGGCCGGCCCTGGAGGCGGCTTGCTGGCGGACCCCAGAGCGCCCCTATCTGCCCAACCTGACGGGAGAATTCCTGGCTGAGCCCGATCGCGTCGGTTTCATCGATTGTCTGTCTCGCCACACCTGGAATCCGGTGCGCTGGAGGGAGTCGATGGAGTGCCTTTCTCGGCAGGAGAAGGACTTGATCTTCGTAGAAACCGGCCCAAAATCGGTGCTTACGGACTTCTTTGGACGAAAGTGGCTGGATCCCAAGCGCTACACGACCGACTCAGAAGGAGATTTTGGTGCTTCAATGGCGACGCTGGTGGAGGAGCTTCTGAGTGGACCCACTGGAGCTGCGTTCCACCGCTAGGTCCGCCCGGCGCAAGCCCATCTGGGTTCCGCAGGGGGAGGGGGTCTTGTTGGGCCGGGAGGAGATCGAGCGGATGCTGCCGCATCGCGAGCCTTTCCTGTTCGTGGACGAGATCACCCACATCGGGGTCGAGCAGCAATCGATTCGAGGCCGACGTTACGTGCCTGCCAGCGACCCCGTGTTCGCGGGCCACTTCCCGGGCGAGCCGGTCTATCCCGGGGTGCTGCAGATCGAGATGGTGGGCCAGCTTGGATTATGCCTGCTGCCCCTGCTGCTGGGGCGCTCGACTCGAGTGCGCGCCCTCAAGGTGCACGCAGCCGAGTATTTGGAGGCCATCGGGCCCGACAGCGAGCTGACCCTGCTGGCCCGCATCCTCGATTGGAACGACTATACGGCCCTGTGTCTGGGACAGGTGCTCTGCCGGGAGACGATTTGCTCGTATTCAGTTCAAGAGGTCTATCTGGTTGAGGAGTGAGCGCATCGCCGTCACGGGGATGGCTATCAACACTCCCCTGGGGGACACGCTGCCGGGTTACCTGGAGGCCTTGCTGGCGGGCCGCTCGGCCCTGTCCAACTGGAAACGCTGGGACACCTCGCGGATCTACTCCAAGGTGGGAGCCGACCTGAGCGACTACGATGTGAAGGCCAAACTGGCCCGGTTGAGCAGCGAGATTCCGGCCGACGTCCACAAGCGGTTGCGCAAGCTTGTTTCACGCGCCCCCTGGTCGACCGGCCTTTCCATGCTCCTGGCGGTGGACGGTTTTCGGGATGCGGGCTTGTTCGGCCAGCAGATCGATCCCTCCCGGATCGCCGCCATCGTGGCCGGTCACAACATCAACTTCGACTTCCAGTATCAAAATCGCCTGCAGTTCGAGGAAGAGCCGGACTACATGGACTCGCTGCTGGCTCTCACGGGTCTGGACACCGATCATGCAGGCTCGATCTCCGAGGTTCTGCCGGTGATGGGCCCCATCTACACCATCGGAGGCGCCTGCGCCAGCGGCAATGCCGCCCTTCGCTCGGCAGTCGACGAGATCCGCTACCACGAGGTCGAGGTGGCCGTGGTGGTGGGGGCGGTGCTGGATTTCTCTCCTGTGGAACTGCATGCCATGGCGTTGATGGGCGCCATCACCTTTGAGAGCTTCAACGACGATCCGACCCGAGCCAGCCGTCCTTTCGACCTCCGCCGGGAGGGTTTCGTGCCGGCCCACGGGGGCGCCACGCTGGTGTTGGAATCCTGGGAGGCGGCCCGCCGTCGCGGGGCCCGTATCCACGCCGAACTGGTCGGGGTGGAGAGCAACTCGGACGGCAACCACCTGCCCCAGCCCTCCGAGGAGGGTCAGTCCAGGCTGATGCAGCGACTGCTTCAAATCTGTCGGCTGGCTCCAGAGCAGATCGACTACGTCAATGCCCACGCCACGTCCACGCCGCTTGGCGATCTGACCGAGATCCGGTCCATCAAGAAGGTGTTTGGAGCTCACGCTTACAAGCTCAAGCTGAACGCCACCAAGTCGATGCTCGGTCATACCTGCTGGGCGGCGCCGGTGGTGGAGACGGTGGCGGCCATCCTGCAGATGAACGCCGGCCGCCTGCATCCCTCCATCAACATCGATGAGCTGGACCCGGAGGTCGACCTGGACGTGTGCCGCGGGCGAGTGGTGGAGCATCCGATGGGCTACATCATGAAGAACTCGTTTGGCTTCGGCGGCATCAACTCCGTCTCCATCTTGCGCCGCCCCGAGCCCGAGGAGGTGGGGGCGTGAACGTCTTCGTCACCGGGGGGTCGCGGGGAATCGGCGAGGCTGTCGTCTTGGAGGCGATTCGTCAGGGCCACGAGGTGGCTTTCACCTACCACACCAGCCGGGAGCGGGCCGAGGAGGTCATCCGGGCCGCCCGCGCCATC
>QWHO01000028.1 GCA_021404945.1 bacterium CPR1
GATGGGGTGACATCAAGTTCTCCACAAACGACTTCCCCAGCCAAGAAGACTCTCAAATATCTGGACTCATTGACTCGCAGAAAAACAAGCTCGCGTCACTTTGCATCAACGAGGAGGAACACAAGGTGAAACAATCTCAACTCATGATCGTCTTGCTCTGGACGGTGCTGGTTCTCAGCCCTGCCCTGGCCCAAACCAACGCGGTCGATACCCGCAAGCTCTACGACGAGAGCTACAAGACGTTCCGGGATGGGGACTATGCCGAGGCCATCAAGGGCTTCGACAAATGCATCAAGGCCAACCCTGCCTTTGTAAAGCCTTTGTCTTTCGGGGCGCGAGCTACTTCTTGCTCGACCAGCACCAGAAGGCAATCAGTGACCTGGACAAAGCTCTTCAGCTGGATCCGGAGAATCCCGAGGCACTCTACTACCGTGGCTGCGCTTACCTTTTCAAAGGCGACTCCAAGCAGGCGATCAAAGACTATGATCGCTTCTTGAAACTTCAGACCGAGAGTGGGGCCGGCTACTTCTACCGAGGCCTGGCTCACTATCGGCTGGGCCAGTTAGAGCCCTGCGTATCGGATACCAGCAAGGCCATCTCCTTTGGTCTGGCCAAGCGCTCGGTGGTCTTCGAGACCGAGGGACTGGATGACTCCCCTCAGGACGCGCGGGAAGTTCCCGGGCGTCCCTTGTTTGCAGTGTTCCCAAGCTCTTGCTCCAGAGCCTCGGCCACGGTGGTGAAGCGGTTGATCGTCCCCACCAGCTCTTCCAGCCCGCCCTGGCGCAGCATGTCGCGTACCGAGGAGCGAGGCTCGACCAGGCGCAGCCGGGCGCCCTCACCGGCCAGCTCGCGGGCAAGCTCGGCCAGAACCTCGCAGGCATGGAGGTCGACGATCGGGGAGCTGGACAGGTCGCAGATGACCAGGCGCGGCCGGGCCCGATGAAACTCCTCCAGGACCGTGTCGCGCATGTGCTCGGCATTGAAGTAGAGCAGGCTGGACTCGACCCGGAAGATTAGCACCCCTTCGATGGGCTCGTTGTCGGGATGGCGGGCCATGTCCGAGAAGCGCCCGGTTCCCGGGATGCGACCGAGGAAGGCCACATAGGGGGAAGAAGCGCGACGGATCAAGAGCAGCAAGGAGATCAGGGCACCGATCATGACCCCTCGCAGCATGCCTGAGCTGAGCACGCCGGCAGTGGCGGCCATGGCGATGAAGAACTCCGTGCGATCCAGCCGGTAGAGCCGCTTCAGGGCGGTGACGTTGATCAGTCCCAAAATGGCTACCAGCACCACGGCTGCCAGCACCGGTTGAGGAAGATCGTGCAGGGAGGAGCCAGAAAGAGGGTGACTACCAGCACCACCAGGCTGGCAAACAACCCCGAGAGGGGCGTGCGCGCCCCGCTGCTCTCGTTGACCAGCGATTGCGACATGCCGCCGCTGATCGGAAAGCCTCGGGTGAGCCCGGCCGCCATTTTGACCGCCCCGAGAGCCAGGAACTCCTGGTTGCAATCGAAGCGCCCGCGATGCTTGGCGGCAAACATCCGGCCGATAGCAGCCGTCTCGACCGCCGCCAGCATGAAGCAGGCCAGAGCCAGCGGCATAAGCTCCTGCAGATCGCCGGGCGTGACAACGGGCAGGCCGGGCACGGGGAGGCCTTCGGGAACGTCTCCCAGCAACTTCACTCCCCGCTCTCCCAGCCGGGCCATGGACGAGGCAAGGATGCCCCCGACCACGACGAACAGGGCGATGGGCTTGTCTTTGGCGTAGATCTTCCCCAGAACCAGGATGGTCAGAGCCACCGAGCCTGTGACCAGAGCAGCCGAGTTCGTGTGGCCCAGCTCGGACAGGAAGGTAGCGCACCGATCCCAGAAATCGCCGTGACTGCCGTGCACCCCGAACAGCTTGGGCAACTGGGTGCTGGCCAGGAAAAGGGCCACCCCGCGCTTGAAGCCTAGCATGACGGTTTCCGAGACGAAGTGGGCGATGGCGCCTCCCCGCACCGCCCAGGCCACCCCGAACCAGGACACCCGCCAGGCCGACCACCCCTGCGCCGAGCAAGAAGCGTCGGGGCACATCGAAGAGAACCGCAAAGCCGGCCGCTGCGATCGCCCCCATCAAAGCCGCCAGCAACACGCTGTGCTGACCGGGGAAAAAAGCCTTCTCCGTGGGACCGCCCCAGGCCAGAATCACTGCCCAGATGCCAACGCTGGCGGCGATAACAGTCAGCAGCGCGCTGGTCGCCCGGGCCACTCCTGAGGTCGTGTCACCGCGAAACAGGTCGGCCGTGCTGCTGACCAGCGGAACCCCCGGGACCAGGAGCAAGATCGAGGCGGCCACGCAGACTCCCGGGCCCGCCAGGGCGAGAGCGGTCGCACTGGCGAAGGCGGCCACCGCCGCGGCGGACAGGAGCTTGCCCAGGCGGGTGGGGCTCAGTTTGTGGCGCAGGGCCTGAGCCAGGCTCGAAGTGACAAGCACCACGGCGAAATCGCGGGCGGTTCCATCCAGGTTGATGGCGAAAGCCAGGCACCCCAGACCCACCGCCAGGGATACCAGCAGCGCGGGATACTGACGGCGCGTTCCCTGCAAGGCTCTCAGCTCGGACTCCACCTCGGCCGGGGCGACCTGGCCCGCTTCCACCCGGGCCAGCAGTTGGAGAATCCGGGCCAGCTTCGACAGCTCGACACCGCTTCGGGCAACCCGGCACAGGCGGGTTTCCTGCTCGTCCCCCGAGATCAGGGTCGCGACGATGCTGCCAGGGGTCACGCTGGCCTCCATCGCGGCAGCTCCCAGGCCGGTTCCCAGGCGTCGGACCGACTCTTCGACCAGCGAGGTGTTGGCTCCGCTCTCGAGCATGACCGTTCCAGCCTGAGGGCTCAGCCGCAAAGCGTGTGTCCTCTCCCGATGGTCCATCAAGGCGAGGCGCTTCTGCGCTTCGGCTGGGTGTCCTTTGGGGAACCTGGTCTGATACAGATCATTGCCTGGAGGAGATCTGGCCCTCAGGATGGCATCCATGCTCCTTAGAATCTGCCTGGTTCCCGGTTGTCAGGCCTGGTAGACTCCATGGGATTTTGCTCGTTCGATACCCGCTGCGAGCATTCGATGAAAGCGAGGTCTTCCGCTGTGCTCAGCCTGAAGGAATATGATATTCACCTGCCCACCGTCTACCGCAACCTGGCCCCGGCTGCCCTTTACGAGGCGGCGCTGAAGAACGAGAAGGGCACCCTGATCGCCTCCAACGGGGCGCTGGCGGTTCAGTCGGGCCGCAAGACCGGGCGCAGCCCCTCGGACAAGCGCATCGTCGATCACCCCGACAGCACCAACGACATCTGGTGGGGCAGCGTCAACATCAAGCTTCCCGAGCGCATTTTCGAAATCAACTTCGAGCGAGCCAACGACTACCTGGATACCCTCGATACCGTCTACGTGGTGGACGGCTTCGCCGGCTGGGATCCCAAGCACCGGCTGAAGGTTCGCGTGATCTGCTCGCGGGCGTACCACGCCCTGTTCATGTGGAATATGCTGATCCGTCCCACCGCCGAAGAGCTCGAGAGCTTCGGCGACCCTGACTACGTGATCTTGAACGCCGGCCGCTTCCCGGCCAACCGCTACACCGAGGGCATGACCTCCGACACCAGCGTGGACATCAGCTTCGAGCGCCAGCGGGTGGTCATCCTGGGCACCGAGTATGCAGGCGAGATGAAGAAGGGCGTCTTCACCATCATGCACTACCTCATGCCGAAGGCCGGCGTGCTCTCGATGCACTGCTCGGCCAACGAGGGGGAGGCCGGCGACGTGTCGCTCTTCTTCGGTCTCTCCGGGACCGGCAAGACGACCCTCTCGGCTGACCCGCGTCGCAAGCTGATCGGTGATGACGAGCACTGCTGGACCGACCAGGGCATCTTCAACATCGAGGGTGGCTGTTACGCCAAGTGCATCGGATTGACGCCCGAGAAAGAGCCGGAAATCTGGGAGGCCATCCGTTTCGGCTCCCTGCTCGAGAACGTCATCGTCGACCAGGCCTCGCGCGAGGTCGACTATGAAGACTCGAGCCTCACCGAGAACACGCGCGTGAGTTATCCGATCGAGTTCATCCCCAACGCCAAGGTTCCGTGCCTTGGTGGACATCCCAAGAACATCATCCTGCTCACCTGCGATGCTTTTGGCGTGCTCCCTCCAGTCAGCCGTCTCACCCCCGAGCAGGCCATGTATCACTTCATCAGCGGTTACACGGCCAAGGTGGCGGGCACCGAGGAGGGCGTCAAGGAGCCTCAGGCCACCTTCTCAGCCTGTTTCGGGGCTGCTTTCATCGTGCGCCATCCCAACGTCTATGCCGAGTTGCTGGCATCCAAGATGAAAGAGCACGGGGCTCGGGTCTGGCTGGTCAACACCGGCTGGTCGGGCGGAGGCCATGGCGTGGGCCAGCGCATGAAGCTCGCTTACACCCGGGCCATCATCGATGCCATTCACGCCGGAAGCCTGGATCAGGTCGAGTGCGTGAGCGATCCGGTCTTCGGGGTCTTGGTCCCCACGACGTGCCCGGGAGTGCCCTCGGAGATCCTGCAGCCTCGGAACACCTGGAAGGAGGGAGCCGCCTTCGATGCCGCCGCCCGGCACCTGGCCGAGCTGTTCCACAAGAACTTCCAGAAGTACAGCGACGGCTGCCGGCCCGAAGTGCGTGAGGCCGGTCCGATCCGCGAGGCCAGCAGGGCCAAGTAACATAGCCAGCGTCAGGCCGGGTGGCCTCTCCTGGGGTCTCGGCCGGGTCTCGAGGCCAGGCCCCCGGGCAGCCGAGTGGCTTCTCCCGGGGTCCCGGCCGGTCTCGGTGCCAGGGACCCCGGGCAGCCGGGTGCCACCTGAGGTGGGCGGCAGGGGACCCGGCCCCCCCTTTGAAGGAGGACCACGGTGCGAGTTCCCGAGTTGGGTGAGCTTCAGATCAAGAGCCTGGGACCGGCGCCCTACCCGTCCAGCATCGCTCGCGCGGGCCAGTTCGTGGACGAGACCAGCCGCGTGCTGCTGCTTTCGGACTCGGCCCAGACCGAGGCCTGGCTCGGTTCGGGTCGGCCCCTGCCCTCGCTCGAGCGCGCCGGTCCTCGGGCCAGCCTCTTCTTCGAGCCAGCTCAGACCGTCTGTGGCATCGTGACCTGTGGGGGCCTTTGTCCCGGTCTCAACGACGTCATCCGGTCGCTTTCTCTCAACCTGCTGGAGGTTTACGGGGTCAAGCAGGTGCTGGGCTTTCGTTACGGCTACAAGGGGTTATCCCGTCAGGGCCCAGAGCCAATCAGCCTGGACCGCAGCCAGGTGGACCGCCTGGCAGGGACGGCTGGCAGCTACCTGGGCTCGTCGCGCGGGCCGCAAGACCTGGGCGAGATGGTGGACACGCTGGTCGAACGCGGCGTGGACGTGCTCTTTGTGATCGGGGGCGACGGCACGCTGCGAGGGGCTTCGGCCCTGGCTGCCGAGGTGAGCCGCCGGGGCGAGCCCATCGGCGTCGTCGGGGTTCCCAAGACGATCGACAATGACATCGCCTGGACCAGCATGAGCTTCGGTTTTCACACCTCGGTCGAGCAGGCCCGCAAGGTCGTGCTGGCAGCCCATGCCGAAGCCCGCAGCGCCGAGAACGGCATCGGGCTCGTCAAGCTGATGGGTCGCCATTCCGGCTCGGGTCGCCAGGTGACGCTTTATGAGGCAGCCCACGAGATCGCGTCCCGGCTCGGGAAGATCTTCCTGAAGGACAAGTCGGGTCGGCGGCCCGTCTATGGGGGCACGGAGAAGTGTCAAGAAGCTCTGGACAGGCTCGCTCGAGAGAGCTTCGACCTGGTCTTGATGGATCTCCAGATGCCCGTCCTGGATGGATGGGAAGCCACGCGGCGCATTCGCTCGGACAGGGCTCTGGTGCGAATGCCCATCACCGCCATGACGGCCCACGCCATGGTCGGCGACCGGGAGCGGTGCCTGGAAGCGGGGATGAACGATCACCTGGCCAAGCCCATCGACCCGAAGGCCCTCAAGCCTACTCTGGGCCGGTGGCTCAGCGCCTCCAAGGGGGAGCTCCCGCCTATTCCCGGGGTGGACACGGTCGCAGGTCTGGCCCGGCTCGGGGGCAATGTCAAGCTCTATCGCAAGCTGCTGACCGAGTATCGCGAGCGTTTCTGCGCGGCCGTCGAAAAGGCCCGATCCAGCCTGGGGCAGGGAGACCTCGAGTCGATCGCCCAGCAGGCGCATTCTCTGGCTGGCGTCTCGGCCAATCTCGGCGTCACCGGCGTGGAAAGGTCTGCCCGAGATCTCGAGAAGTCAGCGCGAGCGGGGCAGGTCGACCCGGGCCTGGTCGATGTCCTGGAGGCTGCCCTGCTGGTCGTTCTGCCGGCCCTGGATGGACTTCAAGCTGCTGGCGCTCCTGCCAGCCCCCTTCCGGGCCCGGGCGAGGATCCGGCCGAGAAGGTGCGGGGGTTGCTCGCCCTCTTGCGTCAGGGAGATCCGGGCGCGGGGCCCTGTCTGGAGGAGCTCCAGGCTTTCCTGGCCGGAGCGGGCGATCAGAAGCTGGCTTTGCTGAACCGGCAGGTAGACGACTTGAACTTTGACGAAGCGGCCCGGACCCTGAGGAGATAGTGCGAAAACTGAATCTTGGTGTGGAGGTGGGTTCTTGACTCAGAGCTCCAAGTTACTGATCGTGGACGACGAGCCCCTGAACCTGAACGTTCTTGTTGAGCTCTTCAAGGCCGAGTTCAAGCTGGCGGTCGCAAAGAATGGCGACCAGGCGCTTCAACGGGTGGCCGATACCCCGCCTCCAGATCTCATCCTGCTCGACATCATGATGCCCGGGATGGACGGCTACGAGGTTTGCCGTCGGCTCAAGGCCGATGAGAAGACGCACGATATCCCGGTCATCTTCGTCACCGCCATGGGCGAGGTGCAAGACGAGACCAGGGGCCTGGAGCTGGGCGCCGTGGACTACATCACCAAGCCCATTTCCCCCCCGATCGTCAAAGCCCGGGTCAAGAACCACCTGGAGCTGAAGCTGGCCCGCGACTATATGAAGAACCAGAACGAGATTCTGGAACGGCTGGTGGCCGAGCGAACGGCCGAGCTCAAGCTCACCCAGGATGTGACCATCCAGAGCCTGGCCTCGCTGGCCGAGACTCGCGACAATGAGACCGGAGGGCATATCCGGCGCACCCAGATGTACGTGGGGGCCCTGGCCCGTTACCTGAGCACCCAGCCTGGCTACGAGCAGTTCGACGAGCGCACGGTGGACCTGATGACCAAGTCGGCACCTCTTCACGACATCGGAAAAGTGGGCGTGGCCGACCGCATTCTGCTCAAGCCCGACAAGCTGACCGACGAAGAGTTCGCTGAGATGAAGAAGCACCCGACCCTGGGCCGCGATGCTCTGCTGCGGGCCGAGCAGATGCTCGGCTCCACCAGCTCGTTTCTGCAACTGGCCCGCGAGATTGCCTACTCGCATCACGAGAAGTGGGACGGGACCGGCTATCCGGACGGAGTCACGGGGGCCGAGATCCCGCTGGCTGGCCGCATCATGGCCATCGCCGACGTCTACGACGCTCTCATCTCCAAGCGCTGCTACAAGCCAGCCTTTCCGCACGAGAAGGCGGTCGAGATCATCGTCGAGGGGAAGGGCAAGCACTTCGACCCTGCCATGGTGGATGCTTTCGTGGCCTGCGCCGAGGAGTTTCGCGAGATCGCCAGCCGTTTCAAAGACGACCATTCCCATTAGGAGCGCGACGGTTTTCCGCCTGCGCCGCGCCTCAACAGATTTCGAAGTCCGACGGCCCTCGAGCGGCTCGAGCTGGTGAACCTTCTGAAAGCGATGGGCCGGTTCGGCCATCCCCAGGCATCCCGAGTCCCTGGAGCCCGCGGCAGAGTGCTGAGGCGCCATCTTTGACAGGGGCAGGGTCATCCATTAAGATATATTGGTGAAGACCATAACGATCAATGTATCCGAGACCGTGTATCGGGACTTCCAGTCCTACGCCAAGAGCTCCGACCGGACGACCTCCGAGCTGATTCGAGAGGCGATGGAGCTTTACTGGCGGGCACGCATACGAGGAAGGCCCAGTTTGCGCGAGCACAAGCCCGTGAGCCTGGGGAAGGTCCTTCGGCCGTTTTCCCCCGAGGACGACCTGCTCGGCGAAATGCTCGATGGGTAAGGGGCTCGATACGAGCTTCCTGCTCCAGGTCGAAGTGCTCGAGCATCCGGCTCACCGGCAAGCAGTTCAGCTCCGGGACAGGTTTGTGGAGAAGGACGAGCGGCTGGCCCTGGCCCCACAGATCCTGAGCGAGTTCATCCACGTGAGCACCGATCCGAAACGCTTTCAGGCTCCGCTCGAGCCCCATGTCGCCGTGGACCGAGCTCAGTGGTGGTGGAACCTGCGCGAGGTCATTCAGGTCTTTCCAACCGACGAGAGCACCAGCCTGTTCTTCCACTGGATGAAGGAGCACCGGCTGGGGAGGAAGCGCCTGCTCGACACGCAGTTAGCGGCAACCTACCGGGCTGCCGGCGTGGACACGATCGTCACAGACAACGTCCGTGATTTTACTGTTTTTGGCTGCTTCAAGATCATAACAGTGACGTGCTGAACGCCCTCCGTCGTTTCGAGCTCACCGATGCCTTGCGACACGAGCAAGAGCCTCGTATCCTCTCAGCCGCTCACGGCAGCGCTGTGAAGAAGATGGCCGCGGCCGCGATCAGAGCCGCGGCTGGAATGGCCCAGCACACACCATGATAGAGCTCGTAGGCGACTCCCGGGCTCAGCAGTGGGGTTTAGGATCACCAGGCCGGCGATGTGTCCCGGGTGATGGCCGCCGAGACTCCGTACTTGCGACGCTGGGCCTCGATGATGGGACCGACCAACCTGCCCAGAGCTTCCCGGTCGCGCGCCCTGACCGCCTGTTGGACCTGCGGGATCGAAGCCACGAACTCGGCCTGGGCCAGGGCCCGCCAGCGACTCTCCTCCACGATCGCGCGCAGAATGTTGAGCTGGTCGGCCTCCTGCTCCTTGACCAGGCGCTCGGACAGGCCGGCCATCTGCATCCAACAAAAGGCAAAGCTCAAGCAGAACAGGACCAGGGTTCCAAGGATCACGGACAGGAGAGGACGTCGTGCCATCGCTTTCGGCTCGGCTTTACGGCTCGCCCGGGGCTGGTTCCTCCTGGGCCATCAGGGATGGTAGTAGGAAAAGACCTGGTCCGGGTTGTCCAGCTGGGGGGTCCACAGGGCGGTGCGGTCGCGACGTCCGCTGCGCCAGTAGAGCCGCATGCAGTAGTAGCGGCCGACCAGCGCCCCATCGCAGGTCATCTCGTTGTAGGAGTTGCCCACATCGCTGTCCCAGGTGCGAGTCCAGTTACGCCCGTTGGTGCCGTATTCCCAGACTTCCATCTTGTAGACCCAGTAGTGGCGCCCGTCCACGCCCTCCCCCTCGAGGTCGTAAGGATAGCCTCGAACCGTGAAATTTGCCTTCTTCTCGGCCCGCACCGCCTGGCCACCCGCCGGCGAGAGCGAGACCAGCAGGTTCCGGCTCTCGCCCGGGGCCATCCTCACGTTGCCCTTGCCGGAACGGTAGCCCACTTTGGAGACGAAGACATCGTGAGGACCGGGAGGCAGGCCCTGGACCAGGAAGCTGCCATCGGCCGAAGTGGTGGCCTGATAGCCGCTATCGAGCTGAACGAGGGCCCCGCCGAGGGGCTGAGAGTCCGAGCTCTCCACGCGCCCGGTCAGGGTGCTGCTGGCCTGGCCGGCCCCCGGAGTGACCTGAAGGCTCATCCGATTGCTGGGGTAGCGGTCGACCATGACCATCAGGTTGCCGCTGCGAGCCCCCTGCGGGACCTTGAATCGAATCTGCTGTGGCTTCCACTCGCTCACCAGCTCGGGCGAAACGGGCAGCCCACCCAGAGTGAGCGTTCCGTGTCCGGGCTGGCCGAAACCGCTGCCCTGAATCTGAAGGACCTGTCCGGGAGCAAGCGAGGTGGAGGACAGCTTTGCGATTTTGGGAGGGGAAGCCGGGGGCACCAGGTTCCAATTGAGCTCCAGCTCCCCCCAGCAGAAAAGCAGAGCGGCCGTGCCCGGCTTGATCAGCGGACTGCGCGGCTGGCGCAGGTCAATGTTGACCCGACCCTCGGCCCCCCGAGCCAGGCCCAGGGCATACAGCCAGGCTGTGCCCGGCTGAAGGGAATCGCTGGCCGCTTCCGCCGGAATGCGAGTCAACCCGCCGGGGGCGGTCACCGTGATATTTGCCACCGTTACCGGTGTGTTGGAAGGTGCCGCCAGCAGGTTCCAACCGGGATGAAGCTCGGTGATGCGCTTGCCTGCCCCGGTCTGCCCGACCAGCGAAACCTGCCCCGCCTGGTCGAAGCAGGTGATGTAGGCCTGGGCGGTGTCGACCTGCTCGGGGTGGTTGACCGGGTCGACCCGGGTGAATCCGGACGGACCGAGCGCGAGCAGCATGCGAGGGTAGCCTCGAGCCGCTTTGAGCTTGGTGAACGGGAAGACCACCACGCTCCAACCCTGATAGGAAGGAAAGCTCTTCTTCAAGCCCTCGACTCGGGCAGGATCGGGCGCTGTCGGCCCGGGAGCGATCGCGGGGGGGGGGGTAGTGGGCCATTCGGGGTAGACTCTGGGGTCGTTCAGGTTCTGGGCAGCGGCAACGCAGGCCAGGATTGCGATCAGGACGAGCAGATAGCGCAAGGTCAGTTTTCTCCGTTCGAACGAGCGAAGCGATGAAACTCCATGTACAGCGACAGCAGGCGGCCAACCACGACGGCAATGTAGAACTGGCCGAAGATGGCCTCAGCAGTGGCCAGCGAGCGCGCTTCCCGCCCGAGGGGTACGACATCTCCATAGCCCAGCGTGGTCACGGTGACCAGGCTGAAGTAGAGCATCTCATCGAAGATCACGTTCACCTGAGTGGAGTGCGTTTCCAGCCGAAACGAGCCCGGCTGACCCAACTCCAGGAACGTGTAGGCGAGGGCAAAGATCAGGGCCAGCAGCATGTAGGCGCAGACCGAGCCGAACATCTTGTCGGCGTTGATATCCGACTCTGAGAAGACGTTCTTGAGGATGAGAATGGTGGAGTAAAGAAAGAACGCTCATTGAGAAGAAGCTGCAGGCGACTCCAGTCCTTGGACAGGAACTGAGCCAGGATCGGCGCCAGGGCCAGGCAGACGGCGATGAGCAGGCGGCGACGGTCCTTGCCGATCACCCAGGCGCAGGTGAGCAAAGTCAGGATGATCGCGCCCTTGCGCATGCCCTCGTCGTAACTGGCCTCGTGCGGGAAAAAAGACCTCCCGATCATCATGAAGAAAAGCAAGACGGGAAGAGTGGCATAGGGCCACTGGCGATTGGCTCGGATAAGGGGTTGAGTTGACAGGGGCACCGTCCTGGTTGGGCCTGGGAATCGAGGGGCCGGCCTTCGGCCCTGAACCGGACGCACCCTGCTGTGTTCATGACTTACGGCGTCTGGGGCGCACCCTGGCCCCGGGCGCAGCTGTGGCGGAGGGTTCCTCCACCACAGATGTGTGCAGCCGAACCTCTAGCGCAAGCGGCACGAGAGGCGCGCAGGCAGGAACTGGAAAGCTCATCGGCGCAGGATCACTGCCCGCTCTCTCATGAAGACCATGCCTCGCATTCTGCTGATATTCGTCGGATTGTTGTGCCTCTTCGGGGCGCGGCCAGCTCAGGCGCAGGAGCATCGGGGCGTGCACAACGCGGCCCACGGCACGCTCGAGGTAGCCCATCCGGCCCCCCTCCCCGTGGGGCCTCTGGCCGTGTTGCTAACGCGAGAGCGTCCTTACCCGCTCTCCCGGCCCAACGTGCTCGACCCGTTCGACCCGTCAGGCCGACCGGAGGTGCTGAGCCGCGCACGCCAGCTCAACCACCGGGTGGAGCTCGGAGACCTCAGCTCGGAGACCATTCTGGATGCTTGTGGCGCCTACCGGGCCCGTCTGGCGGTGCTCACCATGCCCGACCCCCTGGCCAGCACCCGCGTGGCCGAGATCTTGCACCAGGCCCGTCCCGACCTGCCGGTGCTGGCTCGCGGCGTGTCGCAGGAGCACTGCCGCGACCTTCGAGAGCACGGCGTGCGGATGGCCCTCTGGCCCGAGTTCGAGTGCGGGCTGGAGCTCACCAAGCAGGGCCTGCTCTCGCTCGGCCTTCCGGTCAACGAGGAAGTGCTGCGCACCGAGCTCGAGAACGACGGCTTCGGACGCAAGGACGCCCCCCTGCACTTCGAGGACACGCTCCCGATGGACGAGCGCGAGCAGCTCGTCACCGCGCTCATCCAGCTTGCCTGGGCCGATGGTCGCTGGTCGCCGGCAGAAACCAGCCTGGTGCGCCAGGTCCTCGACCGGGTGGGCTTGAGCCACCAGGAATTCGAGCAACGCGTGATTCGATATCGCGATGGGAGCCGGCCCAAGCTGGAGCTGCTCGACAAGGGCCGCAGGATAAACGCCATGCGGCTCTTACTGGCAGTGGCCTGGAGCGACCAGGAGGTGCCCGAGTCGGAAGCACGCTATCTGGGCGACATGGCACGCCAGCTGGCCCTCACCGACGCCGAGCTGCAGGCGCTGCTGGTGGAGACCCGGGGATCGAACGAGGATATCTAGGAGTCCTCATTAACAGTGGCTTTTGGGGCTATCTGGAGCCTCGGGAGGAGGGAAATCGCCTGAGATGGCTTTGGAGGAGCCGGAAGGGGCCTTCTACGCCTCGAGCGGGACCATCACGAAGCGGCAGACCGAGCTCAGGCGCGTCCGTCGCGCCACTCACCCGCGCCCGCCTGACCCCCGCGACCCGGGCGCAATTCGGGCTGGCTCAGGGAACGGAACTCGTGCTAGACTACGAGAAGAAGCAGCGGAGGCACTCATGACGCAGAAAGTCCAAACATTCTACGAGCAGGCCATGCAGCAACTCACGCCCCACGAGCGGGCCGAGCTGGCCGACCTGCTGGCCGACCAGGAAGAGCTGGACCTATACTGGCACGGCTGAAATCGACGCGGGACAAGCCACCTTCGTCTCAGAGGAAGAGTTGGACCGACGGCTCCAGCAGACCCTCGACGAGCATTGAAGCTCCGCATCCTCTCCGAGGCTGCCGACGAAGCCAACGAAGCCGCCCGTTGGTATCGAGAGCGCAACCCCGATGCAGCCAGGCGTTTGTTTTTTGACAAGGTTTATAGTGGGTATCGGGTCAGCTCCCGCGGTTCTTCACGACCACCCCGCCGACCAGCACGCGATCCTCCTCGACGGCGATCCCGGTGGAGGGAGCTTTCATCTCGCTGGCCAGCTTGCGCACCTCCTCCTCGGCGGCGGCGATGCGCTCGATCTCGGCCAGCAGCCGCTCGAGCGTCTCGACATCGGGCTTGACGCTGTGCCCTTTCAGCTGGGCTGCCATCGAGGGGGGCATCTCGGGCCTGCCGGCCAGGTGGTCGATCAGCACCTGGACCACTCCTGGCTGGCGGCCAGCCTTCCGGATCACCTGCCGGGCCAGGCCGGCCTGCTCGCCAAGCGGGGCGCTGGTCGCGGTCAGCTGCAGCAAAGTCTGGGTGATGAAGCCCGCCTGCTCGCGCAGCTCCGAGCGGCCCAGCAGGGCCAGCGCGAGCTCGCCAGGCGGCCGATCGGTCGATTCCAGGATTTCCTTCCAGACATAGTAGCAGGCGCTCTCGTCGGTGACCCGGTCGAACAGGGCCAGGGCCAGCTGGCCGGCGGGGCCGGAGGAGAGCTCTCCCAGCTGAGCGCGCTGGGAATCGCGGTCGTTCCAGGGGGTGGCGGCCACGGCCAGAGCGCGCAGGTCGCCGCTGTGCTTGACCAGCGCCCGGGCTCCCAGGTTGGGCTCCGACCGCCAGCGCTGCAGGGCCGCAGCCGCAGTCGCGTGAGCCGGCTCGCCGGCCAGGGCGTCGATCAGCACCCGTCCCAGCGCTTTCTGATCGCTGTCATTCTGGCTGCGCAGCTCGCCGTAGAGGGTCTGGCCGAAATCGGCCAGGTTCGCGTCGGCCTTCTGCATGGCTGCCTTCCAGAGGTAGTAGCGATTCGAATCCGTGGACATCTCATCGAAGGCTTTCAGCGCCACCTGGCCGACCCTGGTCTGCCCCAGCTCCTCGAGCTGGATGCGCTGCGCCTTTGGATCGTTCCAGGGGGTGGAGGCCACCGCCAGCTCGCGCAGGTCGCCGCTGTGCTTGACCAGAGCCCGGGCGGCAGCATTGGGATCGGCCTGCCAGCGCTGCAGGGCGGCGGCCGAGGCCGCATGAGCCGGCTCGGCGGCCAGGGCCTCGATCAGCACGCGACCGAGCGCTTCCTGGTCGCTGTCATTCTGGCTGCGCAGCTCGCCGTAGAGGGCCTGGCCGAAGTCGGCCAGATCCGCGTCGGCCTTCTCCATGGCTGCCTTCCAGAGGTAGTACCGATTCGAATCGGTGGACATCGCGTCGAAGGCTTTCAGGGCCACCTGGCCGACCCTGGTGTGAGCGAGCTCCTCGAGCTGGATGCGCTGCGCCTTCTGGTCTTGCCACCCGGTGGCGGCCACGGCCAGAGCACGCAGGTCGCCGCTGTGCTTGACCAGAGCTCGGGCGGCGGTGTTGGGGTCGGATTGCCAGCGCTGCACCGCAGTCGCCGCGGTGGCGTGAGCCGGCTCGCTGGCCAGGGCGTCGATCAGCACGCGCCCGAGTGCCTTCTGATCGCTGTCATTCTGGCTGCGCAGCTCGCCGTAGAGCGTCTGGCCGAACTCGGCCAGGCTGGCATCAGCCTTCTCCATGGCTGCCTTCCAGAGGTAATACCGATTCGAATCCGAGGACATGGCGTCGAAGGCTTTCAGGGCCACCTGGCCCACCCGGGTCTGCCCCAGATCCTCCAACTGGACGCGCTGCGCCTTCTGGTCCTGCCACCCGGTGGCGGCCACGGCCAGGGCGCGCAGGTCGCCGCTGTGCTTGACCAGAGCCCGGGCGGCGGTGTTGGGATCGGATTGCCAGCGCTGCAATGCGGTCGCCGCGTCAGCGTGAGCCGGCTCCGCTGCCAGGGCCTCGATCAGTACCCGCCCGAGTGCCTTCTGATCGCTGTCGTTCTGGCTGCGCAGCTCGCCATAGAGCGTCTGGCCGAACTCGGCCAGGCTGGCATCGGCCTTCTCCATGGCTGCCTTCCAGAGGTAGTAACGATTCGAGTCCGAGGACATGGCGTCGAAGGCTTTCAGAGCCACCTGGCCGACCCTGGCGTGAGCGAGCTCCTCGAGCTGGATGCGCTGCGCCTTCTGGTCCTGCCACCCGGTGGCGGCCACGGCCAGAGCACGCAGGTCGCCGCTGTGCTTGACCAGAGCCCGGGCGGCGGTGTTGGGGTCGGGTTGCCAGCGCTTGAGTGCCGCTACCCGGTCTTCATAACCGGGCCGGCCGGAGAGCGCGTCGAGCACCCCCTGAGCGATCAGTTTCTGGCCCGGGCTCTGGTCGCTGCGGAACTTGTCATACAGCCTGGCAACATAGCGTTCCACCTCGTCTTCGGGCTTCTCCAGGGCGGTCAGGCAGACGTAGTAGCGCAGGGCCTCATCCTGCAGCCCCAGGTGGATCTTGCTGGCCAGCTTGCCCACCTGCTCGGACTCGGGACGCCGGGCCAGCTCCTCGAGCCAGGCCCGCTGCAGGGCCGGCTCGCCGTAGCCGGCCAGGGCCAGGCCGGCCCGAGCGAACCCCTCGGTGGAGCGGTCGGCCAACTCGGATGCGAGGACCGGAGCGAGCCTTCCCTTCTGATCGCTCGAGGCCGCGGCGTTCAGCTTCTTGGCCGCCTCCTCGCTCAAGGGCGCCTGCTCGTAAACCTGGCGGGCCAATTCCAGCTGGGGAAGGCGTTCCAAGAGACTCTGGAACTTGCCCACACGCTCATCGAGGGTGGCTGGATCGCCCACCTTGATCCAGCTGTCGCCATCCCGGCCCACCCCGGCCTGCGCGTCTTTTTGCACATCAAAGCCACAGCGCAGTCGGCCCTGGCCATCGAAGAACTGATAGCCATCGGCCTCCAGGCGGGCCCAGGGAGATTCAGCACCGTAGCGCCCCAACTCCAGGACCCGCTCCTTCCGGGCCAGATCGACCTGGATCTCTCCGCGAACGGCCCGAACCTGAGAAAGAGCGTTGAAGGCGCCGTACATCCCCACCTCGCCCTCGCTGGTGTGAAAACGCCAGCCCTGATCGGCCAGCTGCTGCAGTCCGGCGGCCAGGTCCGGCTCGGAAAGCTCGGAAGGGGGCAGCACCTTCTGGAACACGGCCAGCTCGCGCAGGTCGTCCGGTCCCTGGAGAGGCTGGGGGGAAAGCCCCGGCAGACGCACCTGCAGGGGCTCGTCCAGACGCCGGGCGGCCTCCTCGGGCTCGAGCTTGCGGTTGCGCTTGAAGACGACCAGGAAGGGCTCGCTCGCCTCGATCGAGGCTCCCGAGTCCACCACCTCCCTGGCCAGGCGCGTCAGCTCCTCGTGAGAACGCGCCGGCCGGGCTGCCGAGAAGGGAACAATGGGCAACATCCCCTGCAGTCAAGCACAGACAGCTCAAAGGGGGCTGAAAACTCAGCCGCAACTACAGGCCTTCATGGCCAAAACCTTGCTTCAGCGCCCAGACGACCGCCTGAGTTCGGTCGCTGACCCCCAGCTTGCGATAGATGACGCGCAGGTGCGATTTGACCGTGCTGACCGACAACCCGAGGTGCCTTGCGATGCTGGCAGTGTTCAATCCGTTGGTGGCCAGGCCGAGCACTGAGCGTTCTCGCTCGGAGAGCTGCTCGTCGACCGCCAAACTGTCGGAACGGCCTCGCAGCCGGTTCAACACGACGCCGGCCACGTGAGGGTGCACATAGGAGCCTCCCTGGGCGAGCTCCTGGACTGCCATCAGGAGGTCGCGAGCACTGCAGGTCTTGGGCACGTAACCATCCACCCCGGCCCGGAATGCTTCGGCCACCCTGCGCTCATCGGCATGAGCCGACAAGAGCAGGACTCTGGCCGTCAGGCCCTGCTCCCGAATCAGGCGAATCAGCCCGATGGCGTCGGAGTCGGGTAGAGCATGGTCGATAACAACCAGGTCGGTCGCGATGCTCTCAAGTGTGTCGAGCGCCTCCTGGAGGCTGGCAGCCTGGGCCACCACCTGGATCGACTCGTCTGATTCGAGAATGCGCGTGAGCCCTTCGCGACTGAGGGCAAAACCGTCCACCAGCACAACCCGAACCGTGCCATTGATCCGAGAGATCACGGCAGAGGACCGATTGTGATTTCCGGAGTCAGCCCGGGACTGCTGGGCGCCGGCAGCTCGGCCAGGCGAGCCAGCACCTGGGGAACGAGCTCCCTGGCGATCTCCTCGGCCCGCGCCTGGGCAGCGCCGGAGAAGTTGAAGGAAATCAACGGCATGCCCTTTTCTCGCGAGAACGACGCCAGACGCGCGCCGGTTCGGTCCACCAGCTCCACCTGCCCCACGACTTTGCCCATCTGTCCTCCAGCTGTAAAACGCCACCGCAGCCCTACATCCCAGTTGGCCTGGCTGTCGCAGATCTCGATCTGCTCCGAGGCGCTCAAGGCCCCGTGAATGGCGTCGGAGAGCCGGGGAAGACTCAGTTCTACAGCGACATCGTAGCTCGCCCCATTCACATCTCGGCCCGCCATTCGGGTACCTCGAGCATCCACGATCTCGCTGGCCACTCTCCGTCTGGGCAGGCTCGGCGCAGGAACGCGGACCTGAGTGCGCTTGCCCCCGGCAACCTTCACCGTGAACTCGACCTCGGCACCGTTGCCTGCCTGACAACGCACCTGGAGGGTCCGGGGCGAAAGACCGGTCAGCTCAAGTGGCGACTCCCCGCGCGACTCGCCATCGACCCACACCTGCATCGGCACTTCCGACTCCAGGGCCAGGGCGCCGGACAGGACCTGGAGCTCGGCGTCGATCTCGCGCACCTGGGCCTGAGCAACCTGAACCGTCTGCTGCCATCTCTGACAATCGGGATGGATCAGCTCGACCCGTATCTGGCCTGCCCGCACGGGAAGCTCGACCGCGGGGGTCAATCCCACCTCGACCCCATCCACCACGACCGTGGCCCCTTCCGGTCGGCTGGTGATGGACAGGCCAGTCAATAGCTCAACCACCTTGATGCTCGGGTCCTCGCCGTGGGCATACTTGAAGGCCGACTGAGCGGCCCTGAATGGGTCTGGAAAGCTTCGGATGAGGGTTCCCACCTCGGTGACCTTGTTGCCCTGCCGCTTGACGTAAGCCAGGGCCGGCAGGTCGGATGGACGAACCTCGAACCGCCGGATCCATTCCGACGCCTGGCGAGAGTCGGCCATGTCCACCGTAAAGATGGCCAACTGGAAGTCCTCCAGACCGTTCTTCTGGCGCAGCTTATAGAGCCAACTCTTCACCTCGGTGGCCCGACTGCTCACCGATTCGTTCTTGGAGTTGGTCAGCACGGCGATACCTGGCTCAGCCCTGACCGCGGGGGCAAGCAAGAACAGGACCAGCAACACCCAGAGTCTCATGGGAGAGTACCTTCCAACGACGAAATCAGCCGACCGCTGCTGTCGAACAGCTGCAGTCGCAGCCGACAGGCGGGAGCCAGGCGATGCCCAACCTGCAACACCACCTCTCCTGGCCCGGGCGTGGCCACGACTCCCCCATCTTTCACAAACTCCCATTCGGTCGCCTCGGCCAATCGCATCGACAGGCGGACCCGGCCAGACTCCACCGCTTCTCCCAGACCCGCGCTCACCACCAACCCCGTCGAGGTCTGCGAGACACTTGCCCAGTCGAGCCCGGTGCCGGTCTTGCCGGTCACCACCAGAGGCAGAGGAGCGATCTCACTGGATGCCTCGACCACGATTGCGGGAGATGGCTCCCGGGGAAGCACCAGCTCGCCCGTCGACTGGGACTCTGTTGGCCGGGTGGAGTAAGACATGTTGCTCAGGTCGCCATAGCGTGGCGGGTCAGATGCCCGGCTGCCGGCTGTTGTCGTGGGCCGTGAGCGAGATGCTCCCCTCTGTGAGGTCTCTTCGATGCGTCCTTCGAATCCGAGCAGATAGCGGTCGCCCGTCCATCTGGCCACCTCGCCCAGACGACGCGTTTTACCTCCGTCAATTGAGATTTTGTAGAAGAAGTAGCATTTGACATTCTTGCAGTCCTGGGTCAGATAGCCCGACTCGCCCGGTCCCACGGTCCAGGAGCCGAGCTTCTCCCAGATGACCCACCAGCCCATGTTGGTGCCATCGGTCAGAGAGCTGCCACCGTTGGGTTGGTAGTGAACGAACCACTGCGAAGTCGGCCAGGTGAGCTCGATGCGGACAGGCTGGTCGCCCAGGTTCCTGACATACAGGGCTCCACCGCTGGCCTCATCGGCGCGGGCCACGGACACCGGGAGCAAGCTTACGAGCAAGGTTAAGAGCAGTCCTCGAGTTCGCACCAACCAGTCCCCCATTTCCACGCGATGAGACGGGGTTCCGCTATCACCAATCCCGTTCCTCGGGCCGCTGGGACGATTTCGATCTGTCCGATCGGATGAGCGAGCCTCGACCTTTTGTTTCGTGCTACGCAGCCTACGTGCATAAGGCCCGGACCCGTCTCACAGATTTCATCCTTTCATCCATGGTCCATCCTCCTCGAGGCCAGAATGTCTGTTCGCTCGGCCAGGGCCCGCTCAATCTCCAGAGGGATTCGAAAGCCGGGGCGCCCCTGCTAAATTTCATTCACTGGTCAGGGCTGGGGTCAACAAGACGATTCGGCCGGGCAAGTGATCAATCCCAAAGCGAGGAATCATGAGCAAAACACCGGGCATTCACCAAACAACGAGGAGGATATTCTGCGCGATGCTGATGGCAATTGTAGGCTTCATTGCCATCGGCTGCTCTGGAGGCGGCGGCACTACCCCACCTCCCCCTCTTGACCCCACCCTGACGGGCCTGACCATCGCAGCCTCTGCCACCACCGTGCAAGTTGGAAACACGGCCAACTTCGCCGCCACGGGCACCTTCTCCGACGGCAGCACCCAGGACCTGACCAACCAGGCGACCTGGACGACAAGCAACCCGGCAATTGGAACGGTGGCTGACGGGACCGGAGTCTTCACCGGGTCGGCCGCGGGCACCACCGACATCACCGGCACCGCCACGGTCAACGGCGTGGCCCAGACATCGGCCGCCGTCACCATGACGGTCCAGGCAGCCACGCTGACCAGCATTGCGGTTGAGTCCACCAATGCGGCCGGCGATTTCCTGGTTCTGCAGGGCAGCACTCTCGGGCTGAGGGCCACCGGAACCTTCTCGTTCGGTCCCACGCAGGACCTGACCGGCACCGTGCAGTGGGGCGAGTCCAATCCAGCCATCGGGACGGTCGCCGAGGGCACCGGCGTGTTTACCGCTCTGACGCCAGGCGTGACCAACGTCACGGCGACCGATGTCAGCTCGGGTACGGTCTCACCGCAACGCGCCGTCCGCGTTACCAACCCTCTGCCGGGCCTGGTGGCCATCGCCATCAACGCTCCCGGGACTGCGCCTCCCGTACCTGGACAGAACATCCAGCTGGCCCTGACGGTGGGGCAGACCGTGAACTTTACGGCCACCGGCAATTTTGGCGGCGCCTTCAATGACATCACCAGCGACGTACGATGGTCCTCCTCGGACCCGACGGTGGGCTTCGTGCGCAATGCCGGAGGAGCTTTCACGGCTCTGAAGGCGGGCCAGACCATCATCAATGCTCAGGCTCTGGACGCGCCCATCGAAGCTGGCACCAAGATCACCGTAACGGTCAAGTAATCCAACAACGACCACAACGAGCGCTGGAGGACGTACCTCCAGCGCTCATTCGATCGGAAGAAAGGGGCTGGGAAAGTGATTTCCAAGAGATTTATGCGTTTTCGAGCGGCCTGGCTGGCCGCCTTGATCGGCCTGTTCCTGGTGAGTTGTGGAGCGGGGGGGGTGGGCGAGGGCCCGGTGGCGGACACGACGGGTGCAACCGTCTCCGACCTACCCCCGGTCCCCCCGGACCGACCGCTGGTTGAGATTCCTGCCAGAAATCTGTTCCGAACGGCTGCCGAGCAACCCAAACTCCGGGCCGAGCTGCAGTCGAGCTTCAAATCGGCTCAGGTTGTCGAGCTCGACCCGGAGTCTCTACCCGGACCGCTTGGAAGCGACCGGTCGAGAACGGTGGTGCTCGACTTCGGAGCCGGAGAGCCCGTGGAAGCCACCATCTATCCCGGCCTGCCGATCGAGAACGGAATGCGCTGGCAGGGACGCGTCACGGGCGAAGAGTCGAGCGCCGTGGCCCTGACCCGCGTCGGCGAGGTCTACGAGGGCTTCATCACCTGCAGCCGGGGGGAATTCTCGATCACCTGGTCGGGCGCTGGAGCCAGCCACGTCGCGGGCGCGGTCGAAGAGAGCCCGATGCAGTGTGGCACCGACGGCTCCCTGGCCCCGCCGGAGGCGGCCGACCCATCGAGCCCCTCGAAGCCATCAGAGGCCAGGAAGAGTGAGGCTGCCAGCGTGACTTTGCCCACCAATGCCCCGGTCATCGATCTGGCCTTCCTCTACACCCAGAATGTGGCCGACGCGCGACGGCCGGGTGGCACGCTCGCCGAGCAGGAGCACGCCATGCTCTTGCTGGCGCACACGACCTGCTCCTACATCAATCTCTGTCTTCTCAACAGCGAGGCATCCGACGGCAGCGTGACGATCGACCCCGTGCGAATTCGCTGCTCGGGGGTCTACCTGGTCTCGGGCTATGTCGAGTCCGCCCCAGCTGATAGCAGCCTGACCACCGACGCGGACCGTTTCGTGGACAACGCACTAGACACTCCTGGCCTAACCAAGAGCCTCGATGATACCGGCTTGCAATCAACGGCCAGTATTGCTCAAGCTGATGGAGCTGACGCGTTCTGCCTCCTCGTTCAAGGAACCACACGAACCCAAAATGGGAAAGCGGCCGTCATCGGCGGCGCGGGGAATGATTTCAACGGAGCTCTCCACGCCGGGAACTGCCGTGTGGTCGTGGATGCGAACAATATCAAAGTACCTCGGACAACCGCACACGAGCTGGGGCACCTCCTGGGGTGCTGGCATAACGCTGAAACAGGAAGCATTCCCAACGCCACCTTTCCATTCTACTCGGCAGGTTGGATCAGCGTTCAGGACTCGAACGGCATAAAATATGCCGACGTGATGGCCTACCCCCAAAGTGTCAGCCCGAGAGCGACACCGGTTGCCTACTTCAGTACGCCCAGGGCCAGTGTCAATGGCGTTCCCATCGGAAGTGCCACTCTCGGAGACTGTGCTCGTCAGATCTCAAACTTCTGGCAATATATCGCCGACAACAGTGATGCGAACCTGACCAGGCAGGAGGTCGTCACGCTTGGACCCGGTTGGAACCTGGTCTCCGCCTTCAGTGGGGTAACGCACCATCTCGGGCCAATTGACATTTCCGACCCGAGCGCCGTGACCCGGATCGAGTTCTGGCACGCGGACCGGCAAACATTCGATCCCGGGGCCCCGGCCGATAATGCCGACTTCAGGGCAGTTTGGCTTTACAATGACAAGCCTCAGGTCACCTATACCTACACCGGTACCGCCGACTACGGCGAAACCTCGGGAGACGGAACGGGAGATCCCAACCTGGGCGATCAAATCCCCGAGATTGCTCTCGTCCCCGGCTGGAACCTGGTCGGTGCTCCCACACCGATCGGGCCCAGCTCCAGGCACTTCAAGCTGGACGGAACCGACCTTCCCGCCGCGCTCCAGGCGGAGCCTCCTCCGCTGCGGAAGAGCTTCTGGGCATGGGACCCCTTCAGCGGCTTCGAGGAGCTGGACATGTCCGTTCCTGACACGGTTCTGCCGGACAAGCGGGGGTTCTGGGTCAACAACCAGTCCACCGGAGTTCGCAAGCTCCGACTCAGCGCAACCGACGGGTAATGGGCCTTCGGGTCCGGGCCCATCAGGGAGCCGTCCCCGGACGGCTCCCTTCTTTCGTTCACCCCGAGACCGTTCGTGAGAGCTCGCCGTTGGAGGCCAGCTCGCGGCGCTGGATCGCCTCCAGGATGGCCTGGGTGCGGTCGCGCACGTCGAGCTTCCGGTAGACCGACTGCAGGTGGGTCTTGACCGTGCTCAGGGAGAGGAACAGGGTCTCAGCGATCTCCTGGTTGCTGCGCCCCCGGGCTGCCAGGGAGAGAATCTCCCGCTCGCGCTTGCTGAGGACCCCCTCCTCGTCGCGACGAGGGCTGCGCAGCTTGCGCACGACGCTGGCGGCCACACGAGGGTGGATGTAGGAGCCGCCCTGGGCCACCTGGCGCACGGCCTGCACCACGTCCTCGCAGGAGGCCGACTTGACCACGTAGCCGTTGACGCCGGCTTCAAAGGCGTTGGCGACGTGGTCGTCATTCTCGTGCATGGTGAGGACCAGAATGGGGGTGGTGGAGCCGGCCTGACGAGCCTCTCGAACGAACCAGAGACCGTCCTTGTCTCGCAACTCGATGTCCACCAGGGCGACGTCCGGCCTCAGGGATTGCATCATTCGTAGCCCCTCGACCGCGGAGAGGGCCTGCCCGACCAGCTCGATGTCACCTGAGCGACCCAGCAAGCTACCAATGGTTTCTTGAAGAAGGAGATGATCTTCAAGGTAGAGGATTCGAATCAAGCGCCCCCCCCGGCCGGTTTGATTTGCTAAGGATAACAGGCTGAAGGAGTGTCCGTCAATCGGCCAGGCTCCACTCCTCCCGTCGACCAAGGCCTCTGACCTGACGGGGCTCAGGTCGACCTCAGGCCCCCGGGAACCGGCAAGAAGAATCGCACCCGGGTGCCCTGGCCCGGGCGCGAGTTAATGTCGACCGAGCCCCCCAGCAACTCCGCCCGCAGACGAAACCCGCGCAAGCCAAAGTGGCAGGGCCCCGAGAGATCCATCCGGTCCGCGTCGAAGCCGACCCCGTCATCGGAGACCAGGCCCTCCAGCCCGCCCGCCACCTGGCGCACGCTCACCCGAACCAGGCTGGCCCGAGCGTGGCGGCGGGCGTTGGTAAGCGCTTCCTGGATGATGCGGCCACAGAACTGAGCGGGCAACCCGGAGCCTGGCTCGCACAGCTCGGTCTCGACCGGCAGACCGCTTTCCCTGGCAAAGCGGGCGACCTGCTCGGCGAGAGTCTCCTCCGCATGCGGATCGCAACCGCCCAGACGCTCGGCTTCGGCTCGCAATCGGCGGACCGTGGCCAGAGCTTGCCCGCGATCGACGCCGGGGTCGGCCAGGCTGAATGCGAGCGCTGCCAGGTCGCCCGCGACGCCATCGTGCAGCTCCGAGCTAAGAAGTCGGCGCTCGTCCTCAAGAAACCTGGCCAGGCCTTGCTGGCGACGCTGGGTGATGTCAAGCACGCTCAAGACCGAGTTGCCGTCGAGATTTCTCAGGCCACACCGGGCCCAGAGCAAGCTTCGATCGGGACGCAGGAAGCGCAGCTCGGTCTCCAGACCCGAGCCCAGCCGGGCCAGGTGGCGCTGATCCACAGCCAGCACGAAATCGGCCAGGGGCCGACCGACCGGATCCTGACCCAGAGCCTGGCTCAACCAGGCGTTGGAGCGCTGGATCGTCTTCTTCTCATCCAGCACGGCCAAGCCGATCCCAGCGTTCTCGAGCAGTCCGGTCAGCTGGCGGCGGGTCGCCAGGCGCGCGAGCTCGACCCGCTCGCGCTCGGCCAGCCAGCGCGCGTTGTGCAGAGCAGCCCCGGCCAGGCAGGCCAGAAAGTCGATGCGCCGCCCGTCCTCCTCGGAAAAAAGCCCGCTGACCTGCGCGTGCGTCAGGTAGAGCAGCGCCACGACCTCCCCATCCACCCGCACGGCCGTGGTCAGGACCGAGCTCGCACGAGACAACTGGAAGCTGGCCGACAGCTCCGTCTCGTCAGCGCTGACGGCGCGCGGCAGCTCGACGGCCCTCTCGAGCAAGGTCCGGCTGAAGGGTCGGGGGGGGCCGGCCAGGATCGCGCAGTCAGGCCAGCTCAAAACCAGGCACTCCTGGGGCCGCAGCAGGGCCACAGCCGCTTCTCGCAGCTGCGGGTAGAGCTCGGCTGGCCCGCCCAGCAACCCGATCAGCCGTCGACCCCATTGCAGAGTCTGCTCGAAAAGGTCAACCACGGCCACGGGCGGTGGAGCCTGAGGGGTCTCAAAATGCCAGGTCGCCCCCATGCGGGCAAGGCGCTGCTCGGCCCGCTCGACCCGGTGGGGCAGACCACGGGCTCGGCGCAGGCGCTCGCGCTCGAGCTCGGTCCAGGCGTGCTCGTAGCACCAGCGCTCAGCCTCGCGAAGGCTGGCCGCAAAACGTGCCTCGGCAAGCCGCCAGCGCCCGCGGGCGGCGGCCAGCAGGGCCAGTTCGCGCAGCGCGTGCGGACGCAGCGGC
>QWHO01000465.1 GCA_021404945.1 bacterium CPR1
CGGGGCCCGGTCGGACCTGACCGCGGGCGGGGGCTGCTCGAGGGCGACGCGCACGGGCTGAGCCGGCGCCGGCACCTGATCCAGCGCGGCCTGCCGGGTCGAGCCGAAGGCCCACTCACCGAGCCGGTCGTACCATGGGCGCGAGGGTTTTGTGGGGCCGGAAAGGCACACCATGTCCTTCAGGCGCGGCTCAGGCGTGGATACGCTGGCGCGCGCCGGATTGAACCAGGGTACAGCCGGCCGCCATCCGGTGGGGGTCGAAACCATTGCACTTTAGACTAGCTTGTGGAGCTGAAAAAAGACTGAGAGACCCGCTCCACGTGACCCTGGGATGGGTCGAGCGCGTGCGTTGTCCGGTCGGTGGTGACAAGAATCGGCAGGCGTGACCCGGGCCCGGTGGAGTTTCGCAAAATCTGCCCGGTGGAACCGCGGCGGCATTCCAAACCGCGGTGTCGGCAGGGTACCTTTCACCCGAGACGAACCACGCACGGTGTTCAACCTGTTCAAGAAGAAACCACTGCCCGAACCGGATTACAGGACGCACGTCCAATTGATGTCTGTCGGCATGCACTGGGTCAACAGCACGATGGCCGAGGAGTTCGCCAGGAATGGATGGCCGATGCCTGGCCCGGAACGAGCCGAGGACGCTATCGGCGTGATCGCACCGCTGCTGGTCCTGGACGGCATCCCCAGCCCCGACATCGTCGACCGCATGCAAGAGAAGTACCAGTTGCTGTATGTTGATCTCTTGAGGTTCTTTCAAAGTGCGGAAGCTGACACGAGCCTTCCCCCCGACAAGCTTCGGCACGTCAAGATCTCCGCCTGGGCCTTCGTTTTCATGTATGCCCGTGCGCCTGAAAGCCAGGCAGATTGGGACTGTGTCCACTACCTCATCGACCTCTTCACCAAGAACCGGAAGCAATTCTTGCGAATCGCCGCCAAGATTGAGGTGTAGCAGCACCTGACCCGAAACGTGCGAGCCTCGTTCGCATACGAACCTCAGCACCGTCGGGCTCGACGTTGGCGCACGGGGCTGGCACCCTCCAGCCAGCGCTTCAGGGAAGGCGCCCGGGGCGATCCAGGAACGCTTGGGGGTGGACTCGAGGATGCTCCGCCCACCCGGGCAGACTCAAGGTAGACGCAGCTCTGAGAGTTCGTCGCGCAAAGCATCAAGCCCATCGAGCCAGCGGACGTTCGCGTCGACCCGCTCCCGATAAGCCCCGGACGCACGTCCTCCGGCGATGAGGGCCACGCCCGGGCCGAGCAGCCGGCTCAGCCGGGTGATCTCGCCAGGCAAGAGAGGGTCATCAGCCGGGTAGGCCAGGCTGAGGCATACGGCTCTCGCGCGGCCGAGGCTGGCAGAGCGTGCAATCTCCTCGGCTGGCAGGTGCGAGCCGAGGTAGCTCACCTCCCAGCCCTCCTGGGCAGCCGTCAAGGCCACCATCATGGCTCCCATCTCGTGGTGTTGACCCGAAGGGGTGGCGACGACGAGGAGAGGGGCTCCCCCGGAGGTCCGCGTGAGCAGCCTCTGCTGCTCGAGCACCGAGCGCAGACAGGCGCTGATCAAGTGCTCGGCGGCTATCGAAAGGCGCCCTTCTCGCCAACCGTTCCCGACCTCCTCGAGCAGTGGAGTGACGAACTCGCTGAGAAATTTCGGGGCGGTGAGCTCGGTCAGGGCTGAAAGGATTCGGTTTTGCACTTCGCCTGCCTTCATCTCGCCGGCGGCCCTGAGGACTTCCTCCAGGCGGCCTTCGGGGGGCTGGTTCTCTGGCAGGCGTGTCCCGCTGAGCGACTCGAGCTCGCTCACTGACAGTCGGGCGATCTGACCGATGGAATGGCCCGAGCGAACCAGGCTCTTGAGCAGCCGCAGCTTCAGGATGTCACGCTCGGAGTAGACTCGGCGCCCGGTCGGTGTCCGCTCGGGCTCAACGGCTTTGTAACGGCGCTCCCAGGCACGAATCAGATGCTGGGTAAGCCCTGTCTTGCGAGACACAGCTTCGATGCTGTGGGGTGATCTGATTTGTGCTCTCTCCGATTGCATCTGGGGATTTACCTTTCCTGTGGTGCCGGAGGCTACCCCGACACCACAGGGGTTTGCAGCTAAAGTGCAAGGCCTTTGGTCTTGCACTTTACAACGCGCTGGAACGCAGTTCCGGCGCGTTCGTCAGATTGTGCTAACGTACCAGACCAAAGTGCGAGCACATCAGCCAATCGGACCGCCCGGTCGCGAGACAGATTCTAGACAGAAATCGAATCCCCCCCCGACGACAATCACCTGGCAGCCGGTAACACGACCGAGTCGATGACGTGGATGACGCCATTGGAGCAGGCGATGTCGGTGGCGACAAAATTCGCTCCCTGCAGTCGCGGCTGGCCATCAACGAGGTCAACCTGGAGAGACTGGCCCTGCAGAGTCACCATAGGCACGCGCGAGAGGACGTGCGAGGAATCAACGCGTCCCGACACGACGTGATAAGTGAGCACCTCGCGCAGTTGCTCCGGGTTCGCCAGAAGGGCCTCGAGCGTGCCAGCCGGGAGCTTCTGGAAGGCGGCGTCGGTGGGAGCAAAGACGGTGAACGGTCCGGGGCCCTGCAGGGCCTCAGCCAGGCCAGCCGCCTTCACGGCCGCGACCAGGGTCGTAAACTGTCCATTGGCGATGGCAGACTCAACGATACTCGAACGACTCCCAGAATTTGCTTGCGAGTCGCAGGCTCCGTTGGCCCTGGTGGGGATTGCGAGCAAGGTCGATAGAGCGAGAACCAGAGTAGTAGCAAGGATCTTTTTCATTCTTGATTTTCCTTTCAAGGTGCTGTGACCAGACAATAGCACCTTGTCTATTTTTTGTCAAGACTTTTTAGGCCGAATCTAGACAACCAGGATGTGACTTTGGTTGGGCCCGGGATAGAGGCAACAGGGAGTTCCATTCGCCGAAGGAGGGCGCGCGCTCACGTCGTGATGCCGGCTCTGGCCCGACCGAGCCGCGGGCGCTGGACCCCACGTTTGACCCAGAAGCAAGTGCTGGCTCGCCCGGAAGGCTTCCGGGACGATCTCGCGCGAGGCGAGCTCCCTTTTCGGGCCACCCGCCAGCCGGGATGGACTCGTGCTCTCAGGTCGTGCTGGCCAGGCACGAGGCCCCACGAAGGTGCGCTCGTCGCGACGACGGCACATAGCGATTTGGCCAGCCCGCAGGGCTGCCGCGCCCGGGATACCTCCCTCAGCCAGGGCTCAAGTCAGATCAAGCTCGCGGGAGGCTCTCTGGCTCATTGGAAGCGAAAGGGGCCGGTTGCAGCGAAATCGGTCGTCCGTGCCTGGCCCCGGCCCCTTTCGCGACCGCTCGCGCCAGATCAGAGAAGATGAGTCGATGCAGGGGGTAGAGGGCATACCAGTAAAGCGCGCCCGCCAACCCGAAAGGCTCGAAGATCGCCGTCTGGATCAGACGCGCTCCACCTTCCTCGGGACGACTCTCCCACTCCAACCAGGCCCGCCCGGGAACCTTCATCTCGGCCCTCAGCAGCATTCTGCGGGGAGCCTCGATTTCTTCCACCCGCCAGAAGTCGAGCGCCTCTCCAGGCAAAAGCTCGGTGGGGTGGCGGCGACCTCGGCGCAAGCCCGGGCCGCCCAGGATCCGGTCGATGAAGCCTCGGAGCTCCCAGGCCCAGCGCCAGACCAGCCAACCCCGCTCTCCCCCGATGCTTGTGAAGCTCGAGAAGACCTGCTCGGGCGCAGCCTTCACCCACACCGAGCGCACCTCGCGAATGACGCCTTCCCGATCGGTCAACTCGGAAGTCTCAAAAGACGTGCGGGCCCCGCTCCAGCGGGTCTCGACCTGGTGCTCCGAGACCCCCCGCAAAGCCTTCTGCACTGCCTCGCGGTAGCTCAAGGGCCGGATTTCCGGGAAGAGACGACGAGCCTTCTCGGTGTCGCCCACCACGGGATGAACCACTCCCTGAACCAGAGGGATGGCCAGGCGGTTGGGGATCGGGGTGACCAGGCCCACCCAACGAGCAGCCAGGCCCGGCGCCAGCACCGGCAACGGAAAGATGAGCCGGCGCAGGCCCCTCACCCGGGCATAGACCTCCATCATGGACTTGAAACTCAGGACATCGGCGCCCAGGTCAACCACACCCGAGGGACCCCGATCCAGAGCGGCCACCAGGTAGCTGAGCACGTCCGCGATGCCGATGGGTTGCACCGGGTTGAGGATCCAGTAAGGGGCGACCATCACCGGCAGACGCTCGGTAAGGTAGCGGACCATCTCAAACGAGGCCGAGCCGCTTCCGATGATGGGACCGGCCCGAAACTCCGTGGTTGGAAGGCGCTCGCGCAGGAGCGAGCCCACCTCGGCCCGGCTGCCAAGATGGCGCGACACCCTGGCCGAGCGGGGCAGCAATCCGCCCAGGTAGATCACGTGGCTCAAGCCCCCGGCGACGGCTGCGAAATTCTCAGCGGCCTGACGGTCGCGACGGGCAAAGTCGGCCCCGTCCACCATCGAGTGAACCAGATAGTAGGCGACGTCCACTCCCTGGCACAGGCTCGTGAGGGTCTCCAGGCGCGTCAGATCGCCCACATACACCTCAACCTGGTCGGCCCAGCGTCGACCTTGCACCTGGTCGGCATCGCGAACCAGCACGCGCACCTGGTGACCCCTCTCGAGGAGCACGCGGACCAGGCGGCCGCCGATGTATCCGGAAGCTCCGGTAACGAGAATTTTCATCGGCTTC
>QWHO01000466.1 GCA_021404945.1 bacterium CPR1
GCTTACCTGCCAGCGGCCAGCCGGATGTACGAGAGCGAGCTCTTCTTCACCCTGAACGGGCGCAAGCTGCCGGTGCGGGTGGTGCAGGCCGATCTCGAGGTGGAGGAGGGCCCCTCGGGCGAGCTGCACGTCATGCTCTTGCACTACCGCTTCGAGGTGGAGGTGCCCCCCGGACTGATGCAAGAGCGGGGCAACCGGCTCGAGCTCCTGGACACCAACTTCACCGGCACCCCAGGCTGGAAGGAGATCATGGTGCGCGGCCAGGGGTTTGCCATCGACCACGGGCCCCACTTGCCCAGGACCGCCGCCGAAGCCCTGCAAGATCGCGCCAGCATCGAGCTCTCGCGCTCTGGCAGCGAGGTCACGGTGGCGTTCCCCGCCTCCCACCGCCCCTCGCCCGGGGTTTCCTCCAGCAACCCGATGGTGGACATGCTGAGCGGCGAGAGCTTCCTGCTGGTGGCGCTGGGCCTGGCCTTCGTTTTGGGCGCCCTGCACGCTCTCAGCCCCGGCCACGGCAAGACGGTGGTGGCCGCCTACCTGATCGGCTCGCGGGGCACCATCCCCCAGGCCATCTTGCTGGGCGCGGTGGTCACCATCACCCACACCTTCAGCGTGATCCTGCTGGGCCTGGTCACGCTGTTTGCCACCCAGTACATCCTGCCCGAGACCCTGTTACCCTGGATCGGTTTCGTGTCGGGCATGCTGGTGGCCGTCATGGGCGTCTACCTCTTCCGCCTGCGCCGCCGCGAGCAGCGCGTGAAGGCCGAGCCCCACCACGGGCACCAGTCGGCCTACCTGACCCCGGTGCAGGTGGTGGCCGATGGCCAGCTGCTCACCCAGCCCGGCTGGAAGGTGGCCGCGGTGGAGAGCGAGGATGGGCCCCTGGTCATGGGACACTCGCACGGCGGGCGCTACCACACCCACCACGTGCCCGAGAAGGTGACCCTGTACAGCCTGATCACGCTGGGCGTGAGCGGGGGGATGGTGCCCTGCCCCGATGCCCTGGTGGTGCTGCTGAGCGCCATCGCTTTGAACAAGATCGTGCTGGGGCTCTTGATCTTGCTGGCTTTTTCAGCCGGCCTGGCCTCGGTGCTGATCGCCATCGGGGTGGTGCTGGTCACCGCCGGCAAGGTGGTGGAGCGCTACTATCCCGGCCAGAAGCTGCTCGATCGGGTCACGCTGGCCTCGTATTGCGTGATCGTGGCGATGGGGCTGGGGATCGCCTACCAGTCGCTGGCTTCGGTGGGGATCTTGCGCTTCTTCTAGCTCTGTTGGCGGCGCAGCTCGGCCAGCTCGGCCTCCAGCTGCGCTCGGGCGGCCTGCTCGGCGGCCAGCCTGGACTCGGCGTCCTCCAGCCTGGCCACGGCTTCCTCGCGGGTGGGCAGCAGCTGGCCTGAACGGGGATCGTGCAGCCGGAGGCGGCCCTCCACCAGGCGCAGCTCCAGAGCGACGGTCTCCAGGTGCAGGGCGCCGGCCATGGGCAGGTAATCCTCCCCGTGCAGCCGGTAGAGTTTCAGTTGCGGCTCGAGATACTCGCGCAGGGGGTCGAAGATCGCATACTCGCGAACCCCCATCCAGGCATACAGCCCCTTCTTCGAGCCCAGGTCCTCCGAGCGGGTGGACTTCGAGGTGACCTCGATGACCAGGTCGGGCGCCCTGCCCTCTTCCCAGAGCAAGTAGTTGTCTCGCTCGCCCGGCTTGACCCCCAGCACCACCATCACGTCGGGCGAGAGGTGCTTGCGGCCATCCCCCTCCTCATAGCACAAAAGCAGGTTGCCGGTGACGTAGACATCCTCTCGGCCCCGATAGAACGACTCGAGCCCGAAGAGCAGGTCGAAGATCTGGTTGCGATGGACGTCGGTCTCTCCCAAGGGCACTCCATCGGAGGTAGGATACTCTACGGATTCCCAGCGCGGGGCAAGCATGAGCCATGGTTCATCGGGGCGGACGGCCGACCCTTCCTCCGTGAGCTGGGGTACTTCCTGCGCGGGTCAGGCCCGAAGGCTTGCGAAGGTTACTCGGTAGCGCCGAGCTCGCGGAGCTTTTGCTCGAGAGCATCAGCTCGGCGGCGTTCCGTATCCGCTCGGCGGCGTTCCGCATCCGCCCGGCGGCGTTCTTCATCCGCCTGGCGGACAGCTGCTTCGTTGGCCACAAACGACTCGGCCTGGGTGAGGTAGGGAATACGGCTGACCGGATCGATCAATCGCAAGAGCTCGCCCTCCACGACCAGCTCGAGCCCGAGCAGTTGGCTGAGGTAGCGCCCCCGGGTCACGACGGGCACCAGATCCTGTTGCTCGCGGCGGTACACCCGCAGCTGACCGGGCAGATACTCTCCCAGAGGGTCGAACAGGAAGTACTCCTCAACGCCCATTTCAGCGTAACGGACCCGTTTGGTGGTCCGGTCCGTTCGGCGCGAGGTCAGCGAGGTGACCTCGAACACGGCCACGGGCGAGCCGCCGTCGACCCAGGTGCGGAACACCCGCCGTGTGTGGTGTCCGCAGCCGAACGCAACGAACACGTCGGGAGAGACCTTGCGATTGCGGTTTCCAGGCTGGTCGTAGACGAACATATTGGCGAATGCCCAGTCGGCGGGACGCCCGGCCAGGTGCTGGCGCAAAGCGAGCAGGAGGTAGGTGATGGCGGTGAAGTGCGAGTCGGACTCGGTCACCGTGTCTTCGTAATAGGGATAGAAGGCTTCCTGGTCGCTCGCGAGCATGGTCCACCTCTCTTCGACAAAGGGAATATCGGTTCCCCGAAGGGCAAACATGGGGTCAAGGGCGTGGGCCTTCAAGAAAGGGGCTCGGCGCCTCTGGCCAGCCCGAGTGGGTGGGGGTTCTTGAAACTTGCTCACTTTCCTGCAGGGGCGCGGACCGACCCGGCGCTGAGTGAACGAAGAATGGGCTCAACCAGGCCCCCCGGACAGGTGGCCTTCCAGACCAGAGCCGAATCCAGCGCTCTGCTCAAGATGCGCAGTGCCCGCTCGGGTCGGCCGCGAGATGAGGGGGTACAGGGCACCAGCTCGAGCACTCCCCTGGCTCGCGCCAGGGCCCGTGCCCTCCAGGAAGCCCCAGCGCGAAGCAGGAGGACGCGCGTGACCTTCCGCGGGCGTGCGCCCGGGCGCGCCGGGTAGGGATGGACCCGCCCCCCCTCATCGAGCACGGCAAACTGCTCCGAGAGCAGGCGACCCCCGGCCTGGGCCAGGGGGGCTAACAGGCTGGAGCGGACCGGCCCGGCGAGCAGAATGGCCTCCGCTCCGAGGGTCACCACGCTGGCCGAGACCAGGAGGCGCTCGGTGGCCCCCTCGGCCAGGTCCTCTGCTACCCGGGCCCGGAAGGTGCTCAGGGTGTCTTCCAGGCTCAGGCTGCGAGCCACCAGGATGTGGTCGGCGTAGCACAGATTGTAGTGGCGGCGGCCTCGGGTGGGATCGGGGGCGGGAATGCGGACCGAATACAGACGGTCCACCAGCTCGAGCTCGCGGGGCTCCCAGCCTGTGGGGAGACAGGGCAGCAACCGCTCGAGCACGGATGGCTCGTTCACCCGCAAGCCGGCTTCGAAGCCCAGGAAGCCAAAGGAGAGTCCGGCCGCCCAGACCAGGCGGTTGACCGACTCCATTCAGGTGCTCGGTCGCCGCGGACGGGGAACGGTCACGGGCAGATGTTTGTCTGAGGGCCGGGATCCGAGGCGGGTTGGGCCCGGCAGTTGTTCCTGATCGCCCTGCACCGCCAACCGGTGACCAGCATATTGCTGCCATTCGTGTAGTGATTGGGCGGGCAGCAAAAACGGGTGCAGGCGCTCGTGGCGTTCTGGCGACAGGGGGCGCAGTTGACCCCCAGGGAAGCGCAACCGGCGTTGCCGGTCACGCAGCTCTGCGCCATCGCGGCAGGAGGAGCGGCCACGCTGGCCACGGCCAGGCCCGCCGCCAGTCGACCGGCGCGCTTGAGGAGTTGGCGGCGGCTGGTCAGGTTTTTCTCGACCAGACCGGCTCGCTCAAGGCGAGCCAGGGTCTCGACCAATAGCTCGGAAGCCTGCTCTGGCGTGATCTCGAGACGCTGGCAAACCAGCTCGACCCCCCGGCTACAGGGAGTCGTCCCGTCGCACAGGCGGAAGATCTCCGCCGCGATCGGCTCCAGGTGCACCGCTCGATTGCGCGACTTGTGGTAGATCAGAAGGTCGGAGCCGAAGTCCTGAGCAATCAGCTCATCGCTTCTCTGTCTGGGCAATAAATCCATGAGAAATAGAGTAGCCCGAGTCTGGACAGCCGGCAAGATGGAAATGTCCTTTGGGAACCAGGTAAATCCTTACCAATCCATTTGGATCTGCCCGATTGGCCTTCGGGGTTCCCTCGGGTGGTAACTCCGGATCCGCGCGCAGGCGCCTGACTGTTGGACCCCGCGCCTGCTCGGATTACAACGAGCGCATCCTGGCCAGCAGCCGACCGGCCACCTCCTCGGCCTCGGGCCGCGAGCCCTGCACCGTCGGGACGCTCGCGGCCACCCGGGCGAGGATGGACAGGGTCTCCTCCGGGCTCAGGCGAGCTGAGAGGGAGTTGTCGACCAGGGCCAGCACGGCCTTGCCAGGAGGCACCGGGCGCAGCCGGAGCCTCACCCCCTCCCGGTAGCGCGTGAGGACGATCATGCCTGGCTCGAGCGGTTCCAACTCCGAGCTCCAGCCCAGCGCGTCGGGCGCTATCTGGTCGGGCGGCTGG
>QWHO01000467.1 GCA_021404945.1 bacterium CPR1
CCAGAAAGCGGGCTTGTCCACGCCGGCCACGCCGCATAGTTGTCGCCACTTCTTCGCCAGCCAGCTGGTGGAGCGCACCTCAGACCTGTGCTCGGTGTCTCGCCTGCTCGGCCACGCCCGAGTCCAGACTTCGATGCGGTATTTGCACTCCTCGCCCGAGCGACTGGCCGCCGTGGTCGGGGCGCTCGATTCCTCGGCCGACAGGGGCTAAACCAGGCTTGAGGGGGCCTTCAGCTGGCTCTGTCGGTGGTGGCCAGCGCGTTCTGCATCTGATGACGCATCAAGAGTAGATCGGAGGTGGGAGCGGCCGCTTCGCGTCCGTTGCACTTCGAAACCCGAGACTCCCGACGGGGCGGAAGTCTCGTCCGATAGTTTCGAAGCGCTCGCAAAGAGACGCGAGAGTCTGCCGCCAGCGAGCAATCCGGCCTAAAGCTTCCCGGGCGATCCCGAGACAGGGACCGCTAGCGGTGGATGACCTCGGCCACCTGAGCCCGGGTGAGAATGGCGCCGATGACGACCTTCAGGGCGTCCCGCTCGCGCTCGTCGAGCTTGTGGACCTGGCCGAACATGGCCAGAAGCTCCGGGTCGTCGATGCTGCCCAGGCTGGCGGAGAGCTTGTCCGGATCGCCGGACATCAGCTCCTGCACCGTGGTATCCAGCACCCTGGCGAGCCTGTCCAGCGCCTTGCGGCGGGGCTGGACCAGGCCGCGCTCCCAGCGCGTGACCAGCGAGGGATGGACCTCGACCTGCTCGGCCAGCTCTACCTGGGTGAGGCCTTTTTGCTTACGCAGATGCGCGACCGTTTTCCCAAACTGCATCTTCCTGGATTCCTTTGCCGATAAGCTCGTTAAGGTTAGGTTCCTGACGTCTCTAAGATCTCCTCGGGCGACATGGAAGGATCTTCAAGTTACTGGGAGTATATTGAGCAAATAATGCCCATGCATTTCCGAGAAAAATCTAAGCTGTCAGGAGATCTTTGCCCATGGCCCGCCTGAACGGAAAAGCCCCCCATCGCGAGGACGACATCCAGCAGCTCAAAGCCGGGGCCGACCTGGTCGAGGTGGTGCGAGGCTCGGGCATCGAGCTGCGCCAGCGCGGCCGCAACCTGGTGGGCCGCTGCCCCTTCCACGAGGACGACGACCCCTCGCTGGTCGTCAATCCCGAGCGTCAGCTCTGGAACTGCTTCGGCTGCAAGGCTGGGGGCGACGTGCTCAATTTCCTTCAGTTAAGGGAAAAACTGGAGTTCCCCGAGGCTCTCGAGCGACTGCGGGTGCTGGCCCGGGCCGTGGAGCCGGTGCCGTCCTCGGCCGAGACCGACCCCAGCCCCGACCGCCTGGCCGGTGGGCTGGGCCGCTTCGAGCTGCTCGAGCGCGTCACCCAGATTTACCAGCAGGGCCTGAAGAACTCGCCTCACGCGCAGGAGTACCTGGTGGGCCGCGGGCTGGGCTCGCGCGAGCTGTGGGACGCCTTCCGCATCGGCTACGCCGACGGCGCCCTGCTCAAGGCCCTGGACGTGCAGGGCGGTCCGGCCGCCGAGGCGCTCACCCAGCTGGGGGTGCTGGCGGCCAACGGCCGCGAGCTGATGGCCGGCTGCCTGGTGGTGCCCCTGACCCATCCCGACCAGGGGATCGTGGATCTTTACGCCCGCCGGCTCGACCCCGCGGCCAAGGTGCGCCACCTCTACCTGCCCGGCCCCAAGCGCGGCATCTTCAACTGGCAGGCCCTCAAAGCCAGCCGCGACGTCTACCTGGCCGAGGGCGTGCTGGACGCGATGTCGGCCTGGGTGGCGGGCTGCCGCAACGTGACCTGTCTCTTCGGCGTGCACGGATTGCCCGTCGATCTGACTCAGGGGCTGAGCCGCTTCCAGACGCGCGAGGTGCGCCTGTGTCTGGATGCCGACCCGGCCGGGCGCCAGGCCAGCGAGCGGATCGGCCGCCAGTTGAGCGAGCGCGGGATCCGGGTCCAGGCGCTCGAGCTGCCGGACGGACAGGACCTCAACCAGCTGCTGGTCCAGGGCGGTCCCGAGGAGCTTCGCACGCGGCTGCGCGTGAGCGCGTCCGCCGGCGACCAGGCCGAGCCGGTCTTTTGCGCCGGGGAGCGCGAGGAGCTATCCGACGGCTTCATTCTGCGCTTTGACGCCATCGCCTACGAGGTGCGGCCGATCCCGCCCTTCAGCCACCAGCGCAAAGTGCGCCTGCGGGCCAGCTGGGGCGAGCAGAGCTTCCTGGACAAGCCCGACCTAGACTCTCACCGCACGCGCAACCTGGCCATCGTGCAGCTCTCGACCCGCACCCGCATCCCCAAGGACGAGCTGGAGCGGCACTTCCTGCGCCTGTCCGAGGAGACCGAGCGCTGGGTGGAGATGATGACCTCGGGCGAGGGGAGCCTGAGCGAGCGCCGGCCCGCCTTCGAGCTGGGGCAGGACGAGCGCGAGGAGGCCCTGGAGTTCCTGCGCCGCCCGGACCTGGCGCAGGCCATCCTCGAGGACATGGAGCAGCTCGGCTACGTCGGCGAGGAGAAAGGCAAGCTGCTCGGCTATCTCATCGGGATCTCGCGCAAGCTGGACAAGCCGCTTTCGGGCGTGGTGATCAGCCAGAGCGGGGCGGGCAAGTCCGGCCTGGCCGAGCTGATCCTGGCGCTCACTCCGCCCGAGGACGCGGTGCCCTTCACCCGGGTGACGGCGCAGGCGCTCTACTACTTGCCGCGCGACTTCCTCAAGCACAAGCTGCTGAGCCTGGAAGAGCGCAAGGGCGCCGAGGACGCCGACTACTCCATCCGGGCCCTGCAGTCTGCACGCCGCCTCAGTCTGATGGCGCCTGTGAAGGACCCCAACACCGGCAAGCACCAGACCATCAGTTTTGAGGTGGAGGGCCCGGTGGCTTATCTCGAGACCACCACCCAGAACCGGATCGATCACGAGAACGACACGCGCTGCTTTGAGATCAACCTCGACCAGTCCGAGGACCAGACCCGCCGGATCCACCAGCGCCAACGCCTGGCCCGGAGCCCGGGACGCCTGGAGCTCGACGCCGCGGCCGAGGGGATCAAGAAGCGCCACCAGAACGCCCAGCGGCTGCTGGAGCCGGCCTCGGTGGTGATCCCCTACGTGATGCTGCTCTCGTTTCCGGTCCTGTGGCTCCGCACCCGCCGCGACCACGAGCGCTTCCTGTGCCTGATCGAGACGGTGGCCTTCCTGCACCAGCGCCAGCGCGAGCGCGGGACGCACGCCAACGGCGTGTCCTTCGTGGTGGCCACCCCGGCCGACTACCGGCTGGCCTACGAGCTGGCCCGGGACGTGCTGGCCTCGACCTTCCACGAGCTGAGCCGCGACGCCCGCGACCTCTTGCAGAAGGCCCAGGAGATGCTCGACCAGGCCGGGGCGACCGAGGACCTGTTCTTCACCCGCAAGGACCTCCGCGGCCACACCCAGTGGCACGACCACCGGCTGCGCTCGGCTCTGAACGAGCTGGTGGAGATGGAGTACGTGCTGGCCGTGAATGGCTCGCAGGGCAAGACCTATCACTACCGCCTGGCGGCTCGCCTGGACGCCAACCAGACGGCCACCCCGATGCGGGACCTGACCACCCCCGACCAGCTGGATGCCCTCTGGAGAGACGCCCAGCTCGGCCAACCCGGCTGACTTTGCGAGCTTTGCGCAACTTCGTCCGCCAAGTGCAACCGCGACACGACACGCTTCTTTTCCTCTTAACCGATACTTTGCGACTTCGCGCCGGAAGGACAGAAGGCTTGTGTTGATGTGGACCTATGACGGCAAAACTGAATCCATCCCCAGCAAGTGTGTGTACGGGATCGTCCACTCACTCGGGGATCCTATTGCCTTTTTGGAGGTGCTGATGGTCTGGGATGTCTGGCGGCTTCGTTTCGAGGAGGCTCTCAAGCAGCGCAATCGCTCTCGCTTCACAATCCGCGTCTACGTCCTTGAGCTGGGGGCCTTCTTTCGTTTCCTGGAAGAAGAGGGGGTGGAGCGCCTGGAGGACGTGACCGCCGAGCTGGTGCAGGCGTATCGCAGCGCCATCTTCCATCGTCGCTGGCAGGGCAGGCCGCTGGCCATGAAGACGCAGGGCTTAAAGCTGTGCGCGCTCCGGGCCTTCTTCCGGACGATGCTGCGGGCCCACTACCTGCTGACCGACCCCAGCGCCGATCTGGAGCTGCCGCGGGTGCCGCCCCCGGCATTGCCGGAGCTGCTCTCGGAAGCCGAGATGCTGCGCCTGCTCGAAGGCCTGGACGGGCGCACGCGGCTCGAGCTTCGCGACCGGGCCATCCTGGAGATCCTTTACTCGACCGGAATCCGCAATCAGGAGCTGCGGGCCTTGCGCCTGGAGGACGTCGACCTGGTGCGGGGCGAGCTGACCGTCTCGGGCAAGGGCGGCAAGCAGCGCCGGTTGCCCCTGGGCGAGGAGGCGGCCCGGCGCCTGGAGGCCTACCTGGCGGTGCGTCACACGCGCCATCCCAGCCCGCTGCTGTTCCTGACCAAACGCGGCCAGCCGCTCGGCTCGTGCGCGCTGATCAACCTGGTGCAGCTGGCGGCCGACCAGGCGGGTTTGAACCGCCGCGTGACTCCTCACCTGGTGCGCCACAGCTGGTATCAGATCGTGATCTCCTCCTAAGACATTTATAAAAATGGTCGCGTCGTCGTGCCTGTGGGAAGTGTGGGCAGCTTTGCTGTCCAAGCCCTGT
>QWHO01000468.1 GCA_021404945.1 bacterium CPR1
GGTGGTCGCCTTCTTTCGGCGCCTGCAGGTGATGGTCGAAGCCGGCACTCCGGTTCACTCGGCGCTCGACTTTCTCAGCGAAGAGCCCAACCCTCGACTGCGCCTGGCCGTCCGAGACGTGCTCTATCGCATCAGCTCGGGCACCCAGCTCAGTCGGGCCCTGCAGTCCCACCCGAGAGTGTTTCCACCTTTGGCGGTGCAGATGATCCACGCTGGCGAGTCCTCGGGGCAGCTGCACGTCACGCTGGGCAGCCTGGCCGACTATCTCGAGAAGGCTTTCAACTTGAGGCGACGCTTCGTCTCGGCCCTGGCCTACCCGGGCATGATGGTGGTGGTGGGCCTGGCCGTGGTGGCCATGCTGGCCCTGATCGTCTTTCCTAAAGAGCGCGAGGTCTTCGAGGGGATGGGGGCCGAGTTGCCCTGGATCACCCGGGCTGTCACCCGGACGTTCGAGCTCGTCTTCAACCCGGTCACAGTCCTCTCGGTTCTTGTGGTGGTGACCACCCTGGCTGTGACCTGGCCCACGCTGGGGCGCTCCTTCTACAATGCCTTTCTGCGCTACCCGGTGGACGCCCTCGTGCTGCGCATCCCCATGCTCGGTCGGCTGGTCGAGCAGGCCGCCATCGTGCGCATGCTGACGGCGATGGCCACCTTCATGGAGACTGGCATCCCCATGTCCGGGATGCAGGCGGTGGGCCGGTTGTCCGGCAATCTGGTCATCGAGCGGCGTTTCAACGCCTACCTCCAGCTCATGCGAAATGGTTACACCATCGCCGAGGCCATGGAGCGGGCGGACCTATTTCCTCAGATGGTGCTGCAGATGTTTCGCCTGGGCGAAGAGCACGGCAGGCTTGATTTCCTGATGCGCAAGACCGCCCAGATGTTGGAGGAAGACCTGGACTACAGCCTGGAGACGCTGACGGCCCTGCTCGAGCCGCTGCTGATGGCCGCGATGGGGATCGTGGTAGGCATCATCGTGATCGCCAGCTCGCTGCCCACCCTGCAGCTCTTGCAGAAGCTCTAAACTGGCCCCGACCTCCGTTTTTGCCCGGGCCCGCTCGAGGTGGAGGCGCATCGCCGGTTGACGTGGAAGACCTGGGCGGAATGAGAGAGCCCGGCCATTCGAAGAGCTTCCCCCCCGACCCGACATCTTTCACCCTGTCACGGCGGACGACGAGCCGGTGGACAACTGGTTCCAGGAACCTCAAATTCGGCTGCTCTGCCTGAGAGTCTCTACTACTGCTGGGCCCGAGCCGGCCAGATGCGTCTTTTCCTGGCGGGGGCCGACGTCGGCCGAGCAAGAGCGTGTGCGCGTGGAGCAGCAACGTGAGCGCGCAGCGCGCTTGCGTGAGCTTGGAGTTGAGCCCGGCTCCACCGACGGAGAAGCTTCGGGCTGAGGGGTCCCGAGAGGCGAACAAGGCCTGGCTGTAGACCACAAGGGGGAGGTTTCTCAGAAATGCTATCACTGCCACCTGACCAGTTCCGGCATCTCGTGGGCAGAATCGGAGCCTTGTGTCTTTTGATGATTCCCTTCTGGCTCTGGCTCCTGGGAGCCGACCATCTGGAAGGGCTGCGGTCCATGAGTTTCTCTTCCACGACGGGGACGCTCCTCAGGAGTCGGGTTGTGGAGGAAGGCTCCGGGGAGGACAAACGCATTCGGGCCCACGCAAGCTACCGTTTCGAGGTCCAGGGACGGAAATATCTCGGTGACCAGGTTCACCTTTCCACGGATCCCACTGAGTTTTTCCAACAGCATCCGGTGGGCTCGGCCGTGACGGTCTATTACAACAGCGCCGAGCCGAAAGACTGTTTGATTGGCCAACGGGGGCTTCTGCCGGCAAACCTGAGCATCCTGGCGCTGCTGGGGTTTATTCCAGCTCTCGTGCTCGGCTACTGGCAGGAGGGAAGATACGCTGGTGGTTTCCCCTTCAGAAGCCGCGGGATAGCCACCGAGTTTCTTCTTGGACATCAGCCATTGACGCTTACTGGTCTTTGTTACTGGCCCTTCGGGCTGCTCGCCATGGTTCCCGTTTCGTGGCTCTTGATCAGATTCGGCGTTTGGAGCTGGCTTGACCCCGCGGAGCTCAGCCTCCTGATGGGGTTGTCTGTCTTGCCCCCGATCTTCGGCTGCTTCCGAGCGATTTCCGCGAACAGACAACTGGAATGGCTGAGAATCGAGCCTGGCCGCTACCAGGTCGGGCACTCGTGTGCGCGCAAGCTGACTGCTATCTTCGTCGAGCGGGAATCGGCTGTCGATGAGGACGGGACCCGTCGTGCCCCCACCTACCAGATCGGCTTGCGCTCTGACAACGAGCTGACCCACCTGCTGGCGGTCTATTCAAGGCGGCACGCCCGCTCGGTCGCTCAGGCCCTGGCCGGTCGGGGAAAGGTTCCCCTCGAGGGCCTCGTTGAGGACCCCGTTCGACAGCTCATTCTTAATACTATCCAAAGAACTGCCTACGAGCCTTTCTCCGGCTCTATCGAGCCCTTCCAGGCAACGGAAGCCGAATTGTCCGGCCTGGGATTTCAACTTCTGACGCGGCTATCTCCAAAATCAATGCCGGATAGCGGTTTGAGCCTCTGGCAGCGCGAGCACCTCGGGGTTGAGCTGTGCTGGAAGGGAAAGCTCTGGCTTGTCGTGCGCAGCGTCCTTCGCGACCGGGCAGGAAAGGAGGAAGTTCTCTGCGTCACCAATGCCGACTTCGTAACCGCGATGCCCAGGCTCCCCTATCTGGCCTGGGAGCTTTTGCCCGGGCAGTCTCTTCACAAACTGCTGGAAGAACAGGAAAGGCTCGTGGGCCAGGGCTGCGGGCTGGGAGGCGTTGCCCTACACGGAGCAAACCTACCACCAGCTGGAAGCCGAGCAGGTTCGCTACTGGCGACGAGCCTTCGAAACCATGCCTGAGGCGGAGTTCCAGGACAGGTTGGCAAGATTCAAGAACGATCCCATGAAGGCACAGCTTGAGCCAGAAATCGATCTCAGCCGCCTGGAAGCCTGTTCCCGAGCCGTCAGCATCTGATCGGAGCGGGGGCTCGAACCAGGCCCGGTAATGCCGTGCATTCCCCGCTGTCTACTTGAGTTGCTCGCACCTGAGCCGGCCTGTTCGTGCACGTTCCTGGCCGGCGCGGGTGGGGGAGGTGGTCAGCCCCAGATGTGAGCGTACAGCTCTTCCAGCCTGGGTGCCTGAGAGCGGTTCTGCTCGCTCAGCAAGCGAAGGGGGGCCGCCACCGCAACCTGCTCCTGGTTGACCACCCCGTCGCGAACGCGCTGGTAGAAGCGGGCGAATCGCTCGGGCTCGACCCCGCCCGGGGAGGGCCGGGGCACGAACATGTCGCTCTTTGACAGGGCCGCCATGCGGTCGATCTGGCACTGGTAGGCCTGGACCAGGTCCAGGTGGCCGACCTCCTCGCGCACCAGCTTCTCGAGCTCGTCCCAGATGGACAGAGCCTCCTCGCGACCCAGCTTGCGCGAGCGTACCCCCACGTAGAAGCTCTGGTAGCTCAGGTCGCGCAGCTCCTCCCAGGGGCGCTCGACGCGTGCGCTCGGGCTCAGGAGTCCGCGCAGCATCCCGAAGTAGCTCTCCTTCTCGCGACCCTTCTCCAGCACCCGCTTGACGATCACCAGCAGCTGCCTCACCTGGAAGGGCTTGTGGATGTAGTCGTCTGCTCCCAATCGCATCGCCCGGGTCGGAGCGTCCTGGCTGGCGTAGCCGGTCATAACGATGCTTCTGAGCCCGGGTTGGGCCTGACGCAGAGCGGCCAGACACTCCAGGCCGTCCATCCCCTCCATCCGCACATCAGTGAGGAACAGGTCCAAATTCTTGCGTGAGGCCACGGCGATGGCCTCGGGACCCGAGCGGGCCTCGTGGACATCGAAGCTCTGGGTGGTGAAGAACTTCGCCAGCAGCTTGCGCAGCGCGTCGTCATCCTCCAGGATCAGAAGGGTCTTTCCCACGGCCCGCCCGAGTTCGACGCGTGGGCAAAGAGGCCTCCGGTGCGAGCGGGTGAAACTCAAGCACCCATGTGGGGGCGCATCCTCATCTACGCGGTCCTGGCGCTGGGCCTTTCCGGCCTGGTGTTGCTGCGCTCGAGCGCCCCCCAGCCGGGCCTTGCCCTGCTCTTGTTGAGTGCTCTGGGACTGGGTTTGCAGTTGGCCGCCATCTCGCTTCCCGGCTTCGGATTTTTCTCGGCTGCCTTCGCTCCGTGCTTTGCGCTGGGGCTCCTGGGCCAGCCCGGCGTGGCGGTGGCCCTGATGCTGTCCGGAGTGCTCTTGCGCAGTCTGCTGCACCTTTCTCAGCATTCGCCCCGGCGCACGGCCTGTGAAGCTCTGGCCGAGCTGTTGCCGGCCCTGGCGGCCCTGGCGGCCGTCTCGCTGGTGCCGGGCGGGCCCCTCAACCAGGCCGCGGCGGGCCTCTTGCTCTATCTGCCGCTGGCTCTCAAGCTGCCCGAGCTGCTGCTGGTCGATTCGGGGGTAAGTGACGAGCGCCTTGCTCTCTGGACCCGCCATCGCGAGCTGACGGGCCTTCAGATCCTGAGCGTGGGGCTCATGGGACCGGCCCTGGCCTCCCTGGTACAGCAGAGCCCCTGGTTCGGCCTGTGGCTTTTCCCGGTGCTGGCCATGCTAATTTGCCATTGGCTTTTGTGAGTGTAATGACGTTTATACTCATCATCAGTTCCGTTACGATGGTACTTGCTCAGCTGACCTGCGCTCTGGCCGACAGCCCCGACCTCAAATCGTTGCTCGAGGTGATCGTCTCCACCACCGTCAAGCTGGTGCCCTGTCAGAGCGTGGCTGTGTTCCTGGCCGACCAGGACCGGCTGATCCCGGCCGCCCATGCCAGCCCCTTTGGTCAGAAGCTGGAGGCCGAGCTGATTTTGCGCGAGGGCGAGCCCATCGTGGAGGAGTGCTGGCGCACGGGCCAGGTCACCCGGGGCTCGGGTCGACGCCTGTTTGCCGGGGAGCCGACCGCTGTCGCCCTGCCCATGCAGCGCGAGGCGGTGCTCTACGTCGGCAGGGCGAAGCAGAGCGATTTCGCACCGCTCGCGAGGCAGTACTTGCTGGCCATCGCCGGGGCCGGTGGGCTGGGCATCCAGTCGGCCCGCCGCTTCCACGAGCAGCGCCAGGCCCTGGAACTGCACGCCCAGGCCCACGCCAAGCTGGCGGTGTGGGTCGAGCGCCTCTCCTACCTGCTCGAGAGCGCCCGCCAGCTTTCTTGCGGCCTTTCCGTCGACCAGATCGCCAACCAGTTGCAGAGCATGCTCAACACGACTTTGCCCCACCGAGCTGGCGCCATCGGTCTGGCTGGCCGCCCGGGGCTCACCTGGCCGGCCGAGTTCTGGACAGTCGAGCGCCTGGCCAGCCTCAAGGCTCTGTCCGAGGTGGTGGAGCGCAACCGCTTGCCCCTGTTGGTGGATGACCCGGCCAGCTTTCGGGGCCCCGGCTTGGGTTCTGGGGTGGGTAGCTTTGCGGCCTGCCCGCTGGTGGGGGATCGCGGCTCGCTGGGCATCCTGGTGCTGGTCTCGGAGGGCGTGCTGACCCGCGAGCAACTCGACGTGCTGGCCCTGATCGCCTTCCAGGCCTCGGCCGCCCTGCAGAACGCCGCCCTGCACGAGGAGGTGGTGCAGGCCCAGGCCCAGCTGGTGCAGTCGTCCAAGCTGGCGGCGGTGGGCCAGCTGGCGGCGGGAGTGGCCCACGAGTTGAACACCCCCCTGTGCGTGACCCTGGTGGCCCTGGAGATGGTGCGGATGTCCATCGAGATGGAGCAACTCGAAGAGGTGGAGGAGCAGCTCACCGCCGCCGAGACGGCCGGCAACCGCTGCAAGGACATCATCGCCAAGCTGCTCTATTACGCTCGCGACTCGGCCTCGGGCACGAGCCAGGCCGACCTCAACGTGGTGGTGCGCGATACTCTGGAGTTGCTCGGCCATCAGCTCAGCCTGGATGGCGTGCGCATCGAGCCTCGTCTGGCTCCCTCGCTGCCGCCTGTCCGCGTCAACCCGAACGAGATCCAGCAGGCCATCACCAACCTCTTGATCAACGCCCGGGACGCCGTGCAGCAGGGGACCGACCGGCTGGTCAGCATCGCCACCGAAACCGATGGCCAGAGCGTCCGGGTGATCGTGACCGACCGGGGGCCGGGCATGCCCCCCGAGGTGCTCGCGCGCGTCTTCGAGCCCTTCTTCACCACCAAGGAGGTGGGCAGGGGCACCGGCCTGGGGCTCTCGGTCAGCCGTGAGATTCTCACCCGCCACGGCGGCGATCTCACGGCCGAGTCGGCGCCCGGAAAGGGCTCGCGCTTCGTGCTGCGGCTGCCGCTGGCAGGCTGAGGCCCGCTCGGCGACGAATCATGCCCTGATGCAGGAGATCGGCCGGCTCGGCCCGCTGCCCCAACCGTCCTCCCCGTCCGCCGCCCCACCCCCGGCGCCCTCCAGCGATCCCCGCGAGACCGTCACCCTGCGGGGCACCGTCTCGGAGCCGCTCCAGCAGGCCCTGGTGCTGGCCGAGATGCACGCCAAGATCCCGGCAGAGTACCTGACCCCCGAGCAGGCTCCCGGCCCGGCCGAGCCCTTCCGCGAGGAGGCCCGCAAGCTTCTCTCCAATCCCACCGAGCGCCAGGTCGAGGTGACCGCGCTGACTTTGTTCGAGCAGAGCCTGGCGGCCGCGCCCCGCACCCTGGTGGTGATCCCCGGCCCCACCAGCGGGGTCCCCCCTGGCAAAGGGCTGGCCGAGTCTGGCCTCTACACCGCCAAGCTGGCCGCCGCGCTGGGCGGGGGAGCCTTCGCCCTGTCGCCGGCTATGATCACTGTCTTGGAAGACTTTCAGGCCGACAAGATCTGGACCCCGGTCTACTATCAGGGCAGCGCCAGCCAGTACCGGGCGGCCGGTCACCTCGACGAGGTGCGCCTGGCCCACCTGGTCACCTCGCCCCCTCTGGAGACAGAGCAGGGAATCCGCATGCGAGGTATCCTGTCCCCCGAGGAGGCGGCTCACATCGAGATCGCCATCGCCGAGATGGAGCGCAAGATTCCCGGCTCGAGCGATAGCTTCCACACCGTGCACGTGCGCACGCTGCTCGGCGAGGGCCAGGACCCGGCCACCGGGGTGGCTTACGGGGGCGTGGCCGGGCTGGCGGGCGCGATGGAGGAGATCGGGCTGAGCCGCGAGGTGGCCCGCAACCTCGATTCGTGCCGCGAGACTCTGTTCCATGAGGCCGGCCACGAGATTGATCGGAAGCTGGGTCAGAAGGTGGGATTGCACTACGGATCGGTGCACCCCGACTCTCCCTTCGGCAAGACCAGCGATCCGACCGATTACGTCTCGAGCTACGCCCAGGCGTTCTGCTGGGAGGACCTGGCCGAGACCCACCGGGTGCTGCTCGGCCAGCATGACTCCATCACGGCTCACCCCGACCTCTTTATCCACGCCAACGGAAAAGTCGGCCAGAAGCTGGCCTGGCTGCTCGAGAAGGGCTACGGTCAGACGGTGCCACCGCCCTGCGAGCGCACCCTGCAGGCCCTCGAGCGGGCCGAAGAGGCCGACAGTCCCTTTGGCTGGGAGACCCCGGAGGGGGGCAAGGTGGGTGCGCAGGCCGATCTCCAGCGCACCCTGCGGGGGATGCTGGCCATGTGGGACCCCCGCCAGACCCCGCCCCCTTTCCTGGGGATCGGGCCGGAAGGGACCAAGCACCGCTTTATCGCCCGCGAGCTGATGGGTGTGGAGCTGCCCGAGCCCCCGCCCATGCCGGTCGGAGGGATGGGCGGAGGCTTCTCGCCCTGCGGAGGCGGTTTTGCCAACGCTCCGGTCATGCTCGATGCAGAGCAGAGCCTGGAGTCCCTCAAGGAGAGCCTGCAGCGCCTGGCCCGCGCCCCCGAGGAGCTGGACGTGAGCCTGGCCGAGACTCGGGCTGCCCTCGAGGAGGCCCGCGCTGGAGGGGCAAGTCAAGCCCGGTTGCTGTCTCTGCAGGCCACCCTCGAGATGATCCAGGCCGAGCGCTTCCGGCTGGGAGTGCAGCCCCTGACCGGCAAGCGGGTGGCCACGGGCGAGGAGGCCAACCTTCTCCTGGTGCGCTATGCTCCGCCCGAGAGGCTGGTAGAGCTGACCGTGCCCTCGGGCGAGCTGGCCGCTGACCGGCGCTCCCGACTGGCCGGTCAGTTGAGCGAGGTGACGATGGACCTTGGCAGGGCTTGCTCGGATCTGATGGGAGCTTCCCTGCGCGAGAACGGCGGCCAGCCGGTGCCGCTCTTGCCGGTCCAGGAGCGCTTCTTCGCCTCGCAGCACGAGCGCACCCAGCACAGCTTCCGACTGGGCCACCAGCTGGCCATCGGAGGGCAGACCCTGGAGCTGGCCCTGCAAGAGCGCCTGGAGCCCGGGCTGGTGGGGCTGTTGGAGACCATCCGACCCGGTTTCACAGCGGTCGCCCGGCCAGTCTCAGGCCCTTTGTCTATCCAGGGTGGCCGGGGCAGCTCGAGAATGAGCGCTCCTTGAGGCACTTCGCGGAATCGTTTCTTCCTGCTCGGGCCCAACGGGTGGAATCCTCCTTCAAGGGCCGGGGCATGGAGAAGCGGGTGGACCTGCCCACGCGCGTCAGCCCACCTTAGCCGTCCTGTCTTGATGGCCATGCAGAATCTCTGTGCTTCAGGCTGAAATTCCGTGCGATTGACATAACGTATGGAGCGCGCTAGGCATAAGTTATGAAGAGGACGACGGTTGTCCTGGATGAGGCTGCGCTGGAGGCGGCCCGTCAGCTTTCGGGAAGACTGCACCTTTCGATGTCGGAGGTGATGCGTCGTGCGTTACTCGACTATCGGGACAAGATGGTGGGAGTGACGCCTGAATTCCGCGACCAGAGGGTGAAGGCGCTCAACAGGCTCTTCGACCTGTTCCAGGGGCACGACGCCCGTGAGGAGATTCGGCGCTTGAAGACCGAGGACGAGGGCTATTAGCACGTGACGCGAGCTTGTTTTTCTGCGAGTCAATGAGTCCAGATATTTGAGAGTCTTCTTGGCTGGGGAAGTCGTTTGTGGAGAACTTGATGTCACCCCATC
>QWHO01000469.1 GCA_021404945.1 bacterium CPR1
TCCTGGGATGACGCCAGAGCCTGGTTGAAAAGCCGCTTCCCGGCCATTTTGTCATTGGAGGAGGTCAACCCCCCTCCCCGCTGGCGGCTGGCCCTCCCGACACGCATCTCCCGCTTTGAGCTGACTGTCTTTTTGCGCCAGCTGGAGACGATGTTGAGCGTGGGAATCCCCACTCACCGGGCGCTGTTCAGCCTGTCGAGCAGTGGCGACAACGCCTCGCTGATCTCCGTGCTCAACGCCATGAATAAGCGCGTCGAGGCCGGCTGGAGCCTCAGCCAGGCAATGGGCGAGCACTCCTCGGTCTTCTCCCCCCTGCACCTCAGTCTGGTCAGGACAGGCGAGGACTCGGGCCGCCTCGAGACCTGCCTGGCCAAGCTGGCCGAGCAGGCCGAGCGCGAGAACCGGCTGCGTCAAAGGTTCGTCTCGACGCTGACCTACCCGGCCGTGCTGGGAATCGTCTGTCTGGCACTGGTGTTGATGTTCGTCATGTTCCTCATCCCCAAGATGGAAGGAATCTTCCTCACCATCGGCGGCCAGCCGCCCTTGATGACCCGCATGCTGGTCAGCTTCGTGCACTTTTTCTCCCATCCGGTGGTCTGGGTTGGGGCCCTGCTGAGCTTGCTTGCGGTATCGATCGGTTTGCCACTGCTCTACCGACGGTCTGTGATTCGATTGGCGTTCGACCAGGTAGCTCTGGAGTTGCCCGTTCTGGGCAACCTCTTGCGCAAGACCGCCAGCTCGAGGCTCCTCATGGCCTGGGCCACGCTGCTCGAGTCCGGGGTGCCCATCGGGCCCCAGATGGCGGTGGTGGGGCGGGTCGCCGGAAATGAGGTCATGAAGCGTGCTTTCGACCGGGCTCGCGATGCCATGGTGGAGGGAGAGCAGGTCAGCGCCGCGCTGGAAGTCAGCGGGGTGTTCCCCAATATGGTGGTGCAGATGGTCAAAGTGGGCGAGGAGTCGGGCGAGTTGGACCAGATGATGAGAAGGCTGGCCGTCCTTTATGAGGATGAGGTCAATACCGCCCTCAACGACCTGGCCAGTCTGCTCGAGCCCCTGGTTCTGGGCGTCATGGGTTGCCTGGTTGGCTTCGTGGCCATCGCGACCGCCTTACCCATCATCAACCTGACCGGGCAGCTCTGATCTGCTACACTCAAACAATGAACAGACGACAGCGGCACGGCTCTATGATGGTCCTGACCATCTTCTTCATGATGCTCATCACCCTGCTTGCCTACGGATATCTGGTCCTCGTGCCTTCCGAGCTGCAGGCGGCCACTCGATTCCGGGTCGATAATGCGGCCTCCCTGGCCTGCGACGCGGGGATCCAGGAAACGATGGCCTGGCTACGCCAGGAGTTGGACGCGGCCCGCGAGCCGTTCCCGGCCATGACGGCGGCGAGCTTCACCGTCACCCGCAACGGCACGCTGGGCGACTGGGCCTGGGAGGTGGACGTGACGGCCGACCCGAGCACTTTCCCCCGGGGCGGCAGCACCAGCAACCGCGTCTATCTGTTGGAGTCGCGGGCTCTGCTCAACGGCCGGCCCGTGCGACAGATCGATTGTTACCTCAAAACTGGAGAGAGCCTGGCCAAATGGGCCTGGATGCTGGACAACAGCGTGGGAAACCTGACCGCGTTTGCCGGCCGATTCACCGGGCCGGTGCACATCAACGGCTCGCTTCGCATCATCAACCTGGCCTCGATTTATGCCGGTGCCGGGGACCCCGTGTTCCGCTCCGGGGTCTCTGTCTCGGGAACGCATGCCACTGCGGACGGTGTCAGCTATGACTCGGCCCCCTTTGACGGCTCGGGCAATCCGATTGCCGGCCGCTATGAGAAGATCTACCAGGGAGGTCGCCCGGGCCTGACTTCGGGAGTTGCCCCGGTCGTCTTTCCCAACGACACCGCCCCTCAGGCTCAGGCCGCCTGGAAGACCGGCGCTCCGCCGGCCGCCGCCGGGGTCCACGTCGAGAGCTCCGCCGGCAACGTCAGCGCCGGTATCTTCATTCAGGGGGCGGTGGACGAGATGGTTCTGGGAACCACCGGGACCGACTCGGACAGCTCGGTCATGATCATACGCCAGGGAGCCAACACCTTTACATTGATCGAGGTAACCGGCGCCGCCGGGGTGACGACTCCGCTCGGAGCCTTTGTCCCGCAGGGCCAGACGGTTCTGATCGGCCCCACCGGCGTCGAGACGGTCTACGCCGGCCTGCCCAACGGGATGGTCTATTCCACCGGCTCCATCAACTCGCTCTACGGCACCAATCGGGGAGCCAGGACCATCGCCGTCGACATGGCCGCCAACCGCTCCATCCGCCTGACACACAACCTGTTGCGGGCCGATACTGCTCCCGGAGCGCCTCCGGCCGGTCACCGCGACACACTCGGCCTGGTCGGGCAGAACATCACCATCGCTGATTTCCCCGTGGCCGAGCGTGCCGCCATCTACTTTTATTGCGCCATCATGGCCGGTCGGGCCGGTTCGGGCGGGGGGCTGACCGTCGAGAACATCTGGGCTGCCCCCGGGGGAAACGTCAACGTCTACGGCTCCCACGTGGAGGCCTCGGCTCACAACAAAGGCGCCTCCGACGGCTCCACGGGCTACTTTCCCAAAGTCCAGTATGATAGCCTCCTCAAGGACAACCCGCCGCCTTTCTATCCCACCTCGGGGGGCAAGTGTGAGATCCGCTCCTGGCGCGAGAAGTCTCTTGGATAGGCCCAGGGGGGTTTCGCTGCTCGAAGTCCTGTTTGCCATCCTGGTCCTGTCCATCGGCATTCTGGCCCTGAGCGGGGCGATGGCCTACGGGCTGCGCGGCGGCAAGCAGGGGGCTCGCTCGACCGAGGCAACCGGCTACGCGCGCCGTCTGGTCGATGAGGTGCGGTCGCGCAATCTTCCCTTTGTGGCCCCCATCAATGACGCCGCTGCCGACCGGGTTCCCCTGAGCAATGCCCCTTTCGGAGGAGCGAGCGGAATGCCGGCCAATACTGCGATGACCCGCAACATCAGCATGAACCTGCTGAAAGCTGCCAAGACGGGCGACGCCACCGACTATCGCAACGATCTGGCCCAGGTGGTGGTGCGTGTCTACTGGTTCGACGAGCACACTGAGAAGCACGTGGAGCTCAGGGCTCTCCACCGACGCCAATGAGACGCGCCGCCTTTACCATGGCTGAGCTGCTGGTGGCCATGGCCCTCATGGGCCTGATCTCTATCGCGCTGGTCAACCTCTACTCGATGTCGGTCAACACGCTGCGTCAGGGCTCTGGGCACCTGGCCATGCAACAGAGGGTGCGCGAGGCGGTTCGCCGCGTGCACCCTCTGCTCTCCACCGCCATTCCGCCCAACGCCTCCCAGGAAGCGATCTATGCCCCTCCTGCGGGGCCGGCGGCACCGGCGGTCACCTGGTCCACCACCGAGGACCTGCTCGGCAACACCCCGGTCGATCCGCGAGCCCCCAGCTTTCGGCTCTACCAGCTCGCCTTCAATGCCGCAACCTCCGAGCTGGTCCTGAGCCAGCTCGGACCGTTACCCGCCCCTCCGGCCAGGGTGGTGGCCCGCAATCTCAACCAGGTTTCCTTTGAGCACATCTCCCTGAACACCGTCCGGATGGTCGTCCAGGCCCAAGAGCAGATCCGGCGCGCTGCCGGGGAGACCACCCCTTCGACCTATCGCTCGGACACGCTGCTCCAGATCCCTTACTACACAAGTCAGTGAAGGCGTGACGACCGACGATCCCTGCGTACCTTTCAAACTCCTGTCAGCACAGGGTTCTATGCTGTCTGCGTGATCATCGGCCCTACCTCGGCGGCGCTCCCTCGGAGACCGCATCAAGTCCAGCAGGCGTCCGCCGGCCAGTCCCCCGACCGGGTCGAGCTGACGGCCTCCTCCCCCGCCCCCGTGTCCAGCCTGCCGCTGGCGGCGGTGGCAGGAGCCGCGGTCGGTGGGCCGGCCGGGGTGGCGGTGGGGCGCTGGGCCGAGGGGGTGGAGCTCCGCCAGAAACGCTTCTTCTTCTTCTGGAAGAGCATCGACGCCGAGCAGGCCGAGCGGCGCGCCGGGGAAGGCAAGCGGGTCGACCTGCGCCCTCCGGGCAAAGATTGGCTGCGCACCGAGGGGGCCCACGAGCTGGAGCAGGCCCGCTATTTCTACGGCAGCGCCCCGCCCCCGGAGGAGTCCGAGACGGCCGCCGCGCTGCGCAACCTGGCCGGCAGAGTGGAGCCGTTCGGGGCCTACCGCGAGCTGACCACCTCCGAGTCGCCCCGGGTCCTGGTGCAACTCGACAACGACAAAAAGATGGTGGTCCAGTCGGGCGAGGAGGCCCGGCTGGCCGACTACCTCAGCGGAGGGCCGGGGCCCGAAGGGCTGGGCCAGCCCGAGCTGGCCCGGGGCCTGCAGGTCCTGCAGCAGGGCAACTTCGCCTACCAGGGCGACCCGGCCGAGCTCTACCGCTATGGCGAGAGCTATCTCTCGGTGGCCTATCGGAACGTGCAGCTGGGCGAGCACGACCTCGAGCGGGTCCCCGACACCCTGAAAGAGCCCAAAGCGCTGCTGGACGCCCTGGCTCCGCGCTTTCCCAGAGGCCTGCAAGAAGCCTACGATTACGTGTGCCAGAACCCCGCCCCGGGCCCCCCCGAGCAGAAGGCCGAAACGCTGGCCCGGTTGGGCCAGAGCCCGCTCTACCAGGCCGTGCTGGAGC
>QWHO01000470.1 GCA_021404945.1 bacterium CPR1
CCGAAGACCTGCACGGCGCGAATGCCGTCAGCACGACCGAGCTCGTCGATGACGCTGGCAACCTGGGCGGCCAGCTCGCGGGTGGGGGCCAGCACCAGCGCCTGAACCCAGGGCTGGGCGGGGTCGAGAAATTCCATCATGGGCAGGGCGAAGGCCAGGGTCTTGCCCGAGCCCGTGCGGGCCTGCCCGAGCACGTCACGGCCTTCGAGCAGGAGGGGAATGGTGGTTCTCTGGATGGGAGTGGGGGTGGTGATCTGCATGCGTTGAAGCGCCTTCAGGCTGCCAGGCAGCAGATCATAGGGGGTAAAAGACAAAAGTCAACAGGGTCCTTTCCGAAAGACGAAGCGATCGATTGGAGGCAGCATACAGGAAAAGAACCATTCTGTCCACTCGGGCAGGTTCCGGCCGCGCCGCGACGGAAACCATCGAGATGAAATGGCTGATCGGAGCCCTGCTCCTCCTCCAGGTGGGATGTAGCACCCCTCCCCCCGCGCCGGTGGCCTCCGGCAGCCCCGGCCCATCGGCTTCCCCCCGCGCCCCCGAAACCGAGCAGGACTTCGTCAACCAGATCGACCAGCTCGGTCGCCAGGGTCAGTTTCAGAAGGGAGTGGAGGCGGCCAATCAGGGCCTGGAGCGCCATCCTGGAAGCTGGCAGCTGACCGCCCAGAGGGGCGCTTGCCAGCAGATGCTGGACCATCCCGCCCAGGCAGCCGAAGATTTTGCAGCCGCCCTCGAGCAGGCCCCGGCCGCCCGCAAGTGGGGACTGCACCTGGGTCGGGCTCAGTGCTACGCGACGCTCGACCAGCGCCCGCGAGCCGAGAAGGAGTTCGCTTGCGCCCTGAAAACCCTCGACCCGGCGGCCGAGGCCTGGCGCCGCCAGCAGATCCACCAGCAGCGAGGTCGCAACCTGCTCGAGGACGGGCGCTTCAAGCAGGCCATATCGAGCTTCGACGCCGCTCTGAAACTCGACCCCAGGGATTACGAGGCCCTGGGAATGCGGGCCCTGTGCTACCAGCAGCTCAAAGACAAAAAGCGTTACCAGGTCGATCTGAAGGCTTTGAAAGAGCTCAGCCCGGCGACCGCCCAGGCAGTGGAAGCCCAGGTCAAGTCCGGCGGCAGTCTCAGCGCCACCGCCCGCTACCTCAAGCTGGGCGACCAGCTGGCCGCCGACGACAAGGTGGACCTGGCTCTGGAGCAGTATGAGAAGGCCATCGCCCTCGAGCCCCGCGATCCGGGCGCTTATGTTCGCAAGGGGGTCTTGCTGCAGTCGGAGGGCCGCTTTCAGGAAGCCATCCTGGCTTACACGCGCTCCATCGAGCTCTCGCCCAGCGGCCCCGCCCTGGCGGGTCGGGCCGACTGCTACCTGGCCACCGACCAGGTTGCCAGGGCGCGGGCCGACTATGAGAAGATGCTGACCCTGCCAGACCCCCAGGCGCAGAGGACGGGCCGGCAAGCCCTGAAGGACCTGCCCGGAGGAGATTGACCGGCCTCAGCTCGACTTTCGCAGGCGGGGATTTTCTGCCAGAGCTTGATGTGTTTCTTCTGCGAGCCGTAGAACTCCCTCCCTGGGGATCGCCCTGGTCAGCGTGCTGCTGATGAGCTCGGTGATGCTGGCTCCTGCACGTCAACGCGCTCCGCAGCGCTTACAGAGTCTCAAGCCTGGGCCACTCCAGCTCCACCCCTTCGGCTCGCAGCAGGGCCTGGAAGTCGGCCGGATCATCGCCCACCTGATGCGAGGCGCGGTCGTGCTCGAGGCAGAAGGCGGCCAGCAGCCCGGCCGCCTCCCCCACGTTCCACTCCACCGGGTGCAGGCGGTAGCAGCCGTTGGTGATGTGGGTGCAGGCCAGGTTCTTGCCCCCGGCCATCAGGTTCTCCACCCGCCGGGGCAAGAGCGCCCCCAGCGGGATCTGGAAGGGCCAGGCGCTGACGTCGATGTAATTGTCGCCCCCGGTGGAGGGGTGGAGATCGATGCGGTAGGCTCCCACCCCCACCGAATCGGGAAAGACTGTGGCCGAGCCCTCCCCGCCGACGTGCTGCTCCTTGACCGTGAAGCGGCCCCGGATGCGGCGCGACTCGCGGATGTAGGGGCGCTTGGCCAGGCCGTGGGAGGTGCCGCAAAGATCCCCCCGCAGCCGTAGCCCTTTCCAGCCGGTGCCCCCGTCTCGCCGGGGAGCCTCGGTCTGCATCCAGTAAAGCATGGAGGTGCTCAGTTGGCGGGCACCCTCGAGGTGGCGCTCGCGCTCGGCCGCGTCGACGTCCACGATGTTGCCTGGCAGATAATCGATCTGGGGCCAGTTGACCAGGCAGATGTCGCTCTCGTAGGCGCCCGGCTGGAAGTTGGCCCGGTCGGCGATGCGCCGGAAGGTCCACAGGTCCATGGGGCCCCGGTGGGGCTCGGGCTCGAGGGGATCGAAGCTGCGCACCACCGGCTCGAGGGTGATGGGGTGGGTGGCCTGCCACGAGAGCAGCGGCCCACCCCAGGAGGGGGTGAGGGGGGGCAGGTAGTCGCGCCAGAAGGCATAGTCGCGGGGGCGTTCGATGGTGTTGTCGCGGTCGGGCTGGTAATCGAGGATGAAGCACCAGCTGATGGCCTGCTGGTTGGCGGGCTGGGCCGCGGGTTTGGCGTGGGGCTCGCCTGTCTCGGCCACCGACTCGGCCCCGGTCACATACTCCACGCCGCCCAGGGGCAGCAGATCACCGGTCTCGGTAGCGTCGATGAAGTAGGGCGCGTGACAGACCACCGGCCCCTCGGGTCCTTGCAGGTGGACGGCGCTGACCCGATCCCCCTCGTTCTCGACCCGCACCGGCTCGTGCTCCGTCAGCACCGTCAGCTGTCCCCCGGCCCGGTAGGGAGAGAGAAAGCCCTCCAGCACCGCCAGGCTGACCCGGGGCTCGTGGCAGATGGCGGAGACGAACCCGTTGCCGGGATTGAGCAGCCGGTTGGCCCGGGCCGCCTCGGTGAGGGGATAGTAGTGCCGATAGTGCTCTCGGATGCCCTCGCGCAGCCGGCGGTAGCTGCGAGTGCAGCCGAACTGCTCGATCCAGGGGTGCTCGTCGGGTGGCACGGCCTGCGAGGTCAGCTGGCCACCCAGCCAGTCGCAGGACTCGCTCAGGATCACCCGGCGCCCCCGGCGCAGGGCCGCCCAGGCGGCCGCGCAGCCCCCCACCCCTGCGCCCACGATGACCAGGTCCGCTTGCAGCTCTCGCATGGCGAGCCGCCGTTCGCGGGGGAAGCAGGGGCGTCCTTCCCGGGCTCCTGGGTGCCACCGGACCTGCCGGACCCAAATGAGCCCCCGGGAACTTGCTTCGTCCTGTACTCAACCACGGTACTGGTTGGGAATGAGAAAGCGGCCTGCGCCAGCCTGGTCAGGGTGGCCTCGTCCTGGAACGTTTGATCGGGCAGGTTGGCGATGGTGTAGTAGTTGCTCTGGTTGCTGGCCTTGAATGTCAGCCTGGTCTTGACGCTGTTGGTCCCGTCACCCCCGGCCCCGGAATTATTGACCGGGTCCCCTTGCGAGTAGGTGGCCGAGCCCTGAGGATAAAAGAGCGCGCTGGAGCGCTGCACGCTGAAATCGCCGGTACGATACTTTCCGGTCCAAGCGACATAGGCGGAGATCAGCATCGTAGTCGCCCATCCGGGCGACCTTGATGCGACTGGCCGTGAATCCCGGGACTCAAACTGACCACCGTCCGCGGCAACCCGCTGGTCTATTTCACGGCCTCGGATCTGCCCGGGGTCGACATCTGCCGTAGTCCGGGAGGTTGCCGCCATCTGGAGACGGAATCTGCGGTCCGCCTCCGAAGGAGGGGACTTCGGCGATCAGCTTGAGGCCCCTGTTCTGCGGGAAGTTGGGCACGACCGGCGGGTTTGGCCGCCCGAAGGCCGCCGGCTCGATCACGCTGTAGCCCAGAATCCACGGGTGGGGATAAACCGGGCGCTGGTCGAGCACCTGCGGATTGGTGCTGGGGTTGTATTGACCCGGCCCGGTGCCTCCTCCGGCATAGACTTTCGAGTGGTTATCCGCATACAAGATGGGGCTCAGCCAGGAGTTCGTCTTGTAGGGATGCGGCAGGTCATCCGTGGCACTGGTGGCGTTGGCGCCCGCCATGGTGTTGTTGGCGCCGGGATCTCCGATGGTGCTGGGGGTCGTCTGCACGAAGCCGGACCCGACCTGAACCGGCTTCCCGTCCCCGATCTTGGGCGCGATCAGGCCTACCAGAGGCGCCGTGCGGGTGGGAAGAAGGACCACGTCGCTGACGTAGGTGGTCTGACCGGGCAGCACGGTCACCTGCTCGGTCGCCAGCACGGACGGATCATCCGGATCCTGCACGATGATGCTGGTGGTCTCGATGGGCACGTTCTCCAGAGTCTGGAACGAGCGATAGTCCAGCGTCACGGGGCGGAAGGTCACCTCGCCCTGGTCATCGATGCCAAAGAAAGTCAGGGCCTGTCGAACCTGAGCCTGGGCATCGTCTGTTCCCGGATCGGCCAGAAAGACCCGGACCGTTCCTCTCGTCTGGTCAGCCCCCAGCCCGTTCGGTAATGTGGGCGTCAGGGAGTTGTTGGATGAGCACCCCGAAAGGGTGGCCGTCCAGAGCGCAAAGATGATACCAAAGCCAAACAGTCTCGTTTTCACAGGTCCTCCGGGCGCGAGCTTGGAAAATGCTAAACGACGAGCTTCGCCGCTCAACGT
>QWHO01000471.1 GCA_021404945.1 bacterium CPR1
TTCCCGTGCAGCTTCCGCTCGACAGCGTGGGCGCCTCGCGAGCCAATACCACGGGCTGCAAGACCTGCGGCGGCCGACTCGAGGAAGTCTTGATCACCACCTTCAGCTGTCCTGTGTGGGAAGAGTGGCCTCTGGCCGTGGATGGCTGGAGCTGTCGCACCTGCCAGAGCCTGCAGCTGCCTCGTTTCCTGGAGGCCGAGGAGGTCGAGCGGCTCACCTCGGAAGGGGCTCAGGCCGTGCGCTCGGGCCACTTTCCGGAAGCCGAGCTGGCCTTCCGCCGCATCTGCAACAGCTGGCCTCGCTATGGACCGGGCCGAGAGAACCTGGCCCGGGCCCTGCAGTACTGGCTGGCCCACGAAGAGGAAGCTGGCCAGCCAGAGGTCGTGAGCCGGCTGGCTCAAGAGATCGAGCGCCAACTGCGCGACGCTCTGGAAGGCGACGGCCTGGCCTCGCGCCTTACGATCGTGTCCGGCCTGGTCAACTGCTTGCTGCGCCGCGAGGACAAGGCTGCCGCCCTGGCCCTGCTCGCCCAGGAGCTGTCGCGCCCCGAGGTCGAGAGCGCAAAGCTCCAGGAGCTGCGGGTCTGGGTCGAGGACCGGGGCGACCTTTACCATCGCGGGGTGGCCCTGCTCGAGCCTCGCATCGCGCTCCACGAGCGTCCTCAGGATGACGGCCAGGCTCAGATCAAGCAGGGCATCGCGCTGCTCGAGCGTCACCTCGAGGCTGCTCCCGAGAGCTGGCCGGCCATGTGGTTCGCGGGCAAGGGCTACCAGGCCCTGGGCCAGAACGAGCGGGCCCTGGATCACTTTCGGCGCAGCCTGGCCCTCAAGGCCGACCAGAGCGACGTGGCCCGCGAGTGCGCCATCACGCTGATGAAGCTGGGCCGCTTCGCCGAGGCCATCGACGTCTCACGCCAGGCCTGCCAGAGCGAGCCCGGGGAGGGCGGCCTGCAGGCCAACCTGGCCATCGCCTGCCTGCTGGGCGAACAGCTCGAGCCGGCTCTGGAAGCTGCCCGCCGAGCTGTCGAGCTGGATGGCTCGGACGCAATCAGCGCCAGCGTGCTCAAGCTGGTGCAGGATGTGCGCGAGGGGCGACTGCCCCCGCCCACCTCGGCCGCCCAGCTGGGGTTTTAAGGCGAAGTGCTGACGGTTTTGCCTCCACCGGGCCTCACCCGGGTCAATTCGGCCGTCTCGGACGGCTCGGTTGTCACTCCCACCCCGCCGGCCTGGGCAGCCTTTACCGGTTCTTACCCGGTACCGCCCTGATTCCGGCGTATACCCCGGAGTCAGGGCGGTACCGGGAGATTGCTGCGTAAACTGGTCAGAGGACGCTCGACTGCTTACGGACTCAACCCCGATGGCACTTGGCGGGGCCCGTTTTTCGAAGAAAGTACACAACTTCTCCATCCCCGGGCGAACCGCTCCGCCTATACTGCCATCCATGCAGATCGCATCCAGGCTGGCAGGCATGGCCCCGCCAGGGGCCAGTCCCACGCTGGTTCGCCCGCAAGAGCAGAACGAGCCGGTGGATCGCGTGCAGCTCAGCTCCCGCGAGGCCGAGCCTGCCCGCAGGCTCCACCCGGCCGTGGGCCTGGCCACCGGGCTGATGGCCGCCCTGTCGCTGGCGGGGGCGCTGGCCGCGCCGGCCCAGGCCGGGGCCTGGAACCAGCCGGTGGCGGCCCAATCCTTCGGGCTCGACGGCCCCCACGGCGGGACGCTCCAGTTCCCGGGCCACGGCATTGAGCATCATCACGGCGGCAACTGGGACCGGGAGACGGTGGAGGGCGGCTGGCGCATCCCCCGCAACGAGAGCTCCATCCGGGTGCAGCCCCGGCATGCCTACCAGGTGCCTGTCGGCACCTCGGAGCTGGGAACCGTGCGGGTGCTGGACAACACCCGCGGGCGCATCCAGGCCGTGCGCCTGCAGTGGCCGGCCGAGTCCGACCCGCGGGCGGCCCGGGCCCACGAAGCGATGTTCCGCGACCTGCTGACCAAACTGCCCAGCGACGTGCGCTTCGAGATCGTGGTCGAATCGGGTGGGGAATCCGCTTTGCGCCAGCTGATCGCCCAGAGCCGGGTGACCAACCCCGAGCGTATCGAGCTGCACACCATGGGTCTTCGCTCCAGCCGCGAGGAGCTCTACCAGGGCATGAGCATGTGGTCTCGCGACGGGGCGGTGGTGCTCACGCGCGAGTCGGATGGACGCGAGGTGGTGCTCCTCCCCCACTCGTTCCGCGACGACGGCAAGGTGGACGAGTACCTCAACCGGATCATCTGGCAGGGAACCGGGGCCGCTCCGGCCAGCCTGGTGAACCATCCCAGCATCCTGGTACGCCGATCCACGCTCGACTTCGAGGGCGGCAACGTGGTGGCCAACGGACGCCACGTGCTGCTCAGCCACGACACCATCTCCGACAATGCCCGCCGACTCGACCTCAGCTCCGAGCAAGTGGTGGCGCGCTTTGAAACCGAGTTCGGGCGGCAGGTGATGGTGGCCAACGAGACGGACTTCCACCTCGATCTCGGGGTCGGCTTCCTGAACGACCACACCGTCACCGTGGCCTCGCCGGCTCTGGCCCGGAGCGTGAGCGGGTTGCCGGCCAACGAGCTGGAGACCATGCACGAGGTGACCCGCGAGAAGGACCTGCAGGGTCGCTACGACCGCCTGGCCGACACGCTCACGCAGCAGGGCTACCGGGTGGTGCGCATGCCCAACCTGGGCGGGCGCAGCCTCACCAGTCCCTACCTGACTTACCAGAACGTGCTGATCGAGAGCTACAAGGGGGTCAAGCGGGTCTACATGCCCGTCTACGGGGCCAGCACCGACCAGGCAGCCCGCCAGGCTTACGAAGCAGAGGGGTTCGAGGTGGTGGAGATTCCCGCTGCCCTGCTCTCGACCCGGCTCGGAGGCGGCATCCGCTGCGCCGTGGGCGAGTTGGACATCCTCCAGTAACGCTTAGAAGAGCGAGCGCTTGTCTTCCATGGGACGCTTGGGCACCCTGATCCCACCCACCACGACCGCGTTGGCCTGCTCGCTGACCCCGCCCGGAGTGGGCGGTTTCAGGAGGCGCTGCAGCTCGTCGATCTGGGCTTCCTCCTTGCGCAGGGCGGCCTCGGCCTCATGCATCTGAAACACTGCCCCCTGGTGGGCCGCTGCCATGGACGTGACCTGGCTTTGCTGGGCGTAAAAGCGATTGACCAGCCCGTCGTGCTCGGCTCGCATGCGAGGGCCTTTGACCTTCCAGGTCTCGATACCCACGACGCAGGCGGCGCAGGTGGCAAAGCCCACCAGGCTGATGCCCGCCAGCCAGGGATTGTGCAAGATGACGCCCGCGTTGACGGTGCCCATGCCCACCATGAAGCTGCCCATGCCCACCATAGGCATCAGGTTGCGCACCTTCACCCAGCGATTGATCTTGTTGGCCTGCTTATCGGCCTCAGCCGCCTTCTGGTTACAGCTGATGGTGGCTTCGTCGACCGCCTGACGCTTCTCCTCGACGTTGCGAGCAGCCCGAGCATAGGCTTCGCGAAGGGTATCAAGGTTGGCTGTGGCGGTAACGTGCATGGTGCCAGCAGAGTACCTCTGCCGGCTCAAAGATTCCTGAACCTCAGGCCGGGCGCAGCTCGGTCGAGTTCAGCGGGCCGGGCGGGTCGATGCTGACGCTGCCCTGTCCCAGGCTGATCTCGGTGGTGTTGAACCAGCGCGGGGGATCGATGCTGATGCGCCGATCCTCCACGGTAATCTTCGTGCTGTTGAGCAGCCCGGGCGGATCCACCCTGATGGTGCCGTTCTCGTGGCGAATGGAGGTATCGCGGCTCCAGCCGCGCTTGTCCAGCGTCCAGCCGTTCTCGTCCTGGCGCAGCTGGTGGGCATAGGTGGAGCCGCTGGCCTGGATGGTCCAGCCCTCCGAGCCTTTGCTCAGCTGAATCTCGTTATAAAGACCGGCCGGGTCGATCAGGACGGTATTGCCGTTCCGTGTGATGCGGGTGTCCTGCGCCAGGCCCGGGCGGTTGATGCGGATGCTGTTCTGGTCCTGGCTGATGGAGGTGGAGTTGACCATGCCGGGGGGATTGATCTCGGTCGGGCTGACCGAGGTGTCGTTGAGCGGTCCCTGCGGGTCGATCACGTAATTGGGGCTGCCCAGAGCCGTCTCGATGGGGGCATAGAAGGCCAGGAACGGCACCATGCTGAGGTTGCCGTGCAGGTCGTAGAAGAGGCCGTCGCCGATGTGCACGCCGTGGGGCGAGCGCTCGACCGGCACGAGCTGGCCGTCCTTGACCTCGGTGCGACGCACGATGTCGATCTTGCCCAACAGGTCGGGCGCGTAGGCCATCTGGAACTCGTCCCGGGGCTCTCGACGGAAAGTGGGGGCCGGCGGGGCCGGAGCAGGAGCCTGCGGAGGCGGAGCGGTGACAGGGTTCTGGATAAGCATGCCCGGAGTGTAGCCAGGCGCTGCCCCGGGGGCGTTTCCAGAATGTTGCTACTCCACCAGCAAGAGCCGCTCGGCCAGCTCGAAGCAATCCACCGGCCAGTAGACAGCAGGACGAGGCTCCTTGCTGGCAGAGTAGCCGCGGTGCGGGCGGCAGCTCAGGATGCTGCGGGTCCACTGCCCGGGCACCCCCGAGCGACCCAGGTGAGAGCCGAGGAGCGCGCCGCAGATGGCCGCGTTGGTGTCGGCAGGTGGTGGAAGGCATTCATCAGCGCGATACGCACCCAGCCCATCTGGTGCTGGAACTCGGCCGGCGGCGCCTGACGAGCTTGCTCGAGCCATTCGCGCACGGCGTCTTTGGCCTGTCCGAGAGCCGCGGCGTGCATGGCCTCGCGACTCTCCCCCCGCAGGCCAGCCTGGATGGCCGCTACATAAGAGCGACAGGCGCTCACGCAAGCCGGGTGGGGGTGAGTGAGGGAGCTGTCCTCCTCGGCCCAGTCGCAGGCCCGCGCATCGCGCAGCAGGCCCATCGGGGCCATCCGCATCAGAGAGCCGTTGGCCTGGCTCTTGGAATCGGGCCGACCCTGCAGGCCCGATGCGGTGGTGCGGCCGATGTCGAAGGGGGGACTGAGCAGCCAGTCCTGGTAAGCTGAATAGGCCCGGGTGAAGGAGTAGCCGCCCCGCTCGAGGATGGAGCGAGCCAGCGCCAGCGCCATCTCCGAATCGTCGGTGGGCTGGCCGGCCAGGGTGTTCCAGCGCCCTCCGTCCTCCAGCTTGCGCGGATGGCCCTCCCGATAGCGCCCGGCGATGGCGGAGGCGGTCTGGAATTCCACCAGAGCCCCCAGCGAGTCGCCGGCAAACTGGCCCAGCAGGCAGCCCTGAGCCCGGTCGAGCAAACCGGGGTCGGCAATGGCCTGGCCCGGCATCAGGCGGGTCGGAAAAAGCGACGTGCTCTCTTCGGCCGAGCGAGCCATCACCTGATCGAAGTCCCGCGAGCAAAGCTCGCGAGCCCCCGCAAAGCAACGCCGCCACTGGCCCTCAGCCTGATCCGAGTAGGTCAGCGGCTGACCAGCGGGGTCGTAGAGCTCGCCCCCGGCCGCCCGCAAGAGCGCGTGCCCGCCCACCACGTCGACAGCGCGGGGGTTTTGCAGCGATACCCCGCCGTCGGCCTCGCCCGCAGCCACCAGGGCCAGCCGGTAGGCCACGCTGGGCATGGCCCGGATGCGGGCCGGGGCTACCGCGCGCAGATTGGCACCGGGCTTCTTGTCGGCGCTCTGAGAGACGATCACCACGCTCTGGGGCCCCAGCGGGTCCCAGCAGCGGCGGGGCAAAAGCTGGCCGTTGCGGGTGAGCGGCTCTCCCACCAGCCCGGCGATCATGTCGCCCCGACCATCGGGATAGGCGGGCGAAAAGACCACGC
>QWHO01000472.1 GCA_021404945.1 bacterium CPR1
CAGGCCAACCCGGGCCTGAAGACATCTGACGCTCTGACGGCAGGCACAGTGCTCGTGCTGCCGACGACCGACGAAGTCGGAGCGGGAACAGAGCAAGTGCAGGATCCGCTGGTGATCGCGGGTCTGGATGCCGAGCCGCCGGCTGCCCACCTGATCAAAATCGACGCGAGGCCTGAGCAGTTGCGACGCATCGTCGGCCCGGATGGCCGCGTCGTCGAGATGGCCTACGAGCCTGGAGTCGACCGCACCGGCGAGCGTCATTCCCTGGCTGGCTCCCGCCGGGGCCGCCTGGTTTCCAGTGTGATCCGCAGTGCCAACGGCTTCATGGGCACTCCTTACGTGATGGGAGGGACCACCGCTCGGGGCATCGACTGCTCGGGATTCACCCAGCGCGTCTTTGCCATGAACGGCATCCGGTTGCCCCGTACTGCTGACGTCCAGTTCAACGCTGGCGTGGGCGTGGGCCGTGGCCAGGAGCAGCCGGGCGACCTGGTCTTCTTCGAGACCTATCTCCCCGGTCCGTCCCACGTGGGCATCTACCTTGGCGATGGAAAGTTCATTCACGCCTCTTCTTCGCGTGGGGTCTGCGTGAGTAGCCTCCGCGAGGATTACTACCGGCGCACTTACATCGGCTCTCGTCGCGTCCTGCGCTGAGGCGCGGCGGGTTGAACCGCGCAGGCCTGGCTTGAGCGACGCAGGTCTCGAGCAGCACTCTGTTGGCGCGACTTTCCCGCTTCGTGCTGACTCTGGTTGGCAGGTTTCGCCTTCGTCTTGCGCGTAGATAGCGCGAGCGGAGGCGTTTTCTTTTGAGCAAGGACCTGACGGTATCGCGCGACGACCGACTGTTAGCCGGGTTGGCCTATCCCTTCTGGCCGCTGGTGTTTCTTCTGGTCTACTTGACCCCGGAGAAGCGAGCGATCCGTTTTCTGCGTTATCACAGCTATCAGGGGTTCTTCATGGGCCTGGCTCTCTGGGGGGGTGGGGTTCTGGTTCGTACTCTGGCTGCCTTCTTGGGCCGCAACCCGCTCTTTGGCTTGATGCTTTACCCCTTTGTCAAGCTTCTGGGCTGGCTTTCTCTGCTGGCCGTGCTTTACGCCATGATGATGGCCTGGCGTGGTCAGTATGTGAAGCTCCCCTTTGTGACTGAATTTGCCTTGCCCTTTATTGATGAAGAGAAGTCGGTGGCCGAGGAAGATAGCGCCATGCAGGCCAGCGGGAGGCCCCAGTAGCCAATCAGCCCGAAGTCATCGTTTATACCGATGGCGCCTGCAAGGGAAACCCGGGTCCTGGAGGGTGGGCCGCCCGGTTGATCCATGTGCCCACAGGAAAGGTGCGCGACATCGCCGGAGGTGAAGCGCACACCACCAACAATCGCATGGAGATGAAGGCGGCGTTGGAGGCGCTGCGCAGCCTGACTCGCTCCAAGGTTCGAGTGGCCATCTACAGTGACTCGAGTTATCTGGTGCAGGCATTCAACCAGAACTGGCTGGAACGCTGGCAAAGAAACGGGTGGCGTACCTCAGCCAGGAAGGAGGTCGAGAATCAGGACCTGTGGCAAGGTTTGCTGGAGGTTGCGCGCAAACACTCGGTGACCTGGGAGCATGTCAAGGGCCATGCAGGCCACGAGCACAACGAAGCATGCGATCAGATGGCTCGGGAGCAGTCCGAGTTGCAGGCCATTGACGGGGGCGCCAGCCCTGTGCTAGGATAACGGCCGACCTGCGGAAGTGGTGGAATTGGCAGACGCGCTGGGTTCAGGGTCCAGTGGGCTTACGCCCGTGGGAGTTCGAGTCTCCCCTTCCGCACCAGAAGGCCCCGGAGTGCTCCGGGGTCTTTTTGCATGACCACAACCAGGTCGAGCCATTCAGGACATTGCCGACGCAGAGCCGTGAAGAGCGCGCCGGGATGGGCACGACTCTGAAGTGCAGAAGCTCGCCCCTGCAAGGCAGGCCCGGAAGGATGGGCATAACCCTCAGCACACAACGCTCAATGCATTAAAGGCAGAGGTCGGCGGCGCGCAACCTGGGACTGACCAGCTCCATCACCGGTTGGTCCAGGGAGACTTCGACGATGAGCGGGTCGTTCGATTCGATGGGGATGATCTGGATGTTCACGGGCGGGCCTCCTGAGCTGGCTATCGAATGCACGATAAGCCGGCCACCTTCGCTGCTTTGTTATCCTTGGATTTCCAGCATGTTGCCAACCGGACAAACGGGCCCGGATGGGCGGCTCGGGCGAGGAGAGGACCTGATCGGCGAGAAAACCATGACCTGATGGCTCGGCGCCGAATTCGAAACGTGCTTCCCCTGCCTGAGCCGGTCTCCGACGAGCCGGCTCAGCGCGAGGTTGAGCTCATGGCCCTGAAGGAAGTGGTCCTGTTTCCTCATCTCATCATGCCTTTGCTGGTGGGGCGCGAGCCCAGCGTACGGGCCCTGGAGAGAGCACTGGAGCACGAGCGCGGCCTTTTCGTGGTGACCCAGCGCGAGCCGGGCCTGGATCAACCAGGCCGACGAGACCTCTACACGGTGGGCACCTACTGCAGCATTCTGCAGGCCTTGCGGCTTCCCGAAGGGGGCTACCGCGTCGTGGTGCAGGGGCTTGAGCGGGCCCGCATCCTGCGCACGCTCCAGAGCAAGCCCTTCTTTCGGGTCAACATTCGGTTGCTGGCCGAGCGAGGTGCCAGCGAGGAAGCGGCCCGCACCGGGATGCAGGTGGTGCTCAACCAGTTTCGCCAGGCGGTCGACCTGGGCAAGGACGTTCCGCCCGAGTTGCTGGTGGCCCTGATGAACATTACTGACCCCGGCCACCTGGCCGATGTCATCGGTTTTCACCTGGATACCGGACTGGCCGAGAAACAGGTTTTGCTCGAATGCGCTCACGCCGGAGAGCGGCTCAGGCTGGTCTCGGTGCATCTGTCGCGCGAGCTCGAGGTGCTCAAGATCGAGAATCGACTTCAGTCGCGAGCTGAGCGCGAGATGGAGAAGGGGCAACGGGAATACTTCCTGCGTCAGCAGCTGCGAGCCATCCAGGAAGAGCTTGGGAGTGGCGACGAGGATGAGGAGGAGGTTCGCCAGCTGGCCGACACGATCAGCCGGGCCGAGCTTCCCGGCGAGGTTCGCGAGCATGCCGAGAAAGAGCTCAAGAAGCTCGAGCGCACGCCTCTTGCGGCCGCCGAGCGGACAGTTCTGAGCACTTACCTCGACTGGCTGCTGCAGGTGCCCTGGAGCGCTCGCACCGAGGACCAGCTCGACCTCAAGCGCGCGGCGGCCTGCCTGGACGAAGACCATTTCGGGCTCCAGGACGTCAAGGAGCGCATCCTGGAGTTCCTGGCCGTGCGTCAGCTGGCGGGGGCCCACAAGGGCCCCATCCTCTGCTTCGTTGGCCCTCCAGGGGTGGGGAAGACCTCTCTGGGTCGCTCGATCGCGCGGGCCTTGAGCCGGAAGTTCCATCGCACTTCGTTGGGAGGGGTGCGGGACGAGGCCGAGATCCGCGGGCATCGGCGCACCTATGTGGGTGCCTTCCCCGGACGCATCGTGCAGTGTTTGTGCCAGACCAGGAGCAAGAACCCGGTGCTGGTGCTCGATGAGATCGACAAGCTGGGCCTGGATTTTCGTGGCGACCCCTCGGCCGCGCTGCTGGAGGCACTCGATCCCGAACAGAACAAAGAGTTCAAAGACCACTACCTGGGAGTCACCGTGGACCTCTCCGAGGTCATGTTCTTGCTGACCGCCAACCTTCTCGACCCGGTTCCTCCAGCTCTGCGCGACCGTATGGAAGTGATTCGCCTTCCCGGTTACACGGAGGAGGAGAAGATTCGCATCGCGCTGGGCTTCCTGGTTCCCCGGCAGCTGGAGGCCCACGGCCTGAGCACTCGCCAGCTGTGCCTGCCGGAGGAGACCGTTCGGTCCATCATCCGCAATTACACTCGGGAAGCCGGAGTTCGTCATCTCGACCGCCAGATCGCCAGGCTGTGCCGAAAGCGGGCCCGGCAGGTGGTCGAGAAGGAGCTCGGGCGCAGGCCCGGGCCAGTATTGCCACGTCATCTGGAGAAACGACTGGGGGTGCCCACCTTCGAATGGGGGGCCGATGAGCGCGAGCCCCGCGACCTCCCGGGAGCGGCTCGAGGCTTGTCCTGGACCTCAGTGGGAGGCGAAGTCTTGCTGATCGAGGCCAACCTGACCGAGGGGAAAGGACGGCTGATTCTTACCGGCTCGCTGGGCCAGGTCATGAAGGAATCGGCTCGAGCCGCTGCCACCTGGGTCCGCAGTTACTGTGGTCGTCAGGGTATCGCGTTTGATTATTACGCCCACGACCTGCATCTGCACGTGCCTTCCGGGGCCATCCCCAAGGATGGCCCCTCGGCCGGAATCACCATGGCCACGGCTCTGGTGTCGGCGCTCACCCGGCGGCCGGTCGATTGGAACGTCGTCATGACGGGAGAAATCACGCTTCGAGGGCGGGTCATGCCGGTGGGAGGGATCAAAGAGAAGGTTCTGGCCGCCTACAACGCAGGAGTTCAGCGCGTGGTGCTGCCCCGAGCCAACCAGAAGAACCTGCAGGACGTGCCCGAGAACGTCAAATCCAGGCTGGACTTCGTTTTCGCAGAAGGAATGGAGGAGGTGCTGGCGGTCGCCCTCCCCGCCCTGGCCTCGAGTTAACGAGGAGCCGGTGGTAAGATGTGCCTAACCTGTCTTGAGCAAAGGAGAAATGAAGAATGGCTGGTGGAGTGAGTAAAACGAACAGTAGCAGCAGCAACCGCAGCTCGCAGCGGACGCAGCAGACTCAGCGCACCCAACAGGCGAACAAAGCTACGACCCAGAACAAGGCCGCCGATACGAAGAAGGCTGGCGAAACCCAGAAGCCTGGCGAAACCAAGAAAGCGGACGATGCCAAAAAGGCAGAAGATCCTAAGGACAAAGTCGACATCAAGGGTGATGGCGAGAAGCCAGGCGATGGCAAGAAAGCCGAGGAAGGCAAGGACGGCGAAAAGCCAGGTAAGGGCAAAGAGATCGAAGATCTCAACAAAGAGATCGAGGACCTCAAGAAAAAGCTCGAGGAGATGGCTGGCAACAAGCCCGGTGAAGCCGGCGGCGGCGAGAAAGGCGGCGGCGAGAAAGGCGGCGGCGGTGAGCAGGGCGGAGGTGGTGCTCCCCCGGCCGGTGGCGGTGGCGCTCCTCAGCAGGCCGGTGGGCCTCAGCAGGCTCAGCAGCCCGGCCAGGGCCAGGGCGACATCAACTCCCAGCTCCAGGGGATGGCGGCTCAGGTCCTCATGCAGAGTGGCGGCCTGGGTGGGCAGCCCTTCGGCGGCCAGCAGTTGGGCCAGCAGGGCGGCGTTCCCGGTGTGGGCGCTCCCGGTGCCGGCGGTGCCAACCCACTCATGGCGGGATTCCAGGCCGGACTCGGCGCGTTCGGCGGCCAGCAGGGTCTGGGCGGCCAGCAGGGCCTGGGCGGCAACCCGCTCCAGATGGGTGGCGGCAACCAGCTGAAGGCACAGCTCGCCCAGTCCTACGCTCAGGCGATCCAGAATCCGCAGTCTGCCCAGCAGATCAAACCGGAGACGCACGCTCTTGTGCAGGCCGCCCTGGGTGGCGGCGGTGGCCAGATGGGCCAGCTCGGCCAGCAGAACCCGCTTGCTCAGGGCCTCGGCCTGGGGCAGAACGTCCCCGGCCTGGGTGGCATCCAGCAGCAGCAGCCCTTCGGCGGAATCGGCATCTAGGGTCTCCGTCGCTCGACCAGGGAAAAGCCTCTCGGCTCAGGCCGGGGGGCTTTTTTCCTGGGCTCAGAGCAACAGGTAGCGACGCAGCTCCCACTCGGTCACCTGGCTGCGGAACTCGCGCTCCTCCCACTCGCGGGTGGCGGCGTAGTGATCGACGAAAACGTCGCCCAGGGCCTGGCGGGCAAACTCGGACTCGCGCAGAGCCCGGGCTGCCTGGCCCAGGTGGGCCGGCAGAAGGTAGTCGGGGTCCATGGCCTGGTCGTAGGAGTGGCACTGCATCGGCTCGGTGGGGTTCTCCTGAGCCAGGATGCCCTCCAGGCCACAGGCCAGAATGGCCGCCAGGCTAAGGTACGGATTGGCATCCGCCCCGGGCAGCCGGATCTCAAGCCGGGCCGAGGAGCCGGGAATGACCCTCACCGCACAGGTGCGGTTCTCGATGCCCCAGCTCATCTGGTTGGCGGTTACGTAGTGCGGCCAGAAGCGGGAGTAGGAGTTGACCCAGGGAGCCAGCAGGGCTGTGAGTTGAGGAAGCCGCCGCTGGAGTCCGGCCAGAAAGCTCGCCATCGCTGGGGATAGCTCTCCTTCCTCGCAGCGGAACACGGTCTCACCCTCGGGACCAAGCAGGGAGAGATGCACATGCCCCCCGTTGGGGGCCACCTTCTCGGTCCAACGGGCCATGAAGCTGGCCAGCTTGCCATGGCGTCGGGCCACCGCTTTGGCCAGCATCTTGAAGAGCGCCGCTCGATCGGCCAGCTCCAGAGCCGGGGCAGGGGCCAGGGCTGCCTCCAGGGACTCGGTCTCATGATGCAGAGCTTCAAGATGCAGCCCCATGGTGGCGGCCGCGTCCATCAGCTCGCGGTGCAGCTCCGACTCGGCCAGGGTGCCTACCAGCGAGAACCCTCCCGGCACCGGGCCGGCCTGGATCAGGTCGCGAAACTCCTTCTTGCGGCAGCTGTGCTCGTCTTCGTTGAAGATGGTGAACTCATACTCGATGCCAGCGAGGGGCTCATATCCCTCGTCCTGGAGCCGGCGGGTGACCCGGCGCAGCAGCGAGCGACAGCAGAAGTCGCGTCCCGGACCCGACTCGGCGTACTCGGCCAGAAAGAGGGGAATGTTCCGCTCGATGGGCAACGGGCGCAGCGAAGTCGGTAGCAGCCGGGCGGGAAAGTCGGGAAAGCCCGGGTGGTCCTCATAGAGCTGAAGGTAGTCGATCAGGTTGTCGCTGGCGTCCCAGCAGAGCGGGATGGAGCCGAAGCGGAAGCCCAAATCGCGGGGTCGAGAGGCGCTTCCCCCGCAAAGTGCCATTGAGATCGAATAGGCCCACCAGCACGTGGGCGATCTCCTGGGTGGCCATCAGCTGGCCGATCTGCTCGACGGCTTGCCGCACCCTGGAGCGGTCAGTCGCCTTTTCGCAGGCGGACGCTGTGCTCGTCAAGGGTGCGGCGCTCATCGGGAGTGAGGGCGCCGATACCGTCCACGCGGATCTTGTCCAGAATGCGGTCGATGTCTTTCTCGAGGGTCGTGGTCAACTCGGGCACAGGAGCCAGGACGTTGCCAGGGGGCGCCTTCTCGACCAGCTTCAAGCGGGCTTTGGACTTCGAGCTGCGCGCTTTGCGCGGGCGTCCGGGCCAGAGCTGGCGCGCGGGGGTTGCCGCCGTCCAGTAGCCGGCCGCCAGGCCTACCAGCACGGCTCCCACGCCCGAGAGGGGATTGCCCGAGAGGCCCGACCAGAGGAACATGCCCACCAGAGTGATGTAGCGGAAGATCACCCCGCTCACGGGGATGATCAGCATCAGCATGATCTGGGCCCGCGGGTTGAGGACGGTCCAGGCCACGCACAGAGAGCCCAGAGGCAGCGTCATGCCGATCTCGGGGCGGCCGGTACAGACCAGTGTGACCAGGTCGTGCATTGCGCTGAGGGTCAGCCAGGTCACGAGCAACTTGCGCGATCCCCAGAAGGACTCCATCTGTCCGCCCACCCACCACAGCACAGCCATCATGAAGGCCCAGCCCAGCGGATTCATGACCGTCAGGAAGGGATAGGTGAACAGGGTCCAGGGGTACTGGCGCGGATCGCCGGCCACAAAGGCCAGGACGTGGCGCGGACTGATCACGAATCCCAGAATGGCAGCCAGGCTCAGCGCAATCAGCCACATGGTGACCGGCATGGTGCGGAACATCGAGCGCAGAGAGGGGCTCACGCGAATAGATTCACCAGCTTCGGCCCGGCTCCCTGGTCAGCACTCACTCTTCCTGCGGCTCCGGGGGCGGTTCATTCTCTATCTGCTCGGCCAGCTGGCCCATCCGCTGCACCTGGTAGATCTTTTGCGAGCCCTCCCAGACGACTCGAATGCCGGTTACCAGGGTATCCCGCTGGCGCTTGTCGACATACGTTCGCATGACATCCAGCCCGCTGCGAAATTCCTGGATTCCCTGCTCTAAGAGCTCGACGGTCTCATCCACCAATCCAAGCTGCTCGTGCAGGGACTGCTCCTCCTCCTCGGAGAGACCGGTGGGAATACCGGGGCGGGGCATGCTCTCCAGCTGGGACTCGCCCTGCTCGAGCAGCCCCTCGGCCCAGTCGATCACCTCCAGGAACTCCTCGGCCGTGATCTGCTTCTGCTCGATGGCCTCGCAGGCGTCGAAGAGGCGCTTGAGATGGTTGGTCATGACCATGTCCGGGGCCTGCTCGGGCCTCGGCTCGTCCGTCTCGCGCACCTCGAAGGTCGAGGCGGCGCCCTGGTTGAACTGGGGATCGGCTACGCGCGGCAGAGGTCCCGAGCATTTGGTGCAGACCCGCAGATCGGGCAAGTTGGGCTCGCCGCAGCGGGGGCAGAGCACCTTGCCCTCCCGGTCGGCCACGTTCTGATAGACGTCAGCCGAGCCCTTGAGCGAGCTGACTGCATGGCTGAGGGCCGCAATTCCGGCATCGAGCTGCTCGGGGGTGGGACCGGGCAACGTGGCCCGCATCTGGGCGATGGCCTCGTCGTGCAGGTCGAAGGCCTCCAGGGTACGAGGGATCTCGTCCTGCAGCAAGGCCGATGAAACCGGCACCTGGGCCGAGCTCTCGAACTGGCGGCGCGCCTCGCGCACATTGCTCTCCAGGAAGTCAAGCGCCTCCTTGAT
>QWHO01000473.1 GCA_021404945.1 bacterium CPR1
GCTCGACCAGCTCGAGCGCGGCGGGCGGCCCGAGGAGCGGGGGGAAGCTCGGGCAAACCTGGCTCGAGCTCGCTCGGAGCGCGAGCAGGCCGACCGCGACATGGCTCGGGCCCGCGACCTCTTTGCCCAGGGGGCCATCTCGCGCTCCGAGCTCGAGCAGGCCACCCTCGCCCAGAGCCGTGCCCTGGCCAGCCAGCAGGCCCTGCAGGAACGCCTGCGGTTGGCCAGCCAGCCGGCTCGCCCTGAAGAGATCGCCGCCGCCCGAGCCGAGCTCGAGGCCGCCCGCGCCACGCTCTCCACCAGCGAGCAGGTGGCCCGCCAGAACCTCGGCCTGCTGGCCCGGCAGCCCTACCCGGAGGACCGCAGCCTGGCCCGAGCCCGCCTGGCCGAAGCCGAGTCTGCCTTCCGGAACGCCGTCGAGCAGGTGGAGCGACGCCAGATCCGGGCCCCCATGGCGGGGCTGATCACCCGTCGCAACGTCGAGCCGGGCCAGAGCATCAATACGGGCACCGCCCTGCTGACGCTGGCAGCCATGGAGCGCACCGAGATCTATGTCGAGACGGATGAGACCAACCTTCCCCGCCTCAAGGTGGGGCAGAGCGCGACCGTCTTCCCGCCAGCCTTCCGCGAGCAGCCGTTCACGGCTCGGGTCAGCCAGATCGGGCCCGACGTCGATGCCACGCGCGGGGTCGTGCCGGTGCGGCTCAAGCCCGAGCGGTTGCCGGAGTATGCCCGTCCCGACATGACCCTGGATGTCAGCATCGAGGTCCGGCGCCTGAAAGCTCTCAGCCTTCCCCTGTCCTGCCTGATCAACGACAACACCTGCCTGGTGGTCGAAGGGGGACGATTGCGCGCGCTGACGGTCAAGGTGCTGGCTCGCGGCCAGAACTGGGCCGCCATCGAGGGTCTCGACGAGGGTCGGGCGGTCGTGCAGAACGCCACCACCGTCGAGCCCGGGCAACGCGCTCGAGCCCGGACGGTCGAGCCCCCCGAGCTCGAGTCGGGGCCCCCCGCCGCCGGCAATGATCCCAATGGCAAGACCAACTACGAGCCGGTGGGCCAGTGATCCCCGACTACTTCATGGTCACGGTGGCCCTGCGCCACCTCCGCTTCGGGCGCGGCGAGACGCTGCTGACCACTGGCGTGGTGGCCATGAGTGTGACCCTGATCATCTTCCTGACCGGCCTGATCGGGGGCCTGCAGCGCCGGTTGATCGCCACCGTGACGGGAGCGGTGGCTCATGTCACCGTCGAGCAGGTCGAGCGTCCGCCCCTTGCGCTGTGGGAAGAGTCGCCCGAGCCGGGCTTGCTCTACACCGCCCGCACCGTCAAGCTGCCCCAGCAGAAGCAAAAAATCGAGGACTGGCAGGCCTGGCTTCCCCGACTGGAGCGCTTTGATCCCGCGGTCATGGCAGTCTCTCCTACGGTGAGCGGCCAGGGAACCCTGGCGCGGGGCACCAAGAAGGTTACGGTGCAAATCTACGGGGTTCTCCCCGAGCGCCAGGACCGGGTGGTCGCTCTGCAGAGCAACCTGGCCCGGGGACGCTTTTTCGGACTCAATGGGGGCGAGCTGGCCATGGGCTATCGCCTGGCCGAGGAGCTGGGAGTCGACCTGGGCGACAAGCTGCGCCTCACCAGCACCGAGGAGGTGGCCCGCACCTATACTGTGGCGGGCATCTTCGATACCGGATTTCGCGCCCTGGACTCGAGCACGGTCTACCTGCCCCTGCGCGACGGACAGTCGCTATTCGGGTTGGGCACCGCGGTCACCTCGCTGGGAATCAGGCTGCGCCACGTCTTTGAAGCAGAGGAGCTGGCCCGGCGGTTGTCTCTCCAGGTCCCCTACCAGGTCGAGCCCTGGACCAGAGATAATCAGAGCCTGCTGGTTGCCCTCAAGGCCCAGTCCGGGTCCTCCAACATGATCCTGGCCATCACCACCCTGGCCGCGGCCTTCGGCATCGCGAGCATCATGATCACGGCTGTGGTCAGCCGTTCCAGAGAGATCGGCATCCTCAAGGCCATGGGAGCGACAGACCATCAGATTCTGGGAGTGTTCGCCCTGGAAGGAAGCCTTCTCTCGCTCCTGGGGGGAGTGCTGGGCAGTGCCACCGGGTTGTTTTTGGTGAGCCAGCTCAAGAAGGCCCGCACCCTGTCGGCCAGCGGTCGCAGCATCGAGCTCTTCCCGGTGGAGCTCAGCCCCGAGATGGTCCTGGGAGCGGTAGCCCTGGCCCTCACCGTGGGCCTGCTCTCTTCGCTCTATCCGGCCTGGCAGGCCGCTCGGGTCGATCCCATCGAGGTGATCCGGGGAAGCTGATGGTGGCCGAGCTGATCAAGGTCGACAAGACCTACGCGGGGGAGGTTCCCACGCGGGTGCTCTTCGAGGTCAACCTGACCGTCGCGCCCGGAGAGTTCCTGGCCATCCAGGGAACCTCGGGAAGCGGGAAGTCGACCCTGCTCAATCTGCTCGGGCTGCTTGACAGCCCCACCGGCGGGGTGCTGCGCCTGGGAGATCGGGATACGGCCGGCTTCACTGCTCGCCAGCGGGCCGAGTATCGACGCGATTACCTGGGTTTCATCTTCCAGTTCCACTACCTCTTGCCCGAGTTTACCGTGCTCGAGAACGCCCTCATGCCCTGTCGCTTGAAAGGGCGGGAGGCCGAGCAGGCAGCTCGCGCGCGGGTGCAGGCACTTCTTGAGCAGGTCGGACTGGGCGAGCGGCTGCACTATCGCCCATCCCAGCTCTCGGGTGGGCAGCAGCAGCGGGTGGCCATCATCCGCTCACTGGCCAACGATCCCGTGCTGGTTCTGGCCGACGAGCCCACCGGGAACCTCGACTCCAAGACCGCCCGGGGCGCCTACGACCTGATGCGCGAGCTCAGCCGCACCAGCGGCAAGAGCTTCGTGATGGTGAGCCACGACGAGAGATTTACCCGGATGGCTGACCGGGTCGTGCAACTGCTGGACGGGCGCGTCCAGCAGGCCTGAAAGTCGGGGTGCCCGCGAGCGCCGAAAGCTCCGTCGCGACCCCTGGCCTGCGCCCCCCCCGCTCCCGGCAAATACTTTAAAAAGTAGGCACATAAGAACGTGCCTACTTTAATGGAATATTCATCCGAGTTGCTACCGTCTCTTCACTCGACCGCCTTATGCTGGGTTTGGAGGTAAAGAGCAAAGATGATGCAGGGACTGGTGCTGATGATTCTGGTTGTCAGCCTGGTGCTGACGTTGCCCGCGACCTTCAGTTTCTCGACTGTCAGGCAGACTGTGCAGCCCTGGAGCGAGCGCTCTTTCTATCGGTAAAAGGAGAAATGTCATGTTGAGCTGGAGAACCCGCACCACTTTATTGGAAGTCCAGGGCGATCGAGCGACCGTTTTGTCCTCGCGACCCGTGGACCGGGGACGTGAGGTCGCCCTGGATGGCAAGGCGCGGCTTACGGTGGAAGGGTGTCGCCCTCACAGCCAGGGAGGTTACGTCCTTTCGGGGGTGGCCAGGGACGCCAACCGTCTTCCGATGCCTCCGGCCCCTCCGGAGGGGGTCAGGCGCCGCCCGCGCGCGGTGCTGCGCAGTCGGGTGATGTCAGCCCAGCTGCCTGGCTACCGGGCTGTGACCCGTGATTGCAGCGTCACGGGCCTCTTGCTGGAAGCCGAAGGACCGGTTTCTCCCGGGACCAGGCTGAGCCTGGAGATCGAGCTCGAGTCGGTGGAGATTCCCCTGAGGACGACCGCACGCGCCGTCTGGTGCGAGCAGGACGTTCCCAAGCGATGGCTGGTCGGGGTGGAGCTCGTTCAGCCAGACGCGGGCCTGGTCCACCTTCTCAAGCAGCTCACCGGTGAGCCTGCTGCTTCATCGGACGAGGGGCACGGGGCTCAGGCCTCGGGTCAGCGGCCGGTGACGGCTCCCCCCCTCCCCAGGAGTACGCGGCGGGCCGAGCTGGTCGCCCAGTTGCGCCACTATCGATTCGAGCCTTCCGGCCTGAAGGTCGACATCGTTCTCCCCCATGGCACGCTGCACTGTCTCGAGATTCCTGAGCCCAGGTCGCTGCGGGACAATCGCCCTCTGGCTGGCACCCAGTTGAGCTTCCTGGAGTACGAGCAGGACGCTTTCCAGGCCGTTTACCGTCTTCAGAGTCCCTGGAACGAGGTGGTCCTGGAAGTAACGGCCGCGCCTGGCTCCCAGGAAATCTGGCGAGGTCTGCCTCCTCTTCATCCGCGGCGAATTCGGCTGGCCCTCTCCTGAGCAGCCCGCTCCGCTGGTGTTGACACCAGAGCAGCCAACAAAACGGCCGATGCTGTTTTGGGCTGCGCTCCGGCCATGGTGGGTGAGCCAGACCTTCGGCTCGACGCGAGAACAAGTTGAAGTGAAGTGCTGAAGGTTTTGCAGGAATATTCGCGCCAGCAGACATGTGTTGAGGCCGCCGTGGTCCGCGCTGGCCAGGTGGATGCAGGAGCAGGGAGGCTCCATCGTGCTCATGAGCTCGGCCGCCGCCTCGCTGGGGCTGGCCAATCACGAAGCTATCGCTGCCGCCAAGGCGGGTGTGGAGGGGCTGGTTCGCTCGGCGGCCGCTACCTACGCCAGTTGGAACGTGCGCATTAACGCGGTCGCTCCGGG
>QWHO01000474.1 GCA_021404945.1 bacterium CPR1
CCGCACCTTTGAGCAGCACTGTGAGACGCTGGTCTGGATGGTGGAGGATCGGGTGCTCTCGGCCCTGCAAGCAATGGAGCAGATGAGCCCGATGGCCCTGGACCGATTCGTGCAGCCCCGGCTCAGCCCGCGTCGACGCCGCCAGGCCAGGGTGCTGGTTGGCGGCAACTCGGTGTTCCACGGCCTGGCGGTCGGCAGGCTGGGTCGGGAGATCCTGGTGCTGGGAGGCCAGGACCAGGAGCGCGACTGCGCAGGAGCTCTGTTGACCTCACCAGGACCGGCCGAGGAGTGGCTGCGGCGCAGGAAGATCCCCTCGCTCATCGGGACGCCCCCAACCTGCGCGGAGGGCCTGGTGACCCTGGAGGGCGACCGCCTCTACGCAGGGGCTCTGAGCGTCTGGCACATCCAGTTCCTCCCCCCGGGGATGGAACGACTGCTGGAGTGGGCCGATCAGGTGGCCATCGCCCGCGTGCTGGCCGAGGTCTCTACACCGGCGGAGGCCGAGCTGGGTCTCGACCTGGGCGCTCGAGGCGGTTTCGTGCGCCTGAAGACCCTGCTGGCGGGCAAGAAGCCCAGTCGCTCAGCGCTGCGCCACACCCTCGCGCCCCTGGTAGCCAGTTTCGGCAATCGGCGTCTGGTTGTGCGGTTGCTCGAGCCAGACCGTCTCTACGCTCTCCAACTCGAGGTGCTGGCCGAGCTGGCCTCCGAGCTGAAGCGGCCCAGAGTTCTGGCCCTGATGTCTCACCCCGAGCCCGGCCTGTGGCGCCGCCAGGGCGTGCGCCTGGGCCAGGTGGTAGAGGCGCTGGAGGAGCTCTCTTTCGGCCGCTATCTGGCTCTCGACCTGGACCGAATGAAGTTGCAGCCGAAGACCTCCCTGCAGCTCGACCGGGTGGTCCTGGGACTCCTCGGAGAGGATCCTCAACTGGCGATCCTGGCCGATCGCCTCCGAGCCAGGTTCGTTGCCTGTCGGCCGCTCCAGGTGCCAGGGCTGCGATTAAGGCTGGGCCAGGCCTGGCTGGAGAGGCATCTGAACCCTCCGTAAGCGCTGAGCGTACGTTCAGAACCGCTTGAATCCAGTAAGAATCTCCATCGATTGCGCAGGAACGAGTGGCCTGACGCGAAAAGCGGCCTTATGGACGACATCATGACCCCGGTTGAGGTGGCCCGTCGCCTCAAAGTAAAAAAAAGGACGGTTCTCGAGTGGCTCCGGCAGGGCAAGCTGAAAGGCTTGAAGCTGGGACGTTTGTGGCGAATCCGCGCGCGCGATCTTGACCAGTTCTTGCAGAGCGTCGAGGACGGGCTGGAAGACGCTTAGAATTCTGGCCGCAAACCCCCAGGTGGTGTCGGAGGGGCTACGCCCTCGGGGGCCCCTACCCCCGCCTCCGCCACCACAAGATCATGTAAGCGGCCGGACTTCTCTAGCCTGGATATCACTCTCAGGATCGGCAGGTGAGTCATCCTGTGCCGAGTGCTGCATCGCATTGTCCTGTGCGCCCTGAGCTGCGGCGAAGCCCGACCTGCCTGGGAATGGACATGCAGGGCTTGCCCGACCTCCGGCAATTCGTCCCACTGCAAGTACTCGTCAAGCTGAGCCAGCTTGCCCGAGACCCTCAGTCGGGAAAGTCGTCGGGCATCGGAATGCCCCGAGGCACTCCGTCGAGAGTGCACAGAAACTGGCTCGCGAAAGCCGCCCACTGCTCGCGGGTGGCTCCGCCGGTATCGGGCAGCAGGCTCACGTCCGACTCGAGCACGTAGAGATGGCGCGGTGCCCCTTCGTGGTTGATGGCGAGCTCCATGCGATAGCACTCGACCTCGGGCGGGCCCATGGGGAGGTAGAAACTGAAGTCGAAGTAGATCTCGAGCAGCCGCTCGTGCACCTCCTCATCCTCGGCGGCCTCCACGAAGACGGTCACGGTGCGGCTTTCAGGGTCGAGCTCACCCCGCACGCTCTCGAGCAGAGGATCAAGCTCGCTCTGGTGCAGGGCGCAGGCGTCAGCGATGGCAGAAGGTTGCATGCCGGGCCGATTCGCGGCCACCGGGAGGGTCCCTTTCAGGTCGATCGCTCCTGTCCTCGCGGAAAGGATCAAGAGAATGCCAGAAGGCCGACCCTCTCGAGTCGGCCTTCCTGCAAATCTCCGCGACAGGCTCTCAGCCCATGCGGTTGGCGCCGGTAAAGTGTGAGGCGTAGTACGGGCTGTTGATGTTGTTGACCCTCACCGGCTCGTTGGCGGTAGGACGGTGGACAAATTGACCGTTGCCGAGGTAGATGCCCGTGTGCGTGGTGTGACCCTCCCGATAGGTGTTTCCAAAGAAGACCACGTCACCGGGACGCAGATTCTGGATCCCTCCAGCCACCGGGGTGCCGTAGTTGCGCAGTCCTGCCGCGCCCTCCTGATGCTGAAAGCCCGGTGGCGCGGTGCCGGACTGGCGGAGCATGGTGGAGACGAAGTCGGCGCAACGCGCTCTCTGACCCGGTTTGAAGGCGCTACCATTCCAACTGGCGGCCGTGTCGGCCAGGCGGTTGCCAGTCTGAGGGTTCCAGCTTCCGGGGCCGGCCCCGTACATGTTGCCAGGGTAATTCTGATGGCATCCGCAGCCACCGCTCCAGGGCATCTGAGCCCCGCCGTAGTTGGGCATCTGGGGCATCGTCATGTTGCCGAACTGGTTGCCCATGCCCATCTGCGGATACTGCTGGCCGCAACCGCAGCCGCCCTGCTGCTGACGCTGGCCCATCATCATCATGAGCATCTGCATCAGTTGCATCATCTGCATCATAATGAACATCCCGTTCATGCCGCCCATACCCATGTCCATTCCGGGCATCCCGGGCATCATCATCGGGCCCATACCGGGCATCATCATATTCATGACATCAAGCCTTCCTCGTCCTGGTCTTGTGGCGCATATCACGACCCCTGGCCTCAGGGTCAAGGGGCAGCCAAAATTTCCCTCAAAGGCCGGGCCTCGAAGGAAAGCTCACGACCGTTCGAAAACACTCTAGCCAGCATGGACCGAGCCCCCGCTTTCCCGGCCGAGGAACGCCCCGACCTGACCGATCTTCCGGCCTTCAATGAATTTCAGGGTCGAGTGGAGCGCGTGCTGGCCCAGACGCTTGCGGTGGATGCCGGCCTGGAGTCGCTCACGGCTCTGGAAGACGCGCTGGGCCAGATTTTCCAGCACTTCCACGAGAACCTCCCCTATCAAGAGGAGACCGAGGCGGTCAAACAGGCCACCCCTCTGATCTACCAGGGGTTCGGCAAGCTGCGCCTGGTGCTGCCTGAGCTTCGCCAGGCTCTCGATGATGGCGCCGAGGGCAAGGTGGGCCGGATGCTCGCTCGAGCCCGGCACCTGGTCAACCAGATCTTCAAGGGCCTGGCCCTGCTGCGCCAGGAAGCGAGCCAGCGCCCCGTCTACTCTGAATCGCCCCCGGTCAACGAGTTGGTGCGGGTGGGAGAGGCCTTCATGCTGGGCCGCCTGCCCATCGAGCGTTTCCGAAAACGGCTCGACCAGTTTATCGAGCTCCACCAGATGATGGCGGTCAGCCTGGACGTGCTCGCGCCCACGCCGGCTGAGCAGGCAGTCCTGGCCGAGCAGGGCGAGGTGCTGCGCGAGGCGGTGGAGCGTCAGGGCGAAGGGATCTCCAGGCTGGAGTCGTTCTTCGAGCACCCCGATGTGCAGGAGCTCCGCCAGGGGCTGCAGACCATCCAGGAGGCGGCCGACCAGATCGTGGCCGTGACCCACCTGTTGACCGGCGCCTTCCAGCCTCAGGAGACCACCAAGTCCTGCCTGCATTGCTCTACCAGCAACCCGGTGAGCGCCCGCTACTGCGAGCAGTGCAACGCCATGTTCCCGGCCGTCATGGACGAGCCAACCCCGACCAACCAGCTCGACCTGCGCGAAGAGAGCGATGCTCGCAACGCCGGCTCGGAGAACTTGCAGGTCCTGACCGACCTGGTCGAGCAGGTGCGGGTGAGCGCCATCACGGACGAGGAATTCCTCGCGAAGCTGGACTGGTTCCAGGGCAAGGTAGACGGGGTGCGCAAGCGGCTGAGCGAGCTCGAGCCCCCCCACCCTGACACCCCAGCCGAGCAGATCGAGATTCTGGAGGAGGCACGCGAGCACATGGCGGTCGGAGCCGACGACATGGAGGCCGGCCTCAACACCCTGCGCAGCTTCCTGCAGCGACGCGACCCGGGCAAGTTGGCCCGGGGCCTGGAGATGGTCAACGAAGCGGCACAGGTGATGCTGCGCGTGGAGGAGCTGTTCCGCAGCCTGACCTCCGCCTGACCGTGACCGAGCTGCCGGCTTACAACCAGCTCATGCAGGACGCCGAGAGGTTCTTGCAGGGTCACCTGCCTCCCGAAGCCCTGGAAGTCAGCCTGCAGGCCGCCGAGGACACTCTGGACGCGCTCTATATCCAGTTTTTCGACGGCCTGCGCTTTCAGGAGGACCATCCCGTGCTCGAGGAGGTGCTCGACCCGATCTTCCAGGCCTTCGCTCGGCTGGCCGCCCAGCGCGAGCCGCTGCGCGAGGCCCTGGCCGGCGGCGAGGCCGAGCGAGCCCGCGAGCTCCTGGCCGGCGGCAGT
>QWHO01000029.1 GCA_021404945.1 bacterium CPR1
CTCGAGGATGGCGTCGCAAGCCAGGGGCGGGGGCACAAAGATCACCGAGGCATCCACCTCGGTCTTCTTGAGCGCTTGAGCCACGGTATTGAAGACCGGCACGCCATTGAGGACTTCCTGGCCCCCCTTTCCAGGGGTCACTCCGGCCACGACCTTCGTGCCGTACGAGATCATCTGCTGGGTGTGAAAGCCGCCCTCGCGGCCCGTGATGCCCTGCACCAGAACGCGGGTGCTCTTGTCGATCAGAATACTCATTGCTTGCTCCTTCTTACAGTCCGGCGCTTACGCTCGGGACTGTCAACAATCTGTTGAACGGCGCCACGCCAGATCCTGAAGTATCCAACGGCGCCTTAGCGGGTCAGGGCCACAATCTTCTCGGCCGCTTCCTCCATGGTGGCGGCGGTCTGGTATCCGGCCTCGGCCAGAATGGCCCGCCCTTCCTCGGAATTGGTGCCGGCCAGGCGAATCACGATGGGCAGGGTCACGTTGGCGCTCTTGACGCCCTGCACGATGCCTCTGGCCACCTCGTCACCGCGGGTGATGCCCCCGAAGATATTGAACAGCACCCCCCTGACGTTGGGATCGGAGCTGACCAGGCTGAGCGCCTTCGTCACCACGACGGCCGAAGCCCCACCCCCCACGTCCAGGAAGTTGGCGGGCTTGCCGCCCACCCGGCTGACCGTGTCCAGGGTGCCCATCACCAGGCCGGCCCCGTTGCCGATCACGCCCACTTCGCCGTGCAGCCGCACGTAAGCCAGGCGCTCCTCATGGGCCCGCTGCTCGAAGGGGTCCGACTCGGCCACCTCGCGCAGCTCTTCCAACTCGGGGTGGCGGAACAGCGCGTTCTCATCGAAGGTGAACTTGGCGTCGGCGGCGATCATGCGGCCGTCCTTGGTGATGGCCAGCGGATTGATCTCCGAGAGCAGGCAGTCCATGCCGCTGTAGAGCTTGTAGAGCGTCTCGATGAAGTTGGCCAGGTCCTTGCGCGTGGCGTCGGGCAGCTCGTAAGCATAGACGAGCTCGCGCACCTGGTGCTTGAGCAGGCCGAGCAGGGGATTGACGTGCACCTTCTTGAGCTGATCGGGGTGCTTCTCGGCCACCTCCTCGATGTCCATGCCGCCCATCGGGCTGAACATGATGCAGTGAGTTGAGCGGGTGCGATCCAAGATAACGCCGAGATAGAACTCCTTGTCCAGCTCCAGGGCCTCTTCCACCAGCACTTTGCGGACCGTCAGGCCCTTGATGTCCATGCCCAGGATCTTGCTGGCGTGAGCCTGCGCCTCGTCGGGCGAGCTGGCCAGCTTGATACCGCCGGCCTTGCCGCGCCCCCCGATGTGCACCTGGGCCTTCACGGCCACCTTGCCGCCAAACTCCGCGGCGTGAGCCTTCGCCTCGTCGGGCGTGGCCGCCACCTTGCCTCGCGGGGTGGGCACCCCGAAGCGGGCCATCAGCTCTTTCCCCTGATACTCGTGGATGTTCAAGGCTCCTCCTCAGTCTTTGCGCGCCAACCGGCGACGCGGGATCTCCTGGCGAAAGTAGGAAATAATCTCCTCCAGCCCCGAGCCCGGGCCGAACAGTCGGCCCATCCCCAGGGCCTGGAGCTCGGCCATGTCGTCTGCCGGAATGATGCCACCGCCTGAGACCAGCACGTGCTGCAGGCCCTCTTGATCCAGCAGCTCCTTGACCCGGGGAAACAGCGTCATGTGCGCCCCCGACAGGATCGAAAGGCAGACGGCGTCGGCATCTTCCTGGATGGCTGCCTCCACGATCATTTCGGGAGTCTGGAAAAGGCCCGTGTAGACGACCTCCATGCCAGCGTCGCGCAGGGCCCGGGCCACCACTTTAGCCCCCCGGTCGTGGCCGTCGAGCCCGGCCTTGGCGATCAAGATCTTGAGAGGCGCTTCGCTCATATGCCTTCCAGCTCCGTGAGGCGCTCGCGCACCGTTCCCCACACATTGATGGCAGCCTGGTGCACGGCCAGCTGCCCCGCGAGCACGTGTCGGGCGTTCTCTTGCACGACGGCATCGACCTCGGGGTCGAGCCAGAGACGCTCTTCCAGCCGCGCTCGCACCAGATCGCGAATCCGGAGGGCAGCCTGGCGCAGCCGCTTCTCTTCCAGCCGTTCCCCCTCCTGCAGCCAGGCGTGGTAGCTCTCCAGACGGTCGAGCAGGGCCTCCAGGCCCTGCTCCTGGATGGCGATGACCTTGAGGATGGGCACCTTCCAGCCCTCGCGATCCAGGTAGTGAGCCGTCTCGCGCAGCTGAGCCAGCATCTCGTCGGCGCCCGGGCGGTCGCTCTTGTTGACCACGAAGAGGTCGGCTATCTCCATCAAGCCGGCCTTCATGGCCTGCACCGCTCCTCCCGCTTCGGGCACCAGCACCACCACGGTGACGTCGCAGGCTGCCGCCACCGCCAGCTCGCTCTGGCCCACTCCCACGGTTTCCAGAATGACCCAGTCCTTGCCCAGAGCGTCCAGCACGTCGGCCGCCTCCTGGGCCGAGCGGGCCAGCCCGCCCATGGTGCCCCGGCTGGCCATGCTGCGCACGAACACGCCCGGGTCCTCCAGGGCGCGACCCATGCGCACCCGGTCACCGAGCAGCGCTCCGCCCGAGAAAGGCGAGCTGGGATCCACCGCGACCACCCCGACGGTGCGGTCGCGCTTGCGCAGCTCGCGGGCCAGGCCGTCCACCAGGGTGGACTTGCCGGCCCCCGGAGGGCCGGTGATCCCCACCCGAAAGCTCTTGCCCCGATGCCCTGCCAGGCCCTCGGCGATAGCGCGCGCCTCGGGGGCATGGTTCTCCAGCAGGCTGATGGCCCGGGCGGCTGCCCGGCGGTCTCCCTGAAGGATGCGCTCGACCAGCTGGGCCGAACGACTCACGCCGTGACCGGCGCCAGCGGCTCGGTGCTGCGAGCGCAAAGCACTCCGTCGCACTTCTCCAGCCGCGCGAGAGCATTCTCGGTGACCGGACTGTCGAGCAAAATCTGGGCGCAGGCGGCCCTGGCCCCCTGGAAAACCAGGTTCTCCATCTCCTGAACATTCAAGCCCTCTTCCTTGAGGGTCTGGAACACGCCGGCCAGCACGCCGACCCGGTCCTCGTGGCGCACCAGCAGGCCGTAGCTGCTGGGCGGCGCGTCGCGCAGGTTGACGCAGTTGGGGATAGGCTGGCCGGTCAGGTAAGCGTTGGCGATCCGGGCCGCCTCCTCCCCCGTCTCGAACTCGGCCTGCTGGGTGGAGGCCCCAATGTGGTGCGTGCCCACCACCTGCGGATGCTGAGCGACCGGGCTGGCGAATTCGGCCGCCCCGCCCGAGGGCTCGCTCTCGAACACGTCGGTGCCGACGCGGATCTTGCCAGCCTCCAGGGCTTTGAGCATGGCCGCCTGGTCCACCACCTCGGCCCGCGAAGTGTTGATGAAGAACGCCCCGGGCTTCATGGCCTCGAAGAACGCCTGACTGAGGAAGCCCTTCGTATCGGAGGTCAGAGCCACGTGCACGCTGACGATGTCAGCGTGGCGGGCCACCTCCTGCCGATCTGCGCAGCGGGTGACACCCAGCTCTTCCGCCTTCTCGGGCGTGAGGCTCCTGGACCAGGCCACAAAGCGCACCCCGAAGGGGCGCAGGCGGGCCATGACCTCCTGGGCGATCTGGCCCAGGCCGATCAGCCCCACGGTCTTCCCCTTCAGGCCCTCGGCCTTGCTGAACTCCTTCTTGTTCCACTTGCCGGCCCGCAGATCAGCCACATTATCGGAGATGCGCCGGTCCAGGCAGAGGATCAGCCCCACCGCCAGCTCGGCCACGGCGGCCGCATTCTTCCCCGGGCAGTTGGCCACGAAGATGCCTCGAGCCGAGGCGGCCTCGACGTCGATGGTGTTGACCCCCGAGCCGGCCCGGATGATCAGGCCCAGCCGGGGCGCAGCCTCGATGGCCCTGCCGGTCACTCTGGTCGAGCGCACCACCAGGACCTCGACGTCTCCCAGTTGACCGGGCAGGTCGTCGGGGCCCAGCTCGGGGCGGTTGCTCAGTTGGACGCCGGGTTGCTTGAAGAGCTCGATGGCGCGGGGATCGAGCTTGTCGGCCAGCAGGATGTGCACGGAACGGTCCTCCACCGGTAGTGATCGCAAGCTCGGGCCTTCTCCCGCCAAGAGGTCGGTCCCTGCGAGGCCCACGGGAGGAATCTCTCGGCCCTGGCGCGATTCTCCCCGAGGTAGGTGACCTGGATCATTTCGGCGCCTCCTCCCCCTGAATAGTCTGAAGATACCAAAGCGAAGGAGCCCAAACAGATGAAGGCCAAAGAGATCATGCAGCGCAAGCTGATCACCGTCCCCCCCGACATGCTGGTCACCGAGCTGGCGGAGCTGTTCTCCTCCAGGGGGATCTCGGGTGCTCCTGTGGTGGACCTGGGTCGACCCATCGGCGTCGTCTCGATGACGGACATCGCCAACACAGCCGGGATGCAGGGCGAGATGGTGCCTCACGCCACGCGGCCCCACTACTACCGGGACGTCTGGATGGAGGAAGAGGAGTTTGACGGCTTCTCGATCGGGGAAGTCGACTCCCGGACGGTGGCCGACATCATGACGCCGGCCGTCTACCAGGCCGACGAGAGCTCTCCGGTGGAGGACCTGGTGGAGATCATGCTGGAGGCCAAGATCCACCGCGTGATCATCACCAACAACGACAAGGCGGTGGGCATTGTCACCACCACCGACCTGATCCGCCTGCTCCCGAAGCTGCTGAAAGGGAAAACCGGGGCAGCGCACTCCTGAGCTTGACACCTCCAGCAGGGTGTGAATCTTTGGCAGAAGCTCGAGCCTGCGAGCAGGCTCGAGCGCAGGGTCAGCGAACTTACCCGCATGCTCGGCAGGTTCCGAAAGACTCGGGTGCCGTCAATCGTGGTCACGGCCTACGCGGGGGGGCGATTGCACTTTACATGCCCGGAGAGACTCGTTCAGGGCGACCAGGATTTGCAGGTCGCCCTGGCAGGTGAGGCGCTGCTGCTCGAGACCCGCGTGGAGGAGTATTTCGCGAACGACAGCTCCTACACCGCTATCGTGCTCGGTCCACCGCAAGCGCACAGCCTGCTCGAGCAGCACTTCAGACCGATCGATCAGGGGCGAACGGCACTGGACCGGCGACGCGCCGAGCGTATCCCCAGAGTCTTTCGAGTTGACCTGACGGACCCGCAGACCCCCGCCGTGGTCATCGACCTCTCCCATTCGGGCCTGCGCCTCGGGGTCAGCGAGCCACTCGAAGTCGGGCGCGGCGTCAGCGTGCGCATGGAAGTGGAGGGCATCCCGTTGACGGTGAGCGGCGTGGTGCGCTGGTGTTGTCCCCACGATTCGGGCAACCACATGGTGGGAGTGGAGCTCGCTCCCTTGCCGCCCCAGCTTCTGGGACGCTACAAACGCCTGCTGGGCGAGGTGCCCGAAGAGCCGGAATGGGCTTATTACAGCGACGATTCGGAGTGAGCCATGCGGCGTGAAATGATCTGGCTCGGAGCGCTGTTGTCCGCGGTGGTAATCGGCTTTGGGCTGCTCCGGTCCAGGCCGCCGGCTCAGGCCGCGACTCCGCCCCTGGCGCAGCAGGAGGTCGCAGTGACGGAAGGCTTGCCCGATCTGGTCATCACCGAGGTCTACTGGGATGCTCCCTACATCCGGGTCAACTATCGCAACGACGGTGGCTGGGATACCCCGCAAGAAAAGGACTTCCTGGTCAAGATTCGCTCCGGTGAGCGAGAGTTCGAGGGCAACAGCCACTACCGCTTTCCGGTCCCCAAGCATCATCGGGAGGTCTCCACGGGAGGCTACACCATCGGGCTGGTCGGCCTGCAAGAGGGAATGCAGGCCGAGGTGACCGCCACCATCGACTGGGAGGGCCGGGTTCGAGAGAGCGATGAGACCAACAACCAGCTCACCCGGCGCATTCGACTGAGCGGGCCCACCCGGGTCACACGGCCACCCAGCGCCAAGCAGCGCTAAGGCGCCGCGCGTTGAACGCTTCAGGAATTGGCGCGGCGCCGTTCAACAGACTGTCTCCAGCGAGACCGACGTAGCTCGTGCTGGAGCAGCCGAAGCGGGGGCTGGGTGCGGTGGAAAGACTGCTTGAGCGCGAACGCTGGTGGCCGGGCGAGACAAAGAAAGGAGCCCGATCCGGCTTGTCTGCACGCGGGCAGCGCGCGCTCCGATTCCGGATCGAATCCTTCAATGCTGGGAGTCGACATCGGGCTGGCAGGGGAGTTGGAACCAGCAGGGGAACACGCCTCTCGTGCTCTTCACCCAACTTGCTCTCAAAAACTGGCGCAATTTTCGGGAGGTGAGCGTAGACCTTACCGAGCGCGTCTTTCTGGTCGGTCCAAATGCATCGGGTAAATCCAATCTGTTGGACGCGTTCCGTTTCCTCAGAGACCTGGCCAAACCCGGCGGAGGCCTCCAGGATGCATTGCAGAGCCGAGGAGGGCTCTCTACGGTCCGGTGTCTCTCGGCACGAAACGACCCTACGGTAAGCATCGACGTTTCTCTCAACAACGATAAGGGTGAGTGGCGTTACGAGCTGGAGATGCGGCAGGAAGTCCGCGGCAACCGGCTCCCTCTGGTGAGCAAAGAGAGGGTCTGGAAGGAAGGCCGAGTTCTTCTCGACCGGCCCAATCAAGACGATCAGAAAGACCAGGACCGACTCACTCAGACCCACCTCGAGCAGATCAATGCAAACGCGGAGTTCAGGGAAATTGGCCAGTTCTTCAGCCGGGTCGAGTATCTCCATATGGTGCCGCAGCTGCTGCGGCACCGTGATGCCTTCACCGGACCCGGGGTGCCCGGAGACCCCTTCGGAAGGGGTCTGCTCGAGCGGATTGTGAGAACCCCCGAGAAGACGCGGCGCTCGCGGCTTCGCAAAATTGAGAAAGCACTGCAGATCGCGGTCCCACAATTTAGCTCGTTGCGGGACCAGCGAGACGAGATGGGTACACCCCATCTGGAGGTCAAGTATGAGCATTGGCGCCCCCAGGGCGCCTGGCAACGCGAGGACCAGCTGTCTGATGGCACCCTGAGATTGCTCGGACTCCTCTGGTCGCTCCTGGATGGAGACGGCGTGCTCCTCCTGGAGGAGCCCGAGCTGTCCCTTCACCCGGGTCTCGTCGCTCAACTCCCACCGCTCATCCATCGCCTGACTCGCTCCAAGCGAAGGCAGGTCTTCATCAGCACGCACAGCTATGACTTGCTCAAAGATCGGGGAATCGATGCTGCGGAAATCCTCTTGCTGCAGCCGCAGAAAGAAGGCTCGGCCGTGGTTCTGGCCGCCAGCGACAAGGAGGTCAAAGCTCTGCTGCAATCAGGCTTGACTCCCGCAGAGGCTGTGATTCCGGCCACCACCCCGGCTGGGGCCTACCAGCTTACGCTATTTTCCTGATGACCGTCCATGTCAATTTGGCGGTCGAGGATCGCCTCAGCGAGCTCGTCGCGCGCAAAATGCTCGAGCTCTCCCCCAAAGAGCTCCGTATCCATCTGGTTTTTGGGCTGGAGGGCTACGGCTATCTACGCAAAAAGGCCGGCAGCTTCAATCAGGCCTCCAAGGGCACTCCCTACCTGCTGCTGACGGACCTCGATGCCAATCCGTGTCCACCAACACTCATCCGAGAGTGGGTCGATCACCCGCTGGCTCCGAATTTCCTCTTTCGGGTCGCAGTGCGCGAAGTCGAAGCCTGGCTCCTGGCGGATAGAGAGAACATCTCACCCTATCTGGGGGTTCCCCTTGAGACGGTGCCCGAGCATGTCGAAACAATTGTAGACCCTAAGGAGCTCTTGATCGGCCTGGCCAGAAGAAGCAAGAGGAGAGCTGTTCGAAGCGCGCTCGTTCCTCAAGGAACGGCCAGGCAAGGTCCAGACCATAATGGTTTCTTGGGCCGCTTCGTCACCGATAGTTGGGATCTTCAAAGCGCACGAACAAGATCCCACAGCCTTCATCGCGCGTTGAGAAGAATCGAGAATGACTGGCCAGGCTCAGCTTGATTCTACCTGCTGTTGAGCATCTCGACTCTGGGAGGGTGTGTCGAGTCGTCGAGCAGCGCCCGGGCAAAGTCCCGTTGTTGTCCCCGCTCGATGGCCCGAGCAAGCTCACCGAGGTCGATGCCCTGGAACAGCACCGTTGCCTGACAACTTCCGTCCGGGAAGAAGAACCGCAGCGAGGTCTGCTCCCGGACCCCGCTGGCGGGATAGACGATTCGTGCCGGCGCGTGGTCGTAGGCCAGGGAGTACAGGGTCATCTGACAGAGGTCTCTCATGCCGAACTCGGAGCGGTCCAGATCCTTATACTTGGCATCCAGGACCAGTCGGGTTTTGCCTGAGCGGTCACGAACGAGCAAGTCCGGGCGGAGCGAGGGCCGCCTCCATCCGGCCGGGTTCCGCTGATACCGGAAGGCTCGATAGTGTCTCTCTTGAGGAGCCACCGTGAAACCCGCCGGGCAATGATCGATACAGAGGCGCTCCAGCGTCCTCTCGAAAAGTCGGCTCATGTCGAACAGGAACTCTCCCATCGGAGCGACGCTGCCTTGAGAGAACCCGAAAGACAGCGACCGGTGTATCAGGTCCGCGAGCTCCAGAGCTGGCCGGTAATACTCACTGCGACGGTCGAGCGACGCGAACGCCTCCTTGAGGAGGCTGCCCGTCAGATTGCGCGGAGCAGAGCACAGCTCGCTCAGGATCCGCTCGCGCTGGTGCAGCTCGAGGGCCAGCCAGGGCAGTCGGAGGCCGCTCGCGAGGTCGGCCAGGCAGCCTGCCAGCGCCCGGTTGAGCGGAACGTCGTGAGTTCGGGGGGCGTGGACACAGACCAGCCCCACCCTTCCCGGTAAGGCTGGGCCTGGGAGCTGAATCTTGCCGCGTGGCGAGACCAGAAGCTCTTCGCGAGGACGGTAGTCCTGGAACAGGCCGCGCTGCAGGAGCACGTCCGTTTCCTCCAGCATCAGCTCGGCGATCAGCTCGAGAAACCCGGCCTCCGTGGCCGGGGAGGCAACGCGGGGGACAGAGCGACGACCGAGGCGATAGGCGTAGCGCAGCAATGTGGCCGTCGCCGAGGGCGCTAGCCTGGGCTCGATGACGAGTTGCACGTCCTCGAGCTGAACGGTGCCAACCCACCGCCCGGCCGTAACCCTCAGTCCTCGTCGTGTCTCCGTGATTTGCAGTCTCCCGCTGGCACGCAGACGGTCTGCATGCGCGAGAGCTTTTACCGATGCGGCCTCCGAGCTTGGCGGGTCCATCTGCCAGTAGCGGGGCCAACCAGGCCATACCGAGTAGAGAGCCTCGCCCAGAATCTGGGGAGAGATGTGGCGGAGTTCGTCGGAGCTCGAGCGCCAGATCCGCCACTGGTGGTCGAGCAGCCAGCGCGTCTCCTCCGGGTCGATCAGGAGGCGGATCAGATGATTGCGCAATTGGGACGGGTTATGGTGGAAGGAGAAGACGTCCGGAAGGAGGAGACACAGGTACTTGTGCGCCCATCCGCGCTCGAGCAGAGGCTGGTTGCCGGGATGGAGGCGGGGCAGACTCTTGCTGAGCTCGGAGAACGTTTGCCAGGCTTCTTTGTGCCCCGGGTCAACGGCGAGCTGCTTCGCCCCATCGCACCCGGGCAGGAGCACCCTATGGACGAGTTGCTCGGCCAGTTGCGCCGCCTCGCCCTCCGTGCAGGAGACGCCCACGTTCCCCTGGCCTCGCTTTTTCCAGGCGCCATCCTGACCCCGATACACCTCGAACTTGACGGCCGAGCCCCCGCCGATGCCTCCCCAGCTCTTCGTCTTTCCGAACTCGAGCTGGTAGAACATGCCGAAGCTGGGGTCCTCTCCTGTCCCGCAGAGACGCTCGAGCAGCTCTACCCCCCGAAGCCCGCGGAGTCGGTCGGGATGGTAGCGCTCCAGAAAAGCGCGCCGCTCCTCGTCGGCGCTCTGCACGAAATGGTCCTGCGCCAGCTCCTCCGCTTTCTCGAGAATTAGGTGGACGAATTTGGGTATGGAAGACATGAGTTTGGCCGTTCGACTGCTCCCAGGAGCTCGCCTGTCGAACAGCAGGAAACCCCATCGCAGTTTGAGAAAGGCCGTGTCATCCGGCGGGTAGGCGCTCCAATTGTCGCAACGATTCGAACCCCTTTTTCGAGCATCCGATTCTCAATTCCCCATACGCCATCCCGACATCCCGACATCCCGACCCGCTATTGGGAGCTTGAAAGGGGCCAGCCGACCCAGCGCACCTCTTTAAAAGCGCTGCCAGCTCAAAATCGTGCGCGTGGCTGAGGAGCCGGCGGCCCCGTCCAGGCTGAAGGTCGAGAGCGCCTCGTCAAAGTGCACCCTGGAGCCGCCCGCAGCGCTCACCTTTCCCCCCACGATGGCTCCAAAGAGATCGCTCCCCGACAGCTTGATCTCCGCCCCGGGTCCGTAGACGACCATGGTACCTCCGGTGATCTTGGCGTCGGCGCCCTCGGCCAGCATCAACACCAGGTTGGCCGGTTTCTCGCTGGGATTGACGACCCCGCCGCCGCTCAGGTCGAGCTTCTTGCGGACATAGATCCGCACCGCCCCGCTGGTGCTCAGCTTGCCTCCACCGGTCAGCTTGAGGCTGTCGACCACGTAAATGCCCGCCCCCAGCGTCAGGGTGCCTCCGCCGGAAACGCTCACGTCCTCGTAGCGACCCGGTGCGGGGGAGGCTCCTTTGGAATTCACTTTCAAGTCGCCCTGGGAGGGCCCCAGGCTGGGCACGGTCACAGCCGGAAGCTCGATCTTCTTGCTGAGAGCTTCCTCGTCCAGGCTGGAGGTCTTGGCGTCTTTCCAGACGGTATTCCTGGTGTTCTTCGTGGACCTCTCGGGTGTTCCCGGACCGACCACTCCCCCCACCCCGATGGAGATGGTGCCCTTGACCGAGGAGCCGCCCGAGAGCCGGATACTGCCAGGGTCTTTGGAGTTGGTCGAGATGTCCCCCCTGGTCCCGGGCTTCTGGGAGCTGTAACTCCCTTTGGTGGAGTCGTATGAGTCGGTCCAGCTCCCTCCGCCCAGAGTCAGCGAGTGGGCGTAATAGGCCCCGGTCACCGGCCGCGAGCCTGGCCCCAACTTGACGGTCACGCCCACCTGGCGCGAGGTGCTGCCCAGGGTTCCGGTGGAGAGGATGTAGACGCACCCCGCCGGCACGCTGGCCTCGTTGGGAACCTTGCTGCCGGGGCGATAGACCGTGACCGCGTACTTCTCGGGTCCCAGAGTAGCTTTGGCTCCAGAAAACTCGGCATCTTTCTTGAGACCGACCAGGGCGGCGGCCACGCCGCTCTCAGCGGCATAGAGAGCCCGATCCGAACGTTGCTGGATGCGGGCTGCATTCAGACTGGCGTCGCCGTTACGGGCCATCCCCACGATCACCAGCACCAGCACCGAGAGCATGGCCAGGGTCAGGGCCAGAGCGTAGCCCCGCTGTCGTGGTCTCAATTGCGCACACCCACCTGGCTTGAGAGTTGCACCGCGTTGTTGTCATCGCCCACCTTCAGGGTAAGCTGGTAGAGGCCCGAGGCGGTTCCGGCGACCACGCTCAGGCTCTGGGCCGGATCGGAGAGAAGCTGGCGATTCTTGGAAAAGCTGGCGATGGCCGGGGGCGCGCCCGGGCTGGTGGAAGGCCTGGCGATGCTCAGTTCCCCCCGCCACAACTCGCGGTTCTTAGTGTCCACCGCGTAGGCGATCCAGCGCTGCCAGACCAGCTTGCCCGAATCGTCCATCACCACGGGCTGGGCCAGGCTGGTCTGAGCCGAGGGAAAGATCACCTGGTTCTTCCCCAGCGAAACATAGCTGGCGCTGGTGTTGCCCATCTCCAACTCCAACCGGCCGATGCCCTTCTGGGCTTCGGTGATGTAATCGCGGCGCCGCTCGGTTTCGGCCATCTGGCGTCCGTAAGAGGCAAAGATCACCACCAGGCCGGTGGTCAGCAGCCCGAGCAGGGTGCAGACCACTATGGTCTCGATCAGAGTCAGGCCTCTAAGGCGCCGCAACAAGGGTTCTCATCTCCACAGCGTGCCACATGCTGCCGGTCTGCCAACGAACCACCGCCTTGAGGCTCTTGCCCTCACCATCCAGAGCCGGGCTCACCTCCAGCTTGCGTTGAAAGACCGTCGCGTAGTCGCGCCCCTGGTAGGACCCAGTGGCCTTAACCTCGTTCTCGGGTACGCTGGAGAGGGCGTTGTAGTCGTTTTTGCGATACTGCTCGAGGTACTCGCGGGCGAGTTGGGTGGCGATGGTGTTATCGCGTGCCAGAGCGGTCGCCTTGTGGCCGTTGGCCAGCACTCCCAGCAGCGAAAGGAAGGCGACTGAGAGCAAGAACATGCATACCAGCAGCTCGATAAGCGTCGATCCGGACCGCAGTTTCCTCAAGGCCTACCCCTTCTCAGCCATGCTTCTTGGACCTGCCGGGGCTTCCCTCGCAGATCGGCTGAGATTTCCCTACCGGAAAGCGATGGTAGGAAACCCATCCTTCCTATGGAAACCTGTCGAATGCTGAGCTGGTTGGGTGGCACACCGGCCTCGGCCCTGGCCGAGCGCCGCAAGCTGGCGCGAAGAGAATGCTACGCTGAAGTGGTGGCCTATCTCATCAATGAGGGCGAGCTGGCCCAGCGATCCATCAAAGGCGTGGTTTTGGACGCTGGGTTGGGGGGCTTGCGATTGCGTTGTTACGAGCCCCTGGCCAGGGGACAGCTGATGGCCCTGGAGTTCCAGGAGCACCTCCAGGGGGTCTGGGTGAACAAGATCCGCTGCACGGTGCTCTGGTCCCACAAGAACAAGGCCAAGATGGACACCATCGCCGGACTTGCCTATGCCGAGGACAAGCTGATGATGAGCAAGTCCTGGATCAAGTTCGTGCTCGAGGACATCGGCTTCACCCCCGAGACCATGCACGAGCGCCGCCAGACCCTGCGCGTCAAGACCCGCTTGGACGCTCACCTCTTCGCCAGCGATCCGGCCCTGGCCATCGACATGGAGACCACCGGCACGGTGCGCAACCTTTCCCTCGGCGGGCTCTCGATCGACAGCATGGAGCCGATCCTGGAGGGACGCCGGGTAGAGATCGTGCTGCCCTCCCAGAAGGCTCGCCCCATCAAGCTTCAGGGACTGGTCCGGGGAGTGGTGCCGAACCGGGGCACGCGCCGCTTTGCCCATTGCATCTCCTTTGAGGACCTGACGGCCGCCCAGGAGAAAACTGTACGGGCCGAGGTGGCCCGGCAGCTCAAGCGTCTGTCGCCCTGACCGGGCCCGACCGCCCTCCAGGGCCTCACGCATCCGCTCCAGGCTTCCTTCCCAGACGCCGGGATTCGCCCTGACGGATTTTTCAGGAATTTTTAATGACTCGTCGGGTTGCCCTGGATTAGGCTCAGGTGGGCAACAGCCCGCCGGGAACTACCGCCCGACGCCCTTGGTCGGCCACTGGCCGCTGAAAATGCTGGAAGGAAACCGCAGGGATGCTCATCCAGTCTTTGGTCGCAGGTCCGGGAAGTCATGGAGCTTTGAACAATGGAGCAGGTTGGTTTCCACCGGACGCGCTCCCGTCCACCAGCACTCCTGACCCGCCGATGAGCCCGGCCGAGCAGGACGCCGAGCTGAACAAGATTTTCGCCGAGATGGCCGAGGAGGCCCAGAGGCGCCGCATCCACCGCGACCAGCTGGTCAATCAGGCCCGCTCGGAGAGCGAGAAGGCTCGGGAAGAGGCCCGCCTTCGCAGCATCGCCCTGCAGCAGAGCATGAGCGGGCTCTGGTACAGCTCCTTTCAGCCCGCACCGGCGGCAGCCGTCCCTGCTCCGCCCCCTCCGCCCCCTCCGCCTCCGGCTCCCAAGAAGAAGTAGCCGCAAACAGGAGCCCCTCGACCGCCTGCGAAGCCGGGCGCCATGAAGCCCGTCAGGCTGGCAATGGCCGGAACTGGAGCCATGGCGAGAAAGCACCTCGCCGTCCTGGCCGGGCACCCTCTGGCTGAGCTGCGGACGGTCTATTCCACCCGTCGCAGCAAGGCGGTGGCCGAGGCCTTCGTGAGCGAGTTCGGCTTTCGTAAGCATACCCAGAGCTGGCAAGAGCTGGCTGATGACCCCGAGATCGAGCTGATCTTCATCTGCAGCCCGGACAATACCCACGCCCATTACGCAGCCTCATTCCTGGAGGCGGGCAAGCATGTTTTCTGCGAGAAACCACTGGCGCTGGAGCCGGCTGACTTCCATCGCCTGCGCCGGGCCCAGGGGAGCTCGGGCAGAGTGCTCCAGGTAGGCATGAACTGCCGCTATCGAGACCAGTATCGGCGCCCTCGCTCGCTGGTCGAGTCAGGCCAGTTCGGCAGGCTGCGGTTTCTCCGTGGCGTCTACCTCTACAACGCGGTCGACCGCTGTCGCAAGCGCGAGAAAGAGTGGTGGTTCGAGCATCCCTATGAGACCTATTTCTTCCTGCATAGCAATGGCATTCACTGCGTCGACCTGCTCCAATGGATCGGCGGGCCGGTGCGCTCTGTCTTCGCCAGGGCCAGCGGCTTTGAGCTCGGCCAGGACTTCAAGGCGGACACGTTCTCGGTCTCGCTGGCCTTCGAGAACGGAGCCCTGGGTGAGCTTCTGGTATCGGCTTCCGCCTTTCTCCCCAGAGACTTCTCCCTGGAGCTGTGGATGTCTGAGGGCTGCATCCGCTGCAATCAGCTCTTTCGACGCAGTGGAGACAACGTGGAGGAAGCCCCGGTCACCCTGCCGGTGGAGCAGCCGGTGCTCGACCTGGGCATGCAGTTTGAAGACCTGGTGCGGGCCATCCAGGCCGATGGGCCCAGGCACAACTGCCTGGCCGAGGCTTATGAGAACTACTGCATCATCCATGCCATCGAACGATCAGTGCGCGAGGGTCAACCGGTGGGGGTCAATCCGGAGTAGAGTCTGCAAAGAAAAACCCTCCCTTTGCGGGGAGGGCGCACACGAGGTGGGACTCGGCTTGAATCAGTGGCAACGGCAGGGCAGCGGCTGCGGGTAGGGGGGCTGGCACCAGTTCCACTTGTTGCTGACCCGGCTGTTGTTGTTGGAGGGGTCGACGAAGTCGAGCCGGCCGCGACCGAAGCCCGGGGTCGGGAAATCGTAAGGGCTGTGGTTCTCCCACGGCTGGAACTGGCCGTCACGATTGCGGTCGACCAGCACGCGACCTCCGGCCGAGCTCAGCTCATTGGCATCCAGGCGACCGTCCTGATTGCGGTCATACTGGGCCATCTCGCGCTGCCGGCGCTGGCCGGAGATGCGCTCGCAGAAGCTGGTCTTGCCGTCACCGTTGGCGTCATAGTTGCCGCCGAAGGCTTTCAGGCGAGTGTTTGATTCCTCGATCTCCTCGTTGGTGACTTTGCCGTCGCGGTTGATGTCGAAGGCCAGCACGCCGTCCTGGCCTCGGTTGTAGCGCCCGTCACCATTCAGGTCCAGCCCGTAGCCCTTGACCGGGTCGAATCCCCAGCAGCCCTTCCGCTCGGTCCCCACCCAGGAGTCGGGCAAGTTCTCGGTGTTCGGCCCGCGGTTCCAGGGCCCGGGCCAGGGACGCGGCTCAGGCGGGTACGGGCAAGGCAGGGGTTGGGGGTGACAGCCACCGGGAGCGATAGTGCACATTCTGACAACCTCCACGTTTTTTTTCTCTCCGAGGGGTGTATCCCGACCCTGGCCATGGTTGTCTATCCGGTTTTGTTTCCAACAGCTTAAAAATATATGAACATTTCCTGAGATCAGACCGATAAATCTCCTTCAAACAAAGAGAAAAACTGACACCAAAGAATGTCTTTTTTAACGACCGCGGGAGCGAGCCTTCCGACCGGGCCGAGCAAAACCCGTCGTCGACAGGTCGACAGCGACCCCAGCCAATCAGGCCGATGGACTGCCCGGCGAGGAGAGTTCCGTTTGGAACCCTGTTAACAGCAGGTTCACAACCCCGACCAGGTCGGCCGGGTATGATCTGGGTGTCGAGCAGCCGGTCCGCCAGAGGCCGCGGCGACGAATCCGAGGCGCACGAGTGGGGACAAGAGCGCTGCAGCCAGTTGGAGGTTGCAGGTCGATATGGTAACAGAGAACACCCTGACCGAGCAGGAAGCCCTGCTGCATGCGGCTGAGGAAGTTGTTTCCAGGGCCGCGATGACGGCCTTCCTCGAGAAGATCACCGATCGCCCCCGTCAGCTTTATCTGCGCGGGACGCGCACGTGGTGGGGCCACGATGCCCGCCGCACGTCCTGCAGCGAGACCAACGTGGTCTGGTGCCGCGACCGACGCTGATGTGCTCGCCCTCTGGTCTTGCCCATTTGCACAAACTGACGAAGGCTCCGTGACGAGGTTCCCGCTCGTTTGAGTGGGCCGACATTTTCGTCAGCCCCGCTCAGAAGCTCTTCACGGCAAGCGATGCTCTCAGGGGCCGGGCACTTCAACCGGACCTTCCTGGTAACGCGTCGGATCCATAGCTTTGAGATCATTGACCTTCAAGCCCTCGAAGAACGAGCGCGCTGGTGAGCGCTCAAATCCCTCCTGTGGTCCGGTCGCCAAACAGGCCACCAGGCGCTTGTCGGAGTCTTCGAACACGGCCACCAGATCCTCTGATTTGACGCCATCCTTCTCCGTCACGCCGTGGTAGACCGGCGGGGCACCAGTCTCAAAGGGTCGAGGTAGGACCCCGGACTCCCCCCGCGAAGCTGCTCGGACTTTCGGACCCGCCTGCGCGGGACCTCAGGAGGATCTCGACCATGCCGCTGAGCATCCGCCGCGCCGCCGTCATCGGCGCCGGCACCATGGGGGCGGGCATCGCCGCCCAGCTCGCCAACGCCGGTATTCCCACCTTGCTGCTCGATATCCCCGGTCTGGGCGCCGACCGCAACGAGCCTGCCCGCAAGGGGCTGGAGCGGGCCCTCAAGAGCAAGCCCGCCGCCCTCATGGTAAGCGAGCGCGCTCAGCTCATCACGCTGGGCAACACCGAGGACGATCTCAGCAAGTTGTCCGAGGTGGACTGGGTGGTGGAGGCCATCCTGGAGAAGCTGGACGTAAAGCGCTCCATGCTCGAGAAGCTGGAGCAGAACGTGGGGGCGAGCACCATCGTCAGCTCCAACTCGAGCGGCATCCCCATGGCGCTCCAGATCAAGGGACGCTCGGACGACTTCCGCAGGCGCTTTCTGGGCAGCCACTTCTTCAACCCGCCGCGCTATTTGCACTTGCTCGAGCTGATCCCCACCAGAGAGACCGATCCCCACGTGCTGGCACGCCTGGCCAACTTCGGCGACCAGGTGCTGGGCAAAGGCGTGGTGCTGGCCAAAGACGTGCCGGGCTTCGCCGCCAACCGCATCGGCCTCTACGGCGTGGTGCGGGCCGTGCGGGCCATGGTGGACCTCAAGCTCACTCCCGACGTGGTGGACGTGCTCACCGGGCCTCTCATCGGGCGCCCCAAGAGCGCCACCTTCCGCACCATGGACCTCTCCGGCCTGGACATCTGCTACCAGGTGGCGCTCGACCTCAATAAAGCCACCGGCGAAGACTTCGCCGTGCCAGAGTTCTTCGCGAAACTGGTCGAAGAGAAGAAGTGGCTGGGGGACAAGACCGGAAGCGGGTTCTTCAAGAAGGTGAAGGGGGAAGACGGTGCTTCCAAGATCCTCACTCTCAACCTGGACAGCTTCGAGTACGAGGATCGGGGCAAGGTTCGCTTGGACGAGCTGGGCCCGATCCTCAAGCTGCCCACCCCGGAGCTGCGCGTGAAGGCTCTGCTGGAGGTGCCCGGGCCGATCGGCGAGTTCACCCGGCGCACCCAGTTCGAGCTGATCCACTACGCCGCCGGCAAGGTGGGCGAGGTGGCCGACACGGCTCAAGACGTGGACAATGCGATGAAATGGGGTTTTGGTTGGGATCTGGGGCCGTTGGAGATGGCCGAAGCGCTGGGTCAGGACGTGACGGGCGAGGCCTTCGGCAAGCTCGGGCTGGACACCATCAGCCTTCCTCCCCGGCCGACCGTCTCCAGCGGGCCCATCGTGCTGCGCCACCGCAAGGCCGGGCACACCGTGATCTCGCAGGCCGATGCCAGCCTGATCGACCTGGGCGACGGGGTGGCTTGCCTGGAGTTCCACTCCAAGGCCAATTCCATCGGCCAGGGCGTGCTGGAGATGTTCGAGAAAGCCCACCAGGAGGTGGAGAAACACTTCCTGGGCCTGGTGGTGGGCAATCAGGGCGAGAACTTCTGCGCTGGAGCCGACCTGGGCATGCTGTTGCACCTGTCCTCCAACGCCCGGTGGGACGAGATCGACGTGGCCGTGCGCGCCTTCCAGGGGATGACCTCGAAGCTGCGCTACTGCCCCTACCCGGTCGTCTGCACCCCCTTCCGCATGGTCCTGGGGGGGGGCTGCGAGGTGGCCCTCTGGTCAGACGCCTGCCAGGCCGGGGCCGAGCTTTACACGGGGCTGGTGGAGATGGGAGTGGGAATCATTCCCGGCGGGGGCGGCACCACCGAGATGCTGATCCGCATGAATACAAAGCTCCAGCCCGGGGCCGACCCGTTCACGGCGGTGCGGGCGGCCTTCGAGCTGATCGCCATGGGCAAGGTCTCCACCAGCGCCCTGGAGGCGAAACAGTGGGGCTTTCTGACCGACCACGATGACATCACCTTCAACCAGGATCGCCTGATCAGCGAGGCCAAAACCCGGGTGCTGGAGCTGGTTCCCGGCTACACTCCCCCGCTGCGCCGCCAGGTGCAGGTGCTGGGCGAGGCGGCCTACGCCAACCTGTGCCTGGCCGCCTGGATGATGAACCAGGCGGGCCAGATCACCGATTACGAGGTGCATCTGGCCCGCGAGCTGGCCAAGATCCTTTCGGGCGGGGTGATGAACCGGCCCGACGTCGTGGACGAGCAGGTTCTGCTCGACCTCGAGCGCGAGGCCATCTTGCACCTGGTGGGGCAGGAGAAGACGCGCGAGCGCATCGGCTATACTTTGAAGACCGGCAAGACCCTGAGGAACTGACTTCGGTGCCTGGACCGTAACCCGGAACGAGCGGTGAGAAAGCTGTTTCGAACCGCTCCCAAGCTGATGGGGCATGGCCCACGGGCCGATGCCCGACCTGATCTGAACAGGCTGTGAGGAAGGTAGAATGCAAGAAGTTGTCATCGTCAGCGCGGTGCGCACCCCCATCGGACGCGGGATCAAAGGAACCCTGGCCGCCACCCGGCCCGACGATCTGGCCGCCCTGGTCATCGGGGAGGCGGTCAAGCGCTCCGGAATCGACCCGATCTCGGTGGAGGACGTGATCATGGGTTGCGCCATGCCCGAGGGCGAGCAGGGTCTGAACGTGGCCCGGCTGGCCAGTCTGCTGGCCGGCCTGCCGGAGAAGACGGCCGCTGTCACCGTCAACCGCTTCTGCGCCAGCGGCCTGCAGGCCATCGCGCAGGGCGCCGCCGCCATCGCCGTGGGCTCGGCCGAGGTGGTGGTGGCGGGAGGGGTGGAGTCCATGAGCATGGTGCCCATGGGAGGAAACAAGCCCTCCACCAACCTGGGTCTCTTCGTGAAGCGCCCGGGCACCTACATGGGGATGGGAGTCACAGCCGAGAATCTGTCCGCCAAATTCCAGATTTCGCGCCAGGAAGCAGACGAGTTCGCCCTGCGCAGCCACCAGTTGGCAGCTTCCGCCCAGGACAAAGGTTCCTTCCAGGACGAGCTGCTCACCGTGCCGGTGCGCGTTGACACCCGTCACGGGGTGACCGTTGAAACCCGGATGGTCCCCTTCTCCAGCGACGAGCTGGTGCGCCGCGATACCTCGCTGGAACGCCTGGCAGCCCTCAAGCCGGCCTTCAAGACCGATGGCACCGTGACCCCGGGCAACTCCTCCCCCATCTCCGACGGCGCCGCCGCGGTGGTGCTGATGGGCGCCGAGACGGCAAAAAAACGCGGCCTGACGCCGCTGGGCACCTTCCTGCACTACGCTGTGGCCGGCGTCCCCCCCGAGTACATGGGGATCGGTCCCGTCCACGCCGTGCCGCGCGTGCTCGACCGGGCCGGGGTCAACCTCAAGGATCTGGCCCTGATCGAGCTCAACGAGGCCTTTGCGGCCCAGGCGCTGGCGGTGCTGCGCGAGCTGCGTCTTCCGCTGGAGAGGGTCAACCCCAACGGGGGCGCCATCGCCCTCGGTCACCCGCTGGGCTGCTCCGGGGCCAGGCTGGTGGTCACCGCTCTGAGCGAGCTCAAGCGCCGTGGAGGTGGGCTGGGCCTGGTCACCATGTGCGTAGGGGGAGGCCAGGGCGCGGCCGGACTGCTACGGGTGTGATCGACGTTCTTCCGACCCGCCGCGCGGCCCCACCACTGGATGTTCAGCGAGTAGCCTCCAGGGAAGCGTGCTGGTCGAGATAGCGTCGCAGCAGAGTTCCCAGGGGCACGAACAGAGAGGCCATCAGACCCCACAAGACCACGATGGTCAGGTAGAGGTTCACGTGCAGCGGTCGGGGCCCCTGAATGAAGTCGTCATCATTGAAGAACACGTCCACGTTTGGGGGTGGAACTTCGATGCGATAGGAGACCGCTACCAGCACGCTGGCGAGGCCCAGAAGGCGCAGGACGAAGGTGGAGTCGGCACTCTGTCCGGGAGGGCGGGCCAGGTCCACGCCCATCCCCAGAAAGCAAGAGAGCACAGGGAATTGCCCATGAATGCGAGGACGTGGACGGCGTCGGGTATCCAGCGGATGAAGAGTAGCTCAGGAAGCTGACCACGGGCAGGTTTGCGGTAACGCCTGGTGCGCGACTCATCTTGCAGAGCTGGCGCCGATCAGGCCGGAACCATCTGGCCCAGCACGCGTTGGAGATTGCCACCGAGCACCTTCTCCAACTCGTCGTGGCCAAATCCCGCCCGGGCAAAAACCTCCATCTGCTGCTGGACGACGTCGGCGCGGAAGCCACGGGGGAAGAAGCTGGAGTCGGAGCCGAACAGAATGCGATCCACGCCCATCACCTCCACGGCCCGCTTGAGGGCGGTCAAGGGGGTCAACTCGGGCAAATAGCGCGCCCAGCCGCCGATGCCCGAGGTGTCGGTGTAAACGTTCGCGCACATGTCGGCCAGCATCAAAAGCTCGCGCAACAGGCCCGAGCCCAGGTGGGGCACGATGAAGCGGATGTTGGGGAAGCTGGCCGCCGGCTTCTGCAATTCGAGCGGGTTGGCCATCTCGCCGGCAAAGGGAGATCTCAAGCCCATGCGAGTTCGGAAAGCAACCTTGAGAGCCCCGCAGTGCACAAAAATGCAGAGTCGATGCTCATCGGCCGCCTCGTAGAGGGGATAGAGCGCCCGGTCGCTGGCCCGGTAGCCGTGCATGGCCGGGAAGAGCAGGATGCCCTTCAACCCCTGGTCGACCACGCGCTGAACAGCCTCGACCTTGTCACTGCCAACCGGGTTGACCATTGCAAAGCCGATCAGCCGGTCACGGTAGGCCCGGCAGGCGGCCCCAACAGGGTATTCCTCGTCCGGCAGGCTGCCGAAGATGATGGATTGAGCGACCCGATTCTTGTCCATCTCCGAGACCCAGCGCCCGGCCAGCCAGGCCGGATCGGGATCGGGCATCTCCCACCCAAGCCTCTCGCCGGCCTGAGCCACCGAGCCGCTGCCATCGGGCTCAACCAGACCGGCCTCCAGGGCCAGCTTCTGGAAAAAGCTGTAGGAAAGAAAGTGCGTATGAGCATCGCGAACAACGTGAGCAAACATGCGGGGGCATTTCGTGCTCGACGGCGCGAGCCCTGCGGGCCGGGAGGCATCCGGCGATCTTCTGCAACGCCTCCGGCCGCCTGACCGTTCCTGATTGTCAACCTCCGGGGGAGCGATGCCGCAGCAGCGATCCGCCGATCACCAATCTCCCGGCCTGCTCGCCGATGGCGACGGGACCGGCCGTGACGGCTCCTGCGAGCTGCCCGCGAAGGGCCCGATCCAACGCCTGCTCGACGCTACTCGCCTGGCTCAGAGCCTGGAAGTAGGTTTCGGCGGCGCCCAGGAAGCCTTGCTCGCCGATCACTGTGGACAACCGGTGCAGTCCCGCCAGCGCCCCGTCCCAGTCCTCACCCTGGTAGCTCCAGGCGGCCGGAAAGGCCGCGTTGGCCTGCGCGGCTCGCACGTTCCGAAGGTCGTTCAGACGAGGCAGACCCGCTTCTCCCGCCGCTTGGAGTGTCATGAAGGCGTCCAGGTCCGCGTTCAGACGGCCGAAGAGGGCCGGCGACCAGTCAGGGCGGAAGTCTTCTTTCAAGGCGTTGAGCTTCTTCAAGCAGTCCACCAGCCCGCTGCTGGGCGTCAGGGGCTCCAGCCATTTGCGGCCGGCCTGGAACTCTTCCTCGCTACCGCAACCAAAAAGCTGCAAACCCTGTCTGGCCTTACCATCGGCATAGAAGTCGGTGCCCCGGTGCAGAGCCAGATAACGCTCGGCCAGCTGGCTCAAACTGACCCTCGGCCCGGCCAGGCCGGCCAGCTCGCCGGCCAGACTCTCATGGCAGAGCCGGCCTGGTTGCAAGCGCTCCAGCACACTGTCGATCTCGGCCAGGGTCTCGGCCGTCCTGCCCCGTCGGACCCCCTCAGCCAGGTAAGGATAGAAGGCCAGGCTTTCCCATTCCTTGAGCCTGGCGAGCTGGGGATAATCGCCCTGGGAAGCCAGGTGCGCCAGCAGAATGCTGCGGACTCGTTTCCCGGCGGCTTCGCAAGAGCGGCCGAAACGGCCCGCATCGAAGCCCTCGACCAGGTCCAGCGCCTCCTGCGGGGTGAGCTTCTTGAGCTGACGGGCGAAGTCGGCCATTTCGTAGGCAAAGCGCACCTCAGGGTGGACCGACATCCTGGCCCACTGCTCCTGATCAAGAGGGGCCGAGAGCAGCAGGGCCTGGGCGGTCGCCTCGTCCTGGCGAGCGAGCAGGCCGGGAACCAGCTCGGGGTCACCGGCCGCCAGACGGCCCACGGGGCCGCGCCAGGTGGCCAGCGACAGGTGCTTCTTGTCTCCCTCGAGCAAGGCTTGCTGCAGGCGCCGGCGCTGCTCCAGGCTGACCGACCCGGGAGTCTGACGAGCCACTGCATCGAGCAACGCGAAAGCCCACTCCGAGCCCCGGCCGCTCAGATCTCTTCGGAGGTCTGGAACACCGCCCGGCGCTTCATCCTGCGCTGGGCCACCTCGTGCAGAAAGCGGTAGCGGTAGGCGTAAAAAGCCGTCAGCCCCACATCGTTGACCAGGGCGAAGTTCACCCCGGCGCCCACGATGCTTCCCACCAGCGCCACGCTCTGGGCCATCTTGCGGCGAGCCAGGGCAACCGACAGCTCGCGGGCCAGCGCCTGCAGGCCCTTGGCCAGGGAGACGCGCTCAAGGTCCTTGAGGGGGGCCCCCTGGCGGATCATCTCCTCCAGGCTCTGGAGTTGCTCCATCCCGGCGCGCTTCTTCTCGTTCTCGAGGTAGTGGCCCACGTCGAGCACCTTCATCATGTAGGCGTGCTCATCCGGGCCCTCCACGGGAAAGCCGTAGCAAACGGCCACTTCCTGGATGGTGCGGAAAGCCAACAGATAGAGAGCGGGCACATCCGCCACCAGGCCGGGCAGGCCCACGGCCCCGGCCGCCCCCCCCTCGACGGCAGCGGCTCGCTTGTTGAAGCTCACACACTCGGTGGCCAGCGGGTCGAGCAGCTTGATGTCGGCCGAGAAGATCTGATCGGGCGTGGTGCCCACGTCCTTGCCCAGACGGGCGCTGATCTTGTCGAGAATGTCCCGCCGCGAGACGGTGGTGCGGGAGGTGTCGCGCACCGTCCCCAGCACTCCGTAAATGGCGTTCCCCAGCGACTCCTTGAGGCGGGCGGGAATGAGGCGATAGGCCAGCTCGGCCGGCTTGCCGGCCAGCACCAGCGCTTTGCTGAGCACCGAGGGCGGCTGGTGGACCCAGTCTTGAATCTCCTTCAGCACGGCCTGCTCGTCTTCGGTCAGATAGGTGGTCCAGGTCACGCCCTTCCTTTCGCTCCGGGTCTGTTTACAACCTGGCAAAGTGGCCGGCGGGCCGGCCGGTCTATACTGCCAGCCGAGGAGGACTGCCCGCATGCTCACCGCCATCGCACCGTCCCCGGCCCGGATCCCTACCTTTGCAGCCCCCGCCCCCCGGTCCGAGCCCACCGACCGGGTCACCCTGGGCGAGGAGCCGGCAGCTCCCAAGAAGTGGACCATCCTGGTCTACTCGGCCTCCGACAACGACCTCAAGCGGTTCATGCTGGCCGACCTGGACGAAGCCGAGCGGGTGGGCTCGGACGATCTAACCAATGTGGTGGCCCAGTTCGACCACGGGGCAAGCGAGGGGGCCAGGCGCTACCTCATCACCAGGAACAACCAGAGCGGGCTCAACAGCCCTGTGGTGCAGGACATGGGCTCGACCAACATGTCCGACCCGCGCAAGCTGGCCGACTTCATCAAGTGGGGCATGGAGAAGTACCCGGCCGAGAACACCATGCTGATTATCTCCGACCACGGGGATGGCTGGAAGGGGGCCGGGCAGGACGACTCCCACAATGGCTGGATGAGCCTGCCCCAGATC
>QWHO01000475.1 GCA_021404945.1 bacterium CPR1
TCGTCCCCTTGCTGCGCTCCGTGCCGATGCTGGCAAGCAGATCGCCGCCATCTTTGCCAAGTATGGCTTCCACCAACTGGACAACGACCCGATGCACTTCCAATACGCGACCGGATACTAGCGAGTTCGCCCTGCGAAAGTCAATTTTGCCAAGGGGAGAGCCCCGTGACAGCGGGCTAATGGCGCCCCTCTGCTGATTCGACTGCATCGCCAGCCTACACGGCCGTGAACGCCCTTGTCTGAGGCCCCACCAGGGCCACAACACCAGACCGCGGCGGGCGCCGTTGCGCTGGAGAGGCGCAACCAGATGCCGCCTGGTCTCCAGCGGCCTGGCTCTGGCCTTTCCTTCGGCGCTGTCGAGCCGCTGTGAGCACGTGAGCTTGGCGCAGGTTATGGCTGAAGACCCCAAAGCCGGCGAAGATTCCCACTCCCTCAAGACCCCGCAGCCGTGACCTGTCCCAACCACAGCACCGCTTGAGGAAACTGATGCTGCCTTCACACCCTGCGCGGAATCTTTGGAGCCGACGAAACCAGGGCTGACTCTGATACGCCTCTCGTTGCTTGGAGAGCTTGCCCCGAGCTGGCATGCTTAGCCGCTTGACGCCCATCGCCTCGAGCTTCTTATCGTTCTGCGTGCTGTAGTAGCCGCGGTCGGTTGCGAAATCTTCCGGCGGCTTCCCGAACTGATCGCAGTGACGTTCCACAACCCCCACGGCCAGCGTGGCGTCATTCGGATTGCCGATATGGAGCTGGTAGTCGGAGATGACTTTGCCTTCAACCTGTGTCATCTCGGCCTTGTAGCCAAATTCCACCGGAGAGCTGAGCTTCCCGCGGCGGATTGGACGAGCATCTGGATCGAACAGGCTCACCATGCGATTCGGGATGGAGGTTACCCCCGCAAGGCGCTGGTGGGTCTGCTCCAGGGTATTCCCGCTCAGCCTAAAAGGCCAGGATCCTCAACTTTTAACCCAAGATCTGTGACCATCTGACCAGGGTCTGGAAAAAGGTGGGCAGAGGTATTTCACTCTGCCCCGGCGTTGGGCATTTTGGAGTATCTCCAAACCAAAAGCCAACAAGGAAACGCTAGGCCCTGATCCCCCTGAAGTCAAGATATTCCGGATACTTTTTGAGCTCGGTTTGCTTCCTCGAGCCTGCTGCGACAAATGTGGCGAGCCCGGGGAGCGTTGGGGGCACTACGAAAGAACGGACTGCCGTCTACCGGATGGCCGTGCGATTCGGAGTGTGCCCATCCCGAGGTATCGCTGCAAGCAGCACGGCTGCTTCTCCAGCCTGCCCTCCTTCCTTGCTCGGTATCTCCGGTATCTTTCTTGTGTCGTTGACCAAGCTCTCCTGGAATATGCTGGTTCTCAAGAGCCGGTATGCCGCATCTTGGCGGAAGACGGCCCGTCCGTGCTGACCGTCGGACGATGGGTCCGGGGCTTGCTGGACGATGGCATCAAGCCGTGGCTCGAGAAGCAACTGGAGCGAGCTCCCGCCCTGCAGCAGACACCCGACCTGCATGCACCGCGGAATTGCAGGCCTTCTCCATGGCAGATTCTCAGTCTCGGCGTCCAGCTGGCCCGCAGATGGAACTCTGACTACTTCAGCCCCTTTCTCCAGAGAGCCCGTCTCGCTTCTCGCTGATCAGGCCTGGCAAAGCGTTCAATTCATAGGGCTCCTGCGCGAGGCAGGCAGCTCTTCTTCTGTTTCCTCCGATATTCTCGAGCGCACAGTCATCTCGCTCCAACACAAATCGCGTTGAGTGGCCGCCGGTTCTTGAGGCATCTTGTCGGGACGTTGAAACCGGGCCGACGCGGCCCAGAATGGAGCTCAAGATGAACGACCCAGACACGATCTTGAAGAAGGTGCTGGTCCTGGATGGCCCTCAGCGCAGGCTGATGGAGGCCGGGTGGCGCTTCCAGTTGATCGGCCCACTGTTGGACGAGGGCCACTCCGAAGAACGGAAGACAAAATACCGCGAGGATGTGCTCCAGCGAACGCACGAGCACCCCTGGCGAGGCAGCATCTCGGTGGCCGGGCGGACCCTCCGCCGTTGGTGTCTGGCCTATAGGACGAAGGGTTTGCCGGGGCTCGTGCCCGCTCCGCGGAAAGACACCGGGGAGGCCATCAGAATCCCTCTGGCATCCGTGGAACGGGCCCTGAAGCTGCGAGAGGAGGACGGTCGCCGGGGAGTCCCTCAGTTGATCCGCCTCCTGGAGGCAGAAAAGCCCGAGTGGAAAGGGCTTCTCAAACGCTCGACACTGGACCGCCACCTGAGGGCGCGCGGCTCGGTGAGAGACCGGAGAACCCCTACCGGGCCGTTCCACAGCTTCGAGGCCTCGGAGCCGTGCGATCTGTGGCAGGGAGATACATTGGTGGGCCCGGTTGTGAAGCTGGGTGATGGCCAGAGCGTCCGCTCTAAAGTCGTCTGCTGGCTCGACGACCACTCGCGTTACGCCTGTCATCTGCAGGCCTACGCGGACGAGACTCTCGCTGCCATCGAGGATTCCTTGAGACGGGCCGTTGCCAAGCACGGCGCACCGAGAAAAATTTTTGTCGACAACGCCAAAACGTACTCCAGCAAGAGCTTGGAACTGGCCTGCTCGCAGCTCGGAATCGTCAAAGCTCACTCGACCCCGCACTACCCGGTGTCTCGCGGAAAACAGGAACGCTTCTTTGGCACATTGCGCCAGCAGCTGATCCAGGAGCTCGAGAACATGGTGACGCTCAGCCTGGACGAGCTGAATCGCCACCTGACCAATTGGTTGGACCTTTACCACTGCACGGTGCATTCCGGTACGAAAGAGGCTCCGGCCGAGCGCTTCGGGCGGCTCAAGCCGAGGAGGCTGATGCCGCCAGATCTCCTCGCGGAGGCCTTTCTCCAGTGGGATTTGAGGGCGATCTCTTCGATCGGGGAGATCAAGTTCAACGGCAACACCTATCGTGTCGATCCGGCCCTGGCCTGCTCGCGGGCCGTAATCCGGTTCGACGCTGACGACCTCTCCCGGATCTACGTCTGGAAGGACGGCAAGAAGCTCGCCGTCGCGGGCGCCTCGAACCTGGTCCACCGTAGCCGTCCGGGGCCCAAGCGGGCTCAGACCCATACCGACGCGGCCCAGCAATACCTGGACTGGCTCGAGCAGCGTCACCGCGAGCGGCGAGCCCAGGAGCTCAACTTGATCGATTACACCCGGACCCAGGAGGAAGAATGAACCATTCCATCGTTCTGGAGCGTTTCGGGCTGCTCCGCAACCCCTTTTCGCCCGAGATCGACGCTGACTCACTGCTCCAGTTTCGGAGCTTCCAGCAAGCCGAGATGCGCCTGCTTGAGGCCCTACCCCGGCGGGGGCTGGTTCTGGTGGCAGGAGAGTCCGGGGCAGGCAAGACGGCCCTGGCCAGGCACTTTCGTCGTCAGCTAGCCCCAAGCAGCTTCCTGACCCTGTACGTGGCGGCCGCCTCCCTCAAGAACCCCGTGCGCGGAGTGGTTGAGGACCTCTTGCACCAGCTCGGGGAGCCCATCCCCTTCAATAACCCCGCCCGCGGCTTGAGGCACCTGCAGCAGGCCCTGGCGCGCGCACACGAGCAAAACCAGACCCCGGTTATCGTGGTCGACGACGTTCACTACCTTGGTCCTGAGGCCTGGCTCCTGCTCAAGAGCCTGACCAACCAGGAGATGGACTCGCGCTCGCCGGTCCTGCTCGTGCTGCTGGGCGCCCGGGTCGAGGTGGCGGCGGTCCTGGCCTTGAGCAGGCTGACCGAAGTGAAGAACCGCCTCCTGTTCTGCTACCACCTGCGCGGCCTGGCCGAGGACGAGATCGTTGCTTACCTTGAGGCCCACCTCAAGTGGGCGGGCGCCTCCCGACCTGTGTTTCCCAGGGAGATCGCCCAGGAGATCCATCGGCGCTGCCAGGGTCTTCCCAGGCCCATCAACCGTCTCGCCTACGGGTGCCTGCTCGCAGCGGCCTTCGACAAGAAGGAGTTGGTGGACAACCCGTGTCTCGAGCAGGCTGCCAGCGAACTCGTCCTCAGCTCCTCCGTGGAGGTGAAACCGTGAAGGACCCGCTTAAGCGCATCGCGTTGGATACCGCCAAGACCTACCTTGGAATCGACAACCGACAGCCGAACCTGTTGCGCCTGGTAGGGCTCACCCTTGACGACCTCTTCGAACCTGGCCCCGTCTGGAGCAGGCGATTCAAGAGTCTGGAGATGCTTCGTGCTACCCTCAGGCCTCACCGGGCCACGATCGTCGCAACGACCGAAATCGAGCAGGACCCTTTCGGCGCGTTGTCGTGGCTGAAGGAGCAGGGGCTACAAATCAACCGATTCGGACCCTCTGGCACACCATGGCTCGAGCCGGAGTGGGAGAAGTGTGTGACCAAGCCCTTTCGCTTGGCATTCGAACTTGCTCACCACTGCGCTTACCTGCACGGTGCGCCCAAGATGCTCTGGGAGCTCCGCAGGGACGTACACTTCCTCCAAGCCGAGCTCGATAGCCTGAACGCTAAGCTTGGCACTATCGAGGAACACTTCTGGAGCCAAGACCCAGATATCTTTGATGACGTC
>QWHO01000476.1 GCA_021404945.1 bacterium CPR1
CGGCCTGAGCATCCATCTGGACGATTTTGGATACCTCCTGGGCCGACTCGGTCCCGAGAGCTCGAAAAAAGATGCCCTCTCGGTGTTCATCCAGCTCAAGCAGCTCGAGGGCGAGGGAGTGACTCGTGAAGACGCCCTGCGGATGGCGCTGGCGGCCTTCCTCAACCCCGGCGGGGAGGTGGAAGTCGCCTCGGGTGTGCGCGAGACCCAGAGCTCGGTCGTCATGGGAGGCATCAACCTGCGCAAGAAGGCCCGCAGCTAGGCCAGCTAGAATCGCCGGTCCGGCGAACAATCGGAAGGGGGATCCAGATCATGGGTCTTTTTGACAAGGTATTCGGGGTCAATCGCGCCGGAGCTGCCACGGCGGCACTCGACGGCAAGGAGTCGGTGGCGGCGCTGATGCTGGCCACGGTAGCGGCCGACGGGGTGGTGACCGAGGACGAGTTGACCGGATTTACCAACGCGGTCAACCGCATGAGCATGTTCCGAGCCATGGGCCAGGCTGGCTTCAGCAAGATGCTGCAAAAGCTGCTGGGCATGCTGAAGAAGGATGGTCCGGAGGCCCTGGTGGGCGTGGCCGTCAGCTCGGTTCCGCCCGACTACCGGGAAACTGCCTTCGCGCTCTGTGCCGACCTGGTGATGGGGGACGGCGAGGTGGACCCGGCCGAGGAGAGGCTGCTCGACCAGATGTACAGAGCGCTGGGAGTGAGTGAGGAGCTGGCCCACAAGGTCATTCAGGTGATGGCCATCAAGAATAAGGTCTGAGCCAAATAGGAAAGCCCCGCCCCCAGCGGGGCTTTCCTATTTGGCCTGCATCCTCCTCAGCTCGCGCTCCAGGGCTCCCAGCCAACCCTCCAGACGGTCCCGGGGTGGGGCCCAGCCCCACTGGATTTCCCCCAGGCTCTTGAGAAAACCGACCGCCTCGACGTGGGCGCCGCCCGGGTCGGGGCCCAGGTCGGGTCGGGTGCGGGGGAAGCGCTCCTGCACCACGTTGAGCTGCAGCTTGAGGCCCTCGCGGATCAAGACCAGCTGGTAGGGGGGCACCGAGCGAAGCGGGGCGATCATCACCTCGTCCTCCAGCCCTCCAGCCAGCAGATCGCGCCCCTGACTCTCGGGCACGCTCACGTTCTGGCCGGTGACCAGGTGCAGGGCGGTGGGCAGCAGGTCCATGTGGCAGGTGGCCGTGGTGATGCGGCCGGGCTGCACTCCCCGACCCAGGATGAAGCAGGGCACCCGGCACTGGATTTCAGAGGCGCGCGTGCCGTGGGCCAGGGTGTTGTCCTCCCAGAAGCTCTCGCCGTGATCGCCGGTCACGATCACGACCGTGCTCTGCAGGTCGAGCCGGCTCAGCATGGAGTCGATCTCGGCCTCCAGGTAGGCCACGCTGTTGGCGTAGCGGTTCTTGATCAGCAACGGATCGGCCAGGGTGAAGTCCTGCAGGCCGACCGTGGTCAGGCTGGGCTCGCGCAGCGCAAAGTCGGGCGGATAGGCGTACGGAAAGTGGGTCGACTGCGGGAAGCAAAAGATGAACTGAGGACGTTTGGCCGTGCGCAGCCGCTCAGGCAGCGAGCTGACCATCTCGTGGTCGGACTGGATCCAGTATTCCCAGCCGGTCTTGTCGGGTGGGTTGACCCACATCTCATCGAAGGTGGGCTGGCTCAGAAAGCGCTCGAGCCACTTCCAGCCCCGGAAGGCCGAGCCGGCCATCAGGCGGCAGTCATAGCCGGCGTTTCGCAGGATCTGGTTGAAGAGCGGCGGGGCATGATGGGCCAGATCGCGCTTGTAGAAGATGGGATTTCGGGCGTAGAGCAGGGAATACATGCCCAGATGGCTGGTGTTGGAGCCGGAGTAGTGCTGCTCGAGCACCAGTCCGAGCTGCATCCAATGCCAGAGCCGGGGGGTCTCGGTGGGACCGACCGAGTTGAAGCGCCAGCTCTCCAGCAAGAGCAAGACCACGTGCACCGGTTTCTCCGGAGGGTTGATACGGGTGCGCAGCACCGGAGGGCGCTGCAGGGCCGGGCCCAGGCGCTCGAGCTCGGGTTTGGCCCGGTCCTGCAGCGCGCGCAGGAAGGGTGTTCCCAGGCGGGGGTCGAGGAAGGCGATGGGAATGCCCGTCTCGACCTGCTCGGGGCGGTACTGCACCAGATCGATGACGCGCTCACCGTTGAGCAGCTTGATCGCATCCTCTGACTCGGAGAGCTTCAGGGGCACGCTCAGGCTCTCTCCCGCTGGAAGGCGCCCCTGGAGCGTCCGGGTGTTGCCCGATCGGGTGGCCAGCGACCAGCCGGCCAGATCGAGATCGCGGCCCAGGTTGCGCAGCAGCACTCCGGCTTGCTGCCCTGCGCCCGGGCGAGGCAAAACCGAAACCAGAGCCACCGCTCTCGGGTGCACCGCCGACCAGCTCTGCAGGGCCAGCCAGCGCAGCTCGGGATGTCGGGTAGGCAGGTGCAGGTAGACCCGGGCGATCAGATAGGGATCGCTGAAGAGAAGCGGCAGCAGCGCGGCCAGCAGCAGGCTGGCGGGGTAAAGGGCCACCAGCACCCGGTAACGCAGGCTGTCGGCCAGCCAGCTACTGACCCTAGCCACCGAGAGCACCAGCACCAGCAACCCCAGCACCGTGAAGACCACCGGCAGAGCGATGGCCGCTCCTCCACCGGCGAACTTCATGCCCTCGCCGGGCGGCGAGTTGAGCACGTCCACTCCGAACCAGAGGAAGGGCATGATGTGCGTGCCCAGCATCTTCTGGCAGGCCAGGTCAAGCCCCAGGAAGCCGAGCAGGGCCAGCCAGCTCAAGACAGCCACGGCCGCCGCCCAGCGCGGATGACCGCGCCGGGCCAGCCAGCACGAGAGCAGGGTGGGCAGAGCCAGCAACCAGAGGTTGCGCAGAAAGAGCAGCCCGAACAGACCCAACAGATCGGCGGGAGGGTTGGAGAGGCGCTGATCCAGCTGCAGCACCAGCTGGTAGTGCTGCCATTCGGTCAGGCTCCAGAGAAAGGCCGAGAACCAGCCGAATATGAGGGCGGTGCGGGTTTTCACTCGCCCTGATTAGGCCTCCAGTCGGGCATTCCTCTGCCCTCGCAAGGAGCGAGGCCCGGGACCCACTGGTAACGAATCACCTCCCTGTGTCCGAGTTTCGTCAGAACCCGATCACCCGAGAATGGATTTTGTTCTCCCCCGAGCGCTCGCGTCGGCCCGGGCGCCCTGAGCGCCCTCCCCGCAGCCCGCCCCCGCCCCGCCCTGGCCACGACCCCGAGTGCCCCCTTTGCCCGGGCCAGGAGCTGGCCTGCACTCCGGGTGAGACGCTGCGCTACCTGGACTCCTCCGGAGAGTGGACCGTGCGCAGCTTTCCCAACAAGTTTCCCGCCGTCCGACCCCAGGAGCTGGCCGACCGTACCGGCGACCTGCTGGAACGGCGCATGCCAGCGGCGGGTCACCACGAGGTCATCTGCGAATCGCGTCGTCACAACGCCACTCTGGCAACCATGCGGCCGGCCGAGGTGGAGGCGGTGGTGCGGGCCTGGTATGAGCGCATTCAGGCCCTGCGCCTTTTCAAGCTGACCGACTACGTGAGCTTGTTCAAGAACCACGGCTCCCGGCGGCCCGCTACTACGACGACCACGGGCGCTGTGTCTGGTGCGACGTGCTGCACGAAGAGCGCGTCGGGGGCCTGCGCCTGGTGGGCGAGCGCCCCGGGTTCACCGCCTTCGTGCCCTATGCAACCTACCGCCCCAGTACGGTGTGGATCGTCCCCCACGCCCACGCGGGCTGTTTCAGCCTGGCCGAATCCAAGCAACTGCCGGCGATGGCCTCACTCTTGCACGAGGTGCTCTATCGCCTGGAACGCTCGCTCAGCGATCCCTCCTTCAACCTGGTGTTCAGGGTCGGCAGCCGGGGGCATCTTCGGGCTGAGTACTGCCACTGGTATCTGGCCATCGTGCCCCGGCTGAGCAAGATGTCTGGCTTCGAGCTCGGCACGGGAATGTACATCAACACTTCCTGGCCCGAGCAGGATGCCAGGAAGCTGCGTGAGGTCGTCTATCCCGGTTGACTAACCTCGGCGTCGCCTGCTCAGAGCCAGCGCCGGCACACAGACGAGCAGGGTCACGATCAGGTAGGTGGTCGGACAGAGCGCGCCCAGGAGCACCATCTTCCCGTTCCAGTAGCCAAAGGGCACCTCGGGCGAGGCGGCGGTGACCGAGACCAGGCTGTACATGGGCGACAGGTGCACCAGGCTCCACCAGGGTGCCCAGGGGCGGCCGAAGGAGAGCAGCAGACCAATGGCCGGGGTGCCGAACACGAGGGCCAACCAGAAGAAATAGACCAGCCGGAAGGGGACGCGGGGCAAGGCCTGAGCCACGGCCCGCACCACTGCCGAGGTCGACCACAAAATCACGATCGAGGTGCCGCTCAGGCAGATCAGCATGGCCGGCTGATCGCCCTCCAGGTACGGCCCCACATTCAGAGCGAGCATCCCCAGCGAGAACAGGACCGTCCAAACCCACCAGCGCGACCCTGGATAGCGCTCGAACTCGTGCTGATCGCGCCGGGTGCGATACTCGGGGCGGTTCAAAAAGCAGCCCAACAAGGCCAGGTTGAGGGCCGAGAGCCAGCTCCACAGCTGGGCCCAATCACTTTCGTGCTGGAAGTGCTGGCCCAGATAGTAGGAGAAGCAGGCTACGTCCACCGCATACCAGCCCAAAAACAAGAGCCCCATCTGGCGGGGATAGCGGGCCCTGGGCTCGAGATGGTTGAGAGTCTTGAGGAAGAAGAACGTCGACAAGCAGAGCAGGTTGAAGGCCAGCCAGCTGTAGCCCTTCCAGGGATCTTGAAAAAGGGCTTCCACCAGCGAGCTGAGCCAGGGCACTGCGGCCATGAGCCAGAGGAGAATGGGGAACCCTACGGCAAGGCTGGCATAGGTCTGGGTGGTAGCGTAACCGCTGCGCCTCTCGCGAGCCGAGAGCATGAGACCGAACTGCACCAGCAAGATGGTGAGCCAGAAGAGGATGAAGGCGGTCAGGCCAAGCCCCTGGATGGTGCCGCCTCCCAGCACCAGGCTCAAGACGCCCATGGGCAGACCGCCCAGCAGCAAGAGGAAGGAGAGAAGCAGGGCGTGCAGCAGCTTGCCGGCCACGATCTGGGCCGGGCTGGCTCCCCCCACCAGCAGCAGGTCCAGGCTGTTGCGCTCTTTCTCGCCGCTGATAGCGCCGCTGGAGAAAGCGGGGGTGACCAGCAACAGCACGGCCGATTGCAGCAGGATCAGCACCCCCACCAGTTGAGAAGCCTCCATGCGCAGCGACCAGAAGTCGTTCTGGTGGTCGAGATTACGCAGCGAGAAGAGGGTGACGCCGCAGGCCAGGGCCAGGTAGATCACCTGCATCCAGACGAACTTCTTCTCCCGCAAGCCGATGCGCAGCTCTTTGCGAAACAGGGGATTCTTGAGCCAGATCGTCTTCACTCGCTCGCTCCTCCCCGGGTCAGGGAGAGATAGGCGCTCTCGAGGTCGGTCCGGATGGGAACCAGCTCGCACGGCTCGAGCTCCTCCAGAGCCAGAGTTTTGAGGAGGGCCGCCGCGGCCTGGGGTCCGCCCGCCAGGCGAAAGGAGAAGAGCCCCTCCTCCCCGGACTTGAGATCTTCGGCGCCGGACGCCAGCAAGAGCTCGGAGGCACGCTGGGCCGAGCCCAGCACCCGCAGATGATAGCCCTCGCAAGCGGCCCGGTGGAGCACCTCCTCCAGGGTGCCGAAAGCCACCAGCTTGCCTTCCTCGAGAATGCCGACCCGCGTGCAGAAGTCGGCCAGCTCGGGCAGGATGTGAGAAGAGACCAGGATGGTCTTGCCCATGCGGCGCAGCTCGCGTAGCAGCTCCTTGAGCTCGGAGCGGGCCCGCGGATCCAGGCCCGAGGCGGGCTCGTCCAGAATCAGCACCTGCGGGTCGTGCAGCAGGGTGCGGGCCAGGCAGAGTCGCTGGCGCATTCCTTTGGAGAGGTGCTCGGTGAAGGCCTCGCGACGTTCCCCCAGGTCGGTCAGCTCGAGCACGTCGGCGATCAAGCGCTGGCGGCGGGCCGAGGCGCAGCCGTGCAGCTCGGCGAAGAGATCGAGGTATTCCCAGACTTTCAGGCCGTCGTAGAGCCCGAACTGGTCAGGCATGAAACCGATGACCTGGCGCACCCTCTCGGGCTCCTCCCGCACCGAGATCCCAGCGACAGAGGCCTCACCTTCGGTTGGCTCGAGCAGAGTGGCGAGGATACGGATCGTGGTGGTCTTGCCGGCTCCGTTGGGACCGATGAAGGCGAAGGTATCCTGAGGCTCGATGCGCATGCTGAGCGCGTCCAATGCCACCTGCTCGCCGTAGCGATGGGTTACCGCGACCAGCTCGATCATCGGAGCAGAACCGCTATGAGGCTGTGGTCATGGCGCCGGCCGACCCCCTGGCAGGTCACCGGATCGGGAGACTGGGCAAGAAAGCCCGTCAGCCAGAGCCCCCCGCCCCGGTGTATTGTGTCGCGCAGCACTCGACGCTGATCGGAGACATCCCGAGGGTGAGCTTTCGAGAGCGCCATCGCGATGCTTTTTCGGCCTGGCTCGAGCCGGAAGAGCTCGCTGGCCAGGCCTCGGTCGGAGAACTGGCACTCTTGCAGGGTGAGCCCCGAGTCGTTCTGAACGTGGCCCACCAGTCGGCCTCCCTGACGCTCGAGCTCGAGGGTGATCGGTCCCGGCAGGGGGCAGCTCTCGGTCAGCAGCAAGGTGGTGCCCGACCAGGCGTTGAGCCTGAGATCGCGCATCTCCAGGCGGCCGTTACAAAGGCCGGTTTCTGGGGCGATCAGGTCCTCGCCGTAGTAACTGCCGGCGGCGTTGAGGTCGGCCTCGGCGCCGCACTCGAGGGTGTAGCGCCCCTCCCAGAGAGTGTCCAGGAAGATGGTCGCCTCGTACAGCCCGCGGATCTGTCCGCTCTCCAACCGGAGCAGCCCGAACTGCTCGAGACGGGGCTCGAACCCCCGCGTCTGGGCGGTGTAAAGCACGATCAGGGCGGAAAAAGTGAGCGAGAGCAGGGGCAAGGTGACGAGCGCCCAGACCCGCCGCTGGCGCTTGCGCAGGAACCAGAAGTTGAGTGGCCCGGCCGCCAGAAAGTAGCTGCCCAGCGCCAGCGCGATGGCCGGGTAGCGGATGCGATCGGCGTGGCTCAGGCCCCACAACTCTTGCGGCTGCCAGCGCGGCCATTCGTTGGGCCCCCCGGCGAACATGCGGTCGAGCAGCGCGAAGCTGGTCTTCTCCCCCAACAGCTGGGGACGGGTCATCTCGGCGGTAATCAGGTAGACCCGGCCCAATCCACGACCTGCCACTATCATGAGCGGATGCCCCTCGCGCATGACGAGCACCGCATCGCCAGAGCGAAGGCTCCCGGTCAGAAGCTCGTAACCGGCTTTCAGCTTCACCGCCTTCCTCGGCCGCATGGGGAAGAAGGCTTCCAGCGGCGTGCCCCGGTACTCGTTCGGGTCGCCGCTGGCGATGAAGACAAGCTCACCGCCCGAGCGCGCGAAGTCAGCCAGAGCGGCCATCTGCAACTCGCTCAAAGCCAGCCGGGCCCGGTCGTGAAGCACCACCCGGGAGGCCCCCAGGTAGGCGCGCGAGCTCTCCGGAGCGCGCAGTACGGCCCGGCTGGTGGCCAGCTGATTGACGCGCAACTCGTGTGCGTTGACCAGCCCCAGCAGGCTCGGCTCGGGGCTGAGCACCAGGGTGGCATTGCTCAGATAGCGGATCTCAAGGCTCTGGACCGCCCGCAACCGGCCTTCGACCAGCAGCTTGAAATCGAGCTTGAGGCGATCATGGCGAGGCTGCAGGCTGAGGCGGAGATCGGTGTGGCGACGCGAGCCGGCCGGCAGCTCCAGCTCCACCCAACCGGCCAGCTCCCCGTCTGGGAATCGCGCTTCCAGACGGCCCTGGACGCTCTTTCCGGTCTGGTTGGAGATCTCGGCGTAGAGGCCCGGAGTGCCCACCGGCACTGGCTGGCCGAAATAGCTGTCGACTTTGAGCTCGAAGTCACCCGCTGCCCCAGCAGGCATAAAGACC
>QWHO01000477.1 GCA_021404945.1 bacterium CPR1
CTGTGAGCATTGGCAATCCTGGTCAGAGTGTCGGTGGCGCGAACCGAGTAGAGTATTTCGGCCCGGGCCGGAGCCATCAGGGCCAGCAATCCCAGCACCATGACGGCATTCTTGAGGCGGACATTGATCCTCAAAGAAACACCTGCCTTTCTTGAATCTCAATCACAAGCGCGCGGCCAGCAATTGAAAAAGATTCCCCCTCGTTATGGTCTCCCTTCGTGCCCAGCGGCAAGAGTCCTCCCTCCCGACTCAGGCTCTCCAGGGCTCAGAAGGAACCGTTTCCTCGCTTCCTATCGAAACCGGAGAGCCGTGTCGGTCAGGTACCCTGACCGCCTGCTGGCCAGGTCATTTTGCTAGAATGGCCTTCAAAGCAAGCCCAGGCCCGGGGGAACTGTTCGCCAAGTGTAGAAAGGCGCTGCGATGTTGCTCTGTTACCAGTGCCTGAACCTGAGCAAGCCTCAGGATCAGTGCGAACACTGTGGAGCGGACCTGCCGGCACGCAAAGCCCCTCCTCGGGTCCAGACAAAGACGGCCTTGCTGAACCGCTGGTCGCTCGAGTACCGAACCCGAGACATCGAGCGACTCGATCTGGAAGCCAGGTTGGCCGAAGAGGAGCGCACCATCCGCACCATTTTAGGCCAGGCGGCCGACGATCAGTTCGACTCCGACTCCTTGCCGATGGTCGAGGAAGAGTTGCGCACCGGGCGTCAAGGCCTGCAAGCCTATCTCGAGGCCCTGGCCGGATTTCGAATCTGGCTCGACACGGTTGACTCCGGCGAGCTCAAAAGGGTGCTGGCTCTGGCCGCCCAGGCCGATAGCCTCATGAACGATGCGGTAGCGATGAACTTCAATAACTATCGCACCTACCTCGAGAGCATGGGAGAGTTTCTCTACCAGGCGGGCTACCAGGGCCCCAGTTAGAAGTCCGGCCACACCCCCCCCATGGAGTGTCGGAGGAGGCGCGCTCTCGGGGGCCCTACCCCCGCCTCCGCAACTACAACAAGAGATTGTAGGCGGCTGGACCTCTAAGGCGCCGCGCGTTGAACGTTTCAGGAATTCGTGCGGCGCCGTTCAGCAGATTGTCTACACTCGCCGCGCGTTCTCATTCTGCACCGATCAACGCGCGGGAGTGTAGCACGACATTCTGGGCGAGCGCATCAGCTACTTGAGCAACCCCTTCATGGGCTCGAATAGACTGTCCTGAAGGCCTGCATTCACCTTGACCCCGCGATAAACGCGTGCCTGACGCAGAACCTGGTCGACGTAAATCTCAAGCCGCATGGGGAGATAGCGGCCGTCCTCGAGTTGCTTGATGTCGCGGTAGACGACCTTCTTTTCCCCCGGCCCGCTGGAAGCTTCGCCTTTGACCTTGACGACGAGTTGCAGGGGCACACGGCGAGCCGGGTCGATCCAGACCCGGGTCGGTAGCTCGGGGTGCTCCGGATTGGAGATCTCCACGACCTTTACGGGGATACCCTCGAATGACTCCGAGCCCACCAGCTTATAGTCGTCATTGGCGTCGTGCGGATACTTTTGTAGACTGAAGGGCAGCTGCAAGCTGGGCTGCTGAGTATCGGCCCCCTTCTTGACGGGGTACTGCCCCATGGAGATGAACATCCACATGTTGCTGCCATCGCGAATGATGACCGCTTGTTTGCCATCGAGCTGCGTGCCTGGCTCGTGGAACACGGTATCCACCCGGAGTCGGTTTGGGAACTTGTAGTAAACCCGGTCAGTGCCAGAAGGGAGCAGGTTTCCCACCCCATCCTGCTCGACCAGCTCGCTGCACTCGATCTCCAAAATCAGGTCACGAATCGGCAATCCCTGAGTCGGCGTGTAGAGATTGTCAACCAGTTGACGAGCTTCACTGGAGGAAACAACCGGGACCGGACCAGGCGGTGGAGGGATTGGAGACCCCGCCGGGGGTGGGGAGGCGGCGGGATTTGGTGGCCCGGTGACACGGCCGCTGGGATAATTTTGAGCCCTCGCCGGCCAGTTGGCCAGACACAAAAACAGGGCGAGAACCAGGGCCATCGACCGGGAGTACACAGCAAGTCCTGTATTAGACAGGCGCCAGGGGCTCCCTTCCTTGGAGGAGTCTGGAAAAAGTTCGCCGAAGCCCGCCGCACAGCCGGATTTGTTAGCGAAGCAAGCAGCCAGCCGGCGGGCCCAGCAATCACCTTTGGGAGGAACGGAACTTCGTGAGCGAGCAGGCGGGCGACCAGACACTTCAAGATCCGTCCATGAGCAAGCTGAAGGCACAACTGCCGCAAGAGACTGCTCAGGCGCCGGAGCCCGAGCGGGTGAATGAGCGCCTGATTCAGCTGGAAGATGCTGCTCGCAAGACAGCCGAAGGGGAGTGGTCGGCTGAAGAGCTTGGCGAGTTCCTGGACGGCATCATTCGCATTCTCAACGAGCGCGAGCAGCAGATCCGCGAGATCGAGATTCCCCCCGAGGCTGTGGAGGACTTCCGCGAGGAGCTCGAGGTCGGCTTCTCAGGCATCCAACTCTACACAGAAGGCGTTCAGCGCATGCTGCTGTTCGTGGAAGACCCCAACCCGGCTCACCTGGAGGAGGGACTCGAGCTGGCTCGCCAGGGCAACGACCACATCAACGAAGCCATGCGCATCAACCGCGAGAACCGACGTAAGCTCGAGGAGATGTACATCGACGCCTCCACGATGATGTAGCCCGACGAGGGCATGAAAAAAGAGCCCGGGCTTCGACGAGGCCCGGGCTCTTTTGTAGCTCCGAGATTCAGCTCCGGAAATACTGATGCCACATCTCGTTGACGCGCTGCATGGTCATGGCCTGGTTGACGGTCGACTCCTGAAAGGTCTTCATCCAGTAGTCCATGGTTTCTTTCATGATCTTCCAGCGCTCGGCCTCATGCTTCTGCCGTTCGGCCCAGATCTGCATCCAGATGTCGCGAGCCCCCTCCTGGTCCTGAAGGATCTGCTGCATCCGGCGAGCCTGGTCGGCCGCGGACATGGACGGGCCGCCGGGACCACCGGGACCTCCAGGAATCCCGCTCCCGCCGGGCGGAACACCGCCCCCACCGGGCGGGATCCCGCTCCCGCCGGGCGGAACACCGCCCCCACCGGGCGGGATGCCACTTCCTCCAGGGACAAATGCGCTGCCGCCAGGAACTGCGCCCCCACCCCCGCCAGGGGGAAGACCCGAGCCGCCTCCCGGAGGAACCGCTCCGCCTCCATCACCGGGCGCCTCGGCCACTGGCGAGGAGAGCAGCCCGGGTGCATTGGTCGAGCCGAGAAGTTGCGGTGCCTGAGCTCCTTGCAGAGCCAGGCCAGACTGCTGACCGACCAGCTGGTTGCCGGCCGGGGCCACTGGCCCGCCGCCATTTCCGGCCAACGTCACCAGGTTCGTCCCGGCCGGAGTCCCGCCCAGGCTGTAGACCAGGCCCCTGCCTGTGCTCGCGATCTGCTCCATCAGGCCGTACTGGCTGAGCTTGTCGCCGTAGGCCTTGAGCTCGGCATTGTCCGGATCCCTGGCCAGTTGAGAGGCGATCTCTTTGCTGGCCTCCTGGCGGAAGAGATCGATCGCTGGCGTCTGCTTGCCAGCCGCCCGATCAGCTTCGAATGCCTGGCTCAGAGCATCCCCAAAGGCGGGATTCTTAGCCAGTTGCGGAGGAACGTTTGTGCTGATGTCGCCTTCGAGCTGATTCAGCTGCGCAGAGGCGACATTGATGGCAGCTTGACCGGCAGCCGCACCGCCAGGCAATCCCTGCCCCATCAGAGCCTTTCCTTCCTCCGCAAAGGCGGACTTGAAGCCTTCCGGGGCCACCGAGACCAGCTCGACCAGCTGCTTACCCAGTTGCTCGGGATCAAGGACTTCGGCCTGCACCCCCGATTCGGCCCGAGGGGTATCCTCGCGCCTGACCAGCTCACGCGACTGAGACTCTTCGCCCTGGCGCGTCTGCTTGGCGCCCATCTGGCCGGTGAGGCCCAGGTGACTGGCATTCTCGAGGTGCTCAGCGTGGCGCTCCTGGTGGCTGAAGGTCACCTCGTCATTGCGCTGCTCGACGGAGGTTCCGTCCGCTTTGCGAGTGGTTCCGGTGACCGCAGCCTGGCCAACGTGCTCGGTGCGCTTGACCAGAGCTTGCTGATTGCCAACCGCAGGATTGATGGGACTTCCACTTGTAGCCACGAAGTTCGCTCCTTTATCCCAGGTGTGTGGAGTATACCAGGCTGCGCTGGAGGCGTAAACGTCGAGTTTATTTCCAAACTGTAAACAGCTGGCTAATCCGATAAATGTTAAAACCCCGGACGCCCCGGAGCATGGCTGGGCATCGTGCAGCCGGAAATGGCACGTTACCTGGCACGGTTCGTGCGACGAAGTTTAGCTCTTGATGTAGTCGCTCCACTTGTTGAACATCTTGTCCTGCGTCTTGGCCTGGTTGACCGTGACGTCCTGTTGAATTTCGAAGATCTTGGTCTGCGTTTCGCGCAGAATCTTCCAGCGCTCGGCCTGCTGCTTCTGCGTGTCGGCCATCATCTGAGTCTGGATGGTCTGGGCCTGCATCTGATCGCTCAGGGCCATC
>QWHO01000478.1 GCA_021404945.1 bacterium CPR1
TGCTCGCGCACCCGGGCCCTCCGCTCTCCCCACCACCAGCGCGGGGTGGGCGAGAGCTCTACACTAATTCCAGGGTCTCACCGTGTCTCACCCCATCTTAGCACAGGGGGGGGGAAGGATTATATGCAGTGAAGGTACTGGTGGATACCCACTCATGGCTCTGGTGGTTGTTCGAGCCGGGCAAGCTTTCGAAAACCTGCCTGAGATTCTTGAGCGACGACGCCACCGACGCCTTCTTCAGCGCGGCCTCGGGCTGGGAGCTGGCCATCAAAACTCAGCTGGGCAAGCTTTCTTTGCCGAAACCTTTGCTGGAGGTCTACCGTGAGCTCGACGCTCAGAACGTGATCTGGCTGGATATTTCCCGCTCCCATTGCCTGCGGCTCGAGATGCTGCCGCTCCACCACCGGGACCCGTTCGATCGGATGCTGGCCGCCCAGGCCGCCGAGGAGAGACTGCCCGTGCTCTCGATCGACCCGTGGTTCGAGCCCTATGGCCTCCAGCGCATCTGGTAGTTGCTGTTAGTCTTCGCAGTCTTCGAGTGCTCGCAGTTCGTGCCGCGTTGGAGAAGCCTGGCCATCCTGGCGCGGATTAGAACGACCTCGATCTGCAGTTAAAGTCGGGTGATCTTGCCGTCCTTGAACTCGTGCCAATGATGAAAGAAGCGGTCTACCTACCGTGAACTTGTTTCAAGCCAATCAGAAGGGGGAGCTGAACGGTTACGTGAAGATCGACCTGGGCCGCTGGCCCAATCTGGTCAAGTTCCGCCACCGCATGGAGACGCGTCCAGCTGTGCAGCGGGTTCTGGAGAAGGAGGCACCCGTCAAGGCCTGACGCGCTCGCGAACTATCTGGTGACCTTCGGGCGCAGTACTACCGAGCCGATGCGAATGGCGTCCGGGCGCATTTCCAGGGCGCCACCGCGCCCATCCAACCCACCCGCCAGATTATCCACCTCGACCATAGACCGCACCAGGCTGAGCACGTCGGGCGAGTCCTGGACGATGGTCAAAACAGTGCTCCAACGCTTCTCGTCGGGCCCATCCTGGGCCCGCCGGAAGACCTCGTCCAGGCCTTCTTCGAGGCTTGCGCAGCTCAGGCTCTGAAGGCTCTGAGACACAAGCTTGAGATCAGAAGCACGCAGTGGGTGCCCTTCACTGAGCAATTCGCCTTCGCGCTGGGCGGCCAGGCGCAAGAAGCTGGCCATGGACAGCTGGCCAGCTCCTTGCTCGGGCGGAGTGAAGGACTGGATAAAGCTAAAATTGCGTTCGATAGCCTGAGAAGTCTCGGCGGCCCGCTCGCCCCGCCGATGCGCGATCTCGGGGATCAAAGCCAGACCCATGCCGCCGAAAATGGCCACCAACCCGACAGGCAGAGCGATCTCGATGGGGGCATTGAGGCTCTCGAGAGTCACACCAACCGCCGCGCCCAGCCCTCCCCCAAGCAGGCCCAGTCCCAATCCAATCGGTCCCATGGGCCAGCCGGCCCGGGCATCCCTCGCCAATACCGAGCTCTGCAGACTTCGGGTTCGCTGCTGAGAGAGCTGGGCCATCTGGTACAGGTCCTCGCCGGGGGCGCGGGCGATCAGCCGGCGGTCTTTCTCGACCTGACCGGCCTCCTCGGGCCTATCCTCGACGAGCAGCTGGTTTCGGCGCGACTCCAGGGCGCGCAGGGCCTGGGCGCGAGTGGGGATCACTTGCATCCCAGCCAGCCTACTTTCGGACGCTGAAAGTTCCCTAAAGAATTGCCCGACCTGTTGATCCGGGCTCCCAAGGTCTCAGCGCTCCAGTTCCTGGCACCCGGGCACCTCCCGTTCCTCGAGTGGTTAGCGTCACGTTGGATTGAAAGCCAAACTCGGGCCCACCTTCTTCTCCAAAATCAGTGGTATCCTGGCCAATCTGGGCGAGCTGAACCTCTTCGCCATCGCCCGCGGCCTGGCCACCTTCTTTATGACACGCGGGTGTTTCCATGTCTGCCGGCTCCCCTGATCGCCCTGGGCGTCGCCACTCTGGTGCCTGGGCCAGCAAGGGGCTGGTGCTGGTACAGGACCGTTTTGGAGCTACCACCAACTTCCTGGTGCTACGTCTGGCGTGCAGCCGGCATCCGAGCCTGCTCTGATCAGTCGCGACTGACCCTCTTGGCGGCAAGGGTCGACGGGCCCCGGGCAACCGGGGCCCTTTCATTCAGGCAGCAATCGTTCACATGCCGGCCACAAAGGAAACACTACCGAAACAACTGGGCCGGGTCAAGAACTCGACCTTTGCTCTATCCTGGCTTCAGGAGGATCGAAAATGCTCAACGACGTGCGGGAGATTCAGGCTCTTCTTCAGACCGGCGACCCGGGTGCGCTCAACAATCTCAACTTGTCCGGCCTGGGCTCGGCCCTGGCCCGACTGCAGGGTAATCAGACCGCCTCGGGTTGCAGCACCGGATGCTGCAGCGGCAACTGTGACACGAGTCTGTCGCAAGCGCCTTCAAACGGCGCGGTTCCCAACCTGGGAAGCATGCTGAGCTGGCTGGCCCCGGCCAACAGCAACGGCTCCAACGGGCCCCAGAGCGCCTCCCCTGCCGGCGGGCCCCAGAGCGCGGCCCCGATGGGCGGCGAGGGCCAGTGGGGCCCGGAAGACGAGCAGATGCTCGAAAAGGCGATTTCGGATACCGGTGGCGGTCAGAGCGGCGGCGGGGCCCCCGGGGCCGGGGCGGGGCCAACCGGGGCCGATGGCAAGGAATCCTTCAACCACATTTTCGACCAGTTTGCCCAGAGCCAGGAAGGCAACTGCGCCTCCATTGCGGTGATTAAAGCCGCCATGGACAAGTACAAGGGCAAGGTCTTCAACTCGGTCACCAAGTCGGGCGACGGCTACAACGTCACTTTGCAAGATGGGGGGAGCGTTCAGGTCAGCAAGGCCGACCTGGCCACTGCCGCCAAGCACGCCAAATTCAAGAGCAGCAAGCCCAGCGAAGCCAAGTCGATGGCCATCTTGATGTATGCCGTCATCGGCAAGCAGGCAGCCAAGGAGAACGGTGGCAACTTCGAGTCGGCCCTCTCCAGCCTGGGCAAGGGGAAAGATCCCCGCCAGGTTGCCAAGTGGCTGGGCCTGGGCAGCAAGATCCGAGACGTGAATCCCAATGAGAAGGGCCAGGAGGCTGTGGTGGCCTGGAACGGCAAGCACGCTGTTTACATCGACGATGGCACCAAGACCGATGGGTACGGCCAGGCCAAGTCAGCCGATGGAACCGACACTAAGGGCGGTCGGCTCACCCAGGCCTTCACCTTCGTTTGATCGTGCTCTTGGGAACCAGGTCAAACTGGATTGACGAAAAGTAATTTTGCCTGAGGCAAGAATAGGCCGGGGTGAGCAAACCAAATCTGGAAGTTTTCGATCTCGTCAAGACCATCGAGCTCGCCCCCATCCAGAGTGTTCGTGAAGGCTCCGAGCCGTGGATGTTTCGGGTCGAATTCTACCGGTCCCGCTCGACCAGAGAGTATCACCTGAAGGTGCTTCGGTGGGAAGCCTGTCAGGTTCAGCCTGCATTCGGCAACGGAGAAGGCTGGTCCAAGCCGATTCTTGCTCGCGATGACACGCTGGAATGGGAGAAGATGACCTCCAAGTCCCTGGACAAGCTCGAGAAGCGGGTCCTCAAAACCGTCAAACGGGGTTTCCTGGACTCCCCAACTGGTTAACCTTTAACTTGCCTTTAACCAGCTCTGACCAGAGAAGGCCTACATTGAACCCGCATGACAAGCGTGTCTCTGGCAGGTCCGTTCTTCCGGGGATGGGCGGGGCCTGTGACTCTGGCCACGGCCTCATCCGTGGGCGATCCGCTCGATTCGACGACCCTTTCCCAGACTTCGAGCCAGCTCGACGTGCCCTTGCTGCGTCAGGAGCGCAACCAGTGCGGTGCCACTTGCCTGGCCATGGTGCTCAAATACTGGAACCTGCGCGACGCCGCCAACCCTGCGCGCGGCAAGGACGAGATCGCGGATGTCATCAATCCCTTCGACTCCATTCAGTTCCAGCGCAAGGCCGTCAAACTCGAAGTGGCGGGTCATCACCTGGAAGTCGGCTGCGATGGAGACGTGGTCACCCTGGATATCGACCAGCGCCGTGAAGTTCTGCACCTTGACGGGCAGACGCTTATCGGCATGGGTCATTACGCCCGGTCTCTGGGATATGCCACCAGCCTGGTCAACCACGCCACCCAGGATGAGCTCAAGAAGTTGATCGACCTGGGCATTCCCTCCACCATCAGTACCGTTCTGAAGCCAGGCGACAAGTACTTCCATGACGTGGTCGTGTCCGGCTACAGCGCCGATGCCTCGGGTCAGGTCACGGGCTGGACCGTGCATAATCCCTGGGGTCGGGTCGAGCACGTCACGCCAGACGAGCTCGAGCAGCGTTGGCAAACCCTGGACCCGCTGGACAAGTGCCCCAGCCGCCAGCTTCTGGCCGTCGCTCCCCGCAGCCAGGCAAGCGACCTGCCCGCCGAGGACAAGCGCCACGGCGAGCTCGAGCAGGTCGCCGAGGGAGCTCTC
>QWHO01000479.1 GCA_021404945.1 bacterium CPR1
GAGCCTGGAACGCATGTTCGTCGTGATCGGGCTCGCAAGCGGATCATGATCCGTCCCCGGACCGGAGCCCGGAACGCGCGTTCGTCGTGATCGGGCTCGAAAGCGGATCATGATCCGTCCCCGGACCGGAGCCCGGAACGTGTGTTCGTGGTGGGCGGGCGGCAAGCTCAGAAGGCGTCGTCGAGCTTGCGGCCGGCCCAGGCGCCGGCGCGTCCCAGGGCCAGCGAGCCCAGCATCATGCCGGCGAAGCGTCCCACCCAGGCCCCGGTGACGGCCCCGGCCGGGCCGAGCATGGCGCCTCCGGCGGCGGTCCCGGCCAGGCCTCCCAGCTCTCCCCCACCCAGCGCCCCGAGCGTGCCGCCCAGAGCCCCTCCCCCGATCACCCGGGCCAGGTACATCCGATCATCGCGGGTCAGATCCAGCTTGCCGGGTACCGGCTCGGGACGGGTCAAGGCGAAGGCTCCCAGAGCCAGGGCGGTGCCCGCCAGGGGCCCCCAGAACATACCGCTGACCGCTCCCAGGGCCCCGCCGGTCAGGGCGCCGAGCGTCGCTCCCAGGCCGATCCCGCCGCTGATCCCGGCCGCCAGCCAGGGGAGTGCGCCGGGCCTGGACGGATCGGGCTTGCCGGTGGGATGCTCGCCCGGTTGGTAGGAAGCTCGCTGGATGCTCACCCCGCCAGCCGACAGCTCGCCGATGACGGCGCTCCCCACCATTCCGAGGGGTCCGGCGGCGATGGCCAGAGCCCCATTCCCGATCGAGTTGGCCCGCTCCAGGGAGAGCTTGCCGTCCTGCACCAGGCCGCCTACCACGGCGTGGGTGGCCGAGGTGATCAGGGCCCCCACCGGCCCAGCCGGAGCCAGGATCATAAGCCCGCTGGCCAGGTTCATCTTGCCGTGGAACTTCTGGGCCTCGTCGCCGCGCAGGAACCCGTCCTCGAGCTTGCGCGCCCCGCGACGCACCTGGATTGGAGCTACCAGCCCCCCGGCCAGCTCCAGACCCTGGCGCAGGTAGGGCACCGCTTCCAGGGCCCGACCCAGGTCCCGGCCTGCCTGGCGCACCTCGGGGCGCTCGGCGAAGCGCTCGCCCAGTCCCTGCTGGTGAAGCGCCTCCATGGCCTGCAGCTTGGCCGGGGTGCGGGCCTCCATCGAGGAGCGCTGGCCGGTGTGATAGAGGGCGTGGGTCTCGGCGAAGTCCTCCAGGCGGTTGGTGCCGGCGTAAGAGGTGATGTAGGGCGCTCTTCCAAAGGGCCCGAGCAGGCTGTGCCCGCCGAATACGCCATAGCCCACCCGGTCGAAGTCGCGCGTGTGGCCCACCTCGTGGGCCACCAGCTCCTCCCCCCAGCCCCAGTAGTGCAGGGACTCGCGGTCGAGCAGCACGCCGTTCTGCGAGAACGCGGGCAGGGCCATCCCCGAAGCGCCCGTGTTGGTCAGATCGCTCAAGACCTGCACGTGAGACAGGCTGGTCACCGAGCCCATCGGCATCTTGTCCAGAGCTCCCATGATGACGGCCCGATCGGCTGTAGAGGCTCCCAGCAGCGAGGGATAAGCAAACTTTGGCAGGGCCTGGACGGCCGTTCCCGCTGCCAGGGCTGCCCCGGTGAGGCGGTCCGGGCCGGACTGGCGCTGGGCTTGCTTGCGATCAATCTGGTAACCCGCGTAGGCCCCCGCACAGCCAAGCAGCGAAGCGCCTCCAAAGAATACGAACACATTGCCGGTGGCCACCGCCGCCGGCGCGAACAGGACCGCCCCCACGGCCATGCCGACCATCTGCCCGGCGTAGGCCGAGGCCGCTCCGCGCAGATTGGCCAGGGTGCCCTCCTGCACCCCCCGCAGCCAGTGCTCGATGCGCTCGGCCCGCGCGTCCACCGGACGTGGCGCGACCGGACGGGTGTGCGCCGAAGCCAGAGGTGGCGCAGCCAGGGCCGGGGCCCGGCGGGCTGAACGCACGGGCAGGTGGGGGGAGATGCGCATGGTTGGTTCAGCATAAGGAGCGACCCACCGCGCGAGGTTGCCGAAATGTAAACCGGACTCGACCTGATAGAACGTCGCGTCCCGCGATGAGGCGGAGCCAGACGAGCGCGGCTGCCGCCTGAATGTGCCAACTGTGGGTGATGGCACAAGCTGTGCCAGGGCGAGCCAGACAGCACTTGAGCTGTCAAGAGTGACGAGCCGGTAGCCGCCGGTCAGCTACTGGTTACGCTCTTCCCAATCACGGGCGGCTTTGTGGAAGTTCTCGATCAGGTCCTGCACGTCGGGCTCTTTCGGCTCTTCCTGCTCGACCACCCTGATCTCGGGCACGAGTCGACGCGGCGGCGGCTCGGGCGGGGGGGGAGGGGGCTTGACAAACTCCACCCACTTCTCGGCCGGTATCTCCACCACCGTCTTGAGGTCTTCCTCGCAGTGGCGTTCCAGCAGGTATTCCTCCATGCTGACGAGCCCGGCGTGGACATCGAACAGATCCCACCTCTGTGCCATCGGCCCATTGTAACCCCAAACCGGGTTACTTGTCTCCCGGTATGACAGTGAGCTCCACCTCGGTGGGCTTGCACACCCCGGGCCAGTTGATGCGCACCCGCAGCCGCTGGGGCGAATCGACCTGCCTGGGAGCGGTGTAGACTCCGTTCTCCTTGAGCTGGCCCGGTCCGCTCACCAGCGTCCAGGTGGGCACACTGGTGGTGATCCCCTCAGCCATCCCGCGGAACTGCAACGTCTTGCCAGCCTTGATCGAGCCCGAGGGCTCCACCCCCAGGAAGCGCACAGGGCAGAGCAGCATGATGTCAGCCGTGGCTGTCCGCCCGTCGGACAGGCGAGCCACCAGCTTGACCGGGGCTGTCAGGCCGCCCCCCGGTACGACGGCCGGAGCGCGATAGACGCCGGTAGGATCGACCTCGCCCGGTCCGCCGTCCACCTCCCAGGAGAGAGCGGTGACCCCTTTGAGCTCGGGGGGAAGCCAGAACTTCTGCACCGAGTTGACCGGCAGGTTGATGGAGTCGGGCACCAGCCGCAGGGGAGGCCCGGTGGCTCCCGGCCCGGGGCCTGCGGGACTCACGGGACCTCCGGTGGGGCGACCGGAAGGTCCCGGCCCTCCCGTGCTCGGTCCGGCGCGATGGCCGGCGATGATCACGAAGCGGGCCGCCTCGCTGGCCAGGGTCACCTCGCGCTTGCCCTTCTTGCCGATGTAGCGGATGTAGAAGGTGCCATCGGGCAGACCCTTGAGGTCGATGGGCCCGTGGCCGCTCTTGCCCTCGAAGCTGCCCTGTCGCAGGGGCTCGTCGGTCAGTGTGATGGGGTGCACGTCGGAGAAGGGCCGGTCCAGGATCTCCCAGTCGATGCCCGTCACCTCGGCGATGTCGCCCACGTCCCAGTCCAGGGTCACGGTGGGGTCGGCCGGATCCACCCGCGTGGTGAGCACCCCGTTGACCCGAGGGCCGGGCGGCACGGGGGGCATCTGGGTGAGAACTGGCAAGACCAGAGCCAGCCACAGGAGGAGCGAGACAACGTTCCTCATGGGGAGGGATTTCTGCTGCCGTGGCTGGAGAGCCTTCCCATCGCTCATTGAACCGAGCGACCTGGCCGGCAAAGGCGAGCCTGGCATCGAAACAACCGGGATGGACGACTGAGGCAGCTATTGCCCATCCAGGCAAATAGCATCGTCGCCAGGGGCCTGGGACTCGAGAACGAACCAGGCCCGATGACGCGCTTTGCTCCCCTTCTCCTGTCCCTCTTGCTGGCCCTGGCCAGCTCCTGGACCTGCTTCACTCCCGACAAGGACTTTCACGTCACGCTGCCCTTCAGCGCCGCCCACGATGTCTCGACCTTTTCGGCGGACGGCATGGGGGCACAAGAACCCGAAGGAGCCCGCCGTGAAAGCATTCATTGAGTCCATCAAGTGCACCCTTTGAGCCTCATCGAGTAGGGCCCTGCGGGAAAACCTCACCGAAGATCTCGGCGGAATCAGGTATCATCGGCTTACAGGTTCCCCGAACCCGCACGAAGCCGGAAGGCAGCGTCGCTCTTACCCGGGGAACTTCCATGGGGAAAAGGCCTGGATTCGACAACTTCCTTGACTTAGCTAATTAATCCTGCTAGGTTAGTCCTGTGATCACAGTGAACGTCCACGAGGCGAAAACTCGACTTTCTCAGCTTCTGGCCCAAGTGGAAGCAGGAGAAGACGTGGTGATCGCACGAGCCGGGACTCCGGTGGCTCGCCTCGTGGCGGTGGTGCCAGAGAAGCGAAAGCGAATCTTGGGGCGCGATGATGGCATCATCGAAGTGCCGGATGATTTCGACGCTCCCCTTCCCCCCGAGGTCTGGGGCGACCTGATGCCTTGAAGCCCATCCTGCTCGATACGGGGGTGTGGCTCTGGATGAACTTTGATTCCCGAAAAATCAAGCCGGGACCTGTGCGAGACCTTCTTGAGGATGTCGGTTCCAGGCTGTTTTTGTCACTTGCCAGCGTGTGGGAAATCTCGATCAAGTTTGGGCTCGGCAAGTTGCCTTTGCCTGAGCCACCTCGCACTC